>JAGWYY010000135.1 GCA_018969105.1 Acidobacteriota bacterium | reverse complement strand
TTTCAGGAAAGCGTCACACCGGGGCCCTTGCGGACCCCGGTGTGCGCCCTGGTCAGCGGCCCGCGGACCTCTTGACTGCCGACGACATCAGGACAAGCCCGAGGCCGTCGAACAGGAACTGGATGCCCACGAGCAGGCCGATGGCCCAGGCAGCCGAGCTCGGGAAGTCCGAGGCGATGAGGATGCCGATGATGATCGCCAGCACGCCTCCGAAGGCGAGGAGGCCACGCCCCTCGCCGCCGGTGTCGCCGATGGCGGCGATCACGCGCACGACGCCCATCACGATGAACACGATGGCGATGACGGCCGTGAGGCCCACCGTCGCGTCGATCGGGTTGAAGAGGATCCAGAGCCCGCCGATGAGCAGCAGGATGGACAGGATGATGCCGATCACCTTCCAGCCACCGCTGGCCCCGCTTCCGATGGCCGCGAAGAGCCAGGCGACCGCAAGAACGATCACGAGGATGCCGACCAGGATGGCGATGCTCACCGACGCCACCTGAGGCACGGCGATGGCGATGATGCCGATGATGATCGCGAGGATCCCGGCCCACATCATGCCGTTGGCAGACTGCCGCAGATCCTCCGCTGAGCCCGTTCCCATGGAGCGGATTCCTTCCGTAGACGCAGATTGCACCCTGATGTTCGCAGCGGGGCCGGGGGAGTCCTGCCTACGACTGGCAGGTGGCGCACGCCCACGATCTCCGCCCGGCGAGGGTCCAGGAGGTCACCGGCGCTCCGCACGAGCGGCACGCCGCCTGCCGGTACACATAGGTGCGCTCACCGCGCGGGATGCGCGATCTGGGCATGCCGGCATCCTCCGCGCTCACCGTGACGATGCGGCCTGCGCGCTCCCCGTCGGCCAGCATTCGGCACACCGTGGCCCACAGCGCATCGAACTCCACGCGGCTGAGCGATCGCCCCTCCCGCGACGGATGGATGCCCAGCACGTGCAGCGCCTCGGCCCGGTACACGTTGCCCACTCCTGCCATCACCGACTGGTCCATCACCAGCGCGCCGATCTCCCTCCTGCTGCGTGCGATCCGCGCCCAGGCCCGCTCGGGATCTGCATCGGCGCGCAGGGGGTCTGGGCCCAGCCGGGCGAGCAGATTCGCCTCGTCGTCGTCATCGATGATCTCGCACGCCGTGGGGCCACGCAGGTCGATGGTGGCATCGCGTCCCACGAGCCTCAGGCGGATGGCCCCGCGCGGGTCGGGCGGATCGCCCTTGTGGGTGAAGAAGCGCCCGAAGAGCCCGAGGTGCACGTGCAACAGGAGGTCATCCTCGAACCGGTAGAACAGGTGCTTTCCATGGGCCTCGATGTCCTCGAGGCGCCGCCCGTCGAGGAGGGCCGCGCCATCGGTGAACCTGCCCTGAGGCGATGACGCCACCACCGTGTCGCCGGCCAGCACCTCGCGCTGCTTCCGGGCGGCCCGGTGGATGGTGTGCCCCTCGGGCACGTCAGCCCCTCGTGGCGGCGCGCGCCACCTCGGACCCGATGGCCCGTGCATCAGCCAGGTCGGCCTCACCGGACCGCTGCGTGAGCACCACCATGATGATCGGCCCCCTCGACGTGTAGGCAATGGCCGCGCCATGCTGCTCCTGCTTGCGCCAGCCGTTCTTCTCGGCCACCGGTGTCCCCGCGGGCAGCCCGCCCGAGAAGAGCGACGCATTCGCACCCACCTGGTCGGCCGTGAGGAGCAGCCCGAGCACGAGGCGGGCCCGCAGTGGGTCGATGCCGGTCTGCCGGCGGCCGGCGGGCGTCGGCACCACCGCCGACTGCAGCGCGAAGAGCATCCGGCCCATGTCGCGGGCCGTCGTGTACCGGTTCGACCACATCGGGCTGCTCGCGACGCCCCCGGAGGGCAGGCGCGGTTGCAGCTCGTCCTCGATGAGGTAGCACCCGGGGTAGGTGCTCTGCCTCGCGCCGAGCCGTCGCAGCCCGTCCGCCGCCGCGGCGTCGGGCCCCGACGTGCAGCCCGAGCCCACGGCATCCACCAGCCGGTTGGCCGCCTTGTCATCGCTGCGCCGGAGCACCTCCACCACATCGGGCCATGACCGGTGCTGCCACGGCCGGCTGCCCATGCGCATCACCGCGCCCACCGCCAGCGGCAGCTTCACCAGGCTGGCGGCGGGGAACTCCGCATCGGCGTTGTAGCCGGCCGCCCTGCCGTTCCACAGCTTCTGGACCCAGATGGCGTTCACGCCGCCGTGCGCGCCGGCGATGCGGGAAAGGGCCGCCTCCAGGCGGCGGTCGCGGCGGGAACCCGGCACCGCCACCTGCCCGGACCGCGGAAGCAGGTACGCACCGGTGGTGCTCCGCCGGGCCACGGCCGCACCCGAGGCCGCGCGCATCACCACGGTGGCGCCGCGGAGCCCGACGGGGCCCGATACCTGCGCTCGGGCGATTCCACCCGCCATCGGCACCCTGCGGGTCACTCCCCGGCTCGACACCGTGGCCTCCACCCCGGCGGCCGGGCCGACGGCAAGCACCTGTCCGAAGAACGCCTCTCCCGGGACCGGCCGGATGGGGATCGGGGCAGCCGCCGCGGACGCTGCTGCCACGGAGGCTCCGATCAATGCGGGCGCGACGAGGGCGGCGACGCCCCGCGCGCGCGAACGGTGCGGCGGGTGCCGCATCAGTCGAGCCCCGTTCGCGTGCGCACCGCCACCCCGGTGCGCCCCGCCAGGGCCACGAGCTCGCCGTCGAAGGTAGCCCGGTGCACCTCGTCCTCCGGCACCCCGGCCTCGATGAGTCGCTGCTCAAGGCCGCGCTCGGACGCGTGCCGGAAGAAGAGAACGGCGATGGCCCCGAAGGTGATGGCGCAGTGGGCGAGGATCATCACGGTGCCGGCGTTGGCCTGGTCCTGCAAGGCGGAGAAGCCGAATGCGGCCGCGCCTGCCTCGTGGGAGTCGTAGAAGGGCGTGCCCGAGAACCAGTAGACGTTCGCGATGGCCACGCCCGCGAACCACACGCCGATCATGTACGCGCACTTCGCCCCGGTGCGGAACCACGCGGGCGGGTCGACGAAGCGATCGGTGATGGGCGCCCACATCACGATGCCCGCGCCGAACACGGCGACCTGCTGCAGCACCCAGACCCACGGGCGGGCCAGCACCTCGTGATGGAGGTCCGGTACGAGCCACGCAACCGTGCACCCCAGCCAGATGGCGAATGCGACGGCCGGGTGCAGGACGAACGCCAGCGCGCGATGCCTCTCGCGCGTGCCCCGCTGGGCTCGGGGAATGGCCAGCAGGATGAGCAGCGGGGCAAGGGCGCCGATCAGCACGTGCTGCAGCATGTGGGCGGAGAGCAGCCCGCCCTGGGCCACGACCGCCACGGGCGCGCACACCGAGAGCACCAGCACGCCCGCCCCGCACCACAGGAACGTCGACCGTCGGCGGCGGTCGTAGGCGGGGCCCGCCCACGACGGGGCGGTGCGAATGCCCAGAGCGAGGGCCGCGATGAGGGCGAGCAGCAGGCCCGGAAGCACCCAGAGGGTCCACCACTGCTGGCCGTTCACCCGCGCGAGGGCGCCCTCGTAGCCGCTCCAGAACTCGCTGGCGCCGCCGGTGAGGCCCGCCACCACGATGCCGATCGCGACGATGGAGGCGCAGACCAGCGCGATGAGGATCCAGCGGGCCCGTGTCACCTGCCGGACGCTATCGCGCCGATGCCGTAACGTCAGCGCGTGCGTGAGATCGCGATACGGGGCCCGATGATCCGCCTCGGGCAGCTGCTCAAGCTCGCGGGGCTGGCATCCGGCGGGGGAGACGTGAAGGCGATTCTCGCCGACGGCGTGACGGTGAACGGCGAACCGGAGGCCCGCCGCGGACGCCAACTCGGCGATGGCGACGTGGTGGAGGCGGCCGGAGAGCAACTCAGGGTCACAGCGCAGCCCTGAGGGGTACGTACGGCCTGCGCGCACAGGGGCCGCGGTGGGAGAATCGGAACATGGCTGACATCGGACATACCGCGATCGGGGCGTGGAGCGGCGGTCGCGTCATGCACTTCGGCGAGCCCCTCGATGACGCCCGGCTCGAGGCGCTGCTCCGTCCCGGTGACGACATCGCCACGGTGGTAACCGCCGATGTGTACGCCCAGGGCGAGGCCGACCTCATCGTGGGCCGTGCCGTGGCGGGCCTCCCGCGGGACTCCTACTGCATCGCGTCGGCCATCGGGCACGACTTCGTGAACGGCGTTCGCCAGGGATCCAGCGGCTATCCGCGGTTCACCAACCCCCAGCTGCGCGG
>JAGWYY010000012.1 GCA_018969105.1 Acidobacteriota bacterium | reverse complement strand
GGGTAATCAGTCGACGGAGGTCCCTGGCAGATGAGCACGTCCACCCGTTCGCGGCACATGCGACGCAAGATCATTCCGATCGTCGCGCTGGCCGCGGCAGGCGCCGCCGCCGGCGGCATCGCCGTCCTCTCCGGGTGCGGCAGCACCGCCTCCGCCGGGTCCGCCCCGGCGTCGATCGCGGGCTACATCCCGGCCTCCAGCCCGCTCTACGTGCAGGTGTCCACCGACACCGCGGGCACCCAGTGGACCAACCTCACCCGCCTCGGCAAGCTCTTCCCGGGCTTCGGCGAGATGCGCGCCGAGCTCGACAAGGCCCTGGCCCGCGAGGGCATCGCGTGGGACACCGAGCTCAAGCCGCTCCTCGGCGAGACGGCCGCCGTGGCCCTCACCGAGGTGCCCGAGACCCAGTCCGTGCTGAAGGGCGCGCTCACCGACCCCGCCGCCGCACTCGGTCGCGCCGCCGCCAAGGCCGCCGACCAGCCCCTGATGGCCGTGATGCAGATCGCCCCCGGCAAGGCCGCCGACATCAAGGCGCTCATCACCCAGCCGCCCGGTGGCATGAAGGAGACCGGCACCCAGGACGGTGCCACGCTCTACGCCGACGCCCTGATGGGCACGTACGCCGCCGTCACCGACGAGTCGCTCATCCTGGGATCCACCGAGGCCGTGGTGAAGAAGGCCCTCGAGGTGAAGGCCGCAGGCGGCGACGCCGCGCTCTCGGGCGTGTTCCGCTTCAACGAGGCCCTCTCGCTGCTGCCCGACGACGTCTTCGCCATGGGCTACGTGAACGTGGAGGAGGCCGGCAAGGCGGCGTCCGAGATCATCCCGCAGGTCGGCGACCTCGCGGGCGGCCAGCTCACCGGCGCCGCCGCGATGTCCGTCACGGCCCAGCCCGACGGCCTGCATATGAAGGCCGTCCTCGTGGACGCCCCGCAGGCCGCGCAGCAGACGCCCTACACGCCCACCCTCACGTCGCAGGCTCCGGCCGACGCCGTGGCCTACCTGGGCTTCAACCGCCTCGCCGACACCGTGCAGCGCGCCGTCTCGGCCGCGTCCGCGTCCGGGTCGGAGGACACCAAGAAGCAGATCGACGCACTCACGAACCAGCTGCCCCTGCTGCTCGGCGTGAACGCCGACGACCTCCGCAACCTCACCGGCGGCGAGCACGCCGTGGTGGTGGGCGGCCAGGGCAAGACGCCTGAGGCCGCGCTGGCACTGCAGGTGAAGAGCGGGGCGCAGGCCACGGAGAGCCTCACCGCGCTGTCGAAGTCGGTGCCGGTGCTGCTGAACCAGTTCGGCCGCGGCGACACCAAGGTGGGCAAGGCCAGCCCGTTCGCCGACAGCGGCGTCAAGGGCCAGGTCATCCCGGCCGGCGACATGTCCGTGGCCTGGGGCGTGCGCGGCGACCTCGCCGCGATCGGCAACGGCGCCAAGGCCGTCACGTCGGTGCTGGCCCCGCGCTCCGCCGGCAACTCGCTGGCCGCCACACCGGCGTTCAAGGCCGCCACGCAGGGCATGCCCGACAAGGTGACCGGCCTCGCCTACGTGGACGTCCGCAAGGCCGTGCCGATCCTCGCCGCCAATGGCGCGTTCGACGGCAAGGACGGCGCCCGCAAGCGGGCCGACATCGCCCCGCTTACCCAGATCGCCGCGTGGGCCACCGCCGGGGAGACCCCGACGGTCGAGGTCTACGTCGGCATGGGGAAGTAGAAGCGCCCCAGAGCCGCCCGGCCTCTGCCTCTGGTCGGCCACGGCATGGTGCTGATGCGGGTTCGTCCGGGTGCCACCCCTCTCGGGGCGGCAGCGGCGCGTGGATGACGTAAGGCCGGTTACGCGCCGGGGTGGCGTGGTTGTGAGCCGCGCCCTACCCGTTGGTAGGGTGCCCCGCTGGATCCAAAGGCAAGGAGCCGCATGAGCGAGTACCTCTTCACCTCGGAGTCGGTCACCGAGGGTCACCCCGACAAGATCGCCGACCAGATCTCGGACGGCGTTCTCGACGCCATGCTGGCGCAGGACCCCATGTCCCGCGTCGCGTGCGAGACCCTCATCACCACCGGACAGGTGATGGTGGCGGGCGAGGTGACGACCGCCGCGCAGGTGGACATCCCCACCGTGGTGCGCGACACCATCGCCCACATCGGGTACGTCAACTCGAAGGACGGCTTCGACGCGGCTTCATGCGGCATCTCGGTGGCGCTCGACAAGCAGAGCCCCGACATCGCGCAGGGAGTGAACACCGCCTTCGAAAAGCGCGCCCACGGGGAGGAGGACCGCTTCGACGAGCAGGGCGCCGGCGACCAGGGCCTGATGTTCGGCTTCGCCTGCGACGAGACCTCGGTGCTCATGCCGCTTCCCATCGTGCTGTCGCACCGCATCGCCGAGCGCCTCGCCGCCATGCGCCGCACCACCATGCCGTTCCTCCTGCCGGACGGCAAGTCGCAGGTGAGCGTGCGCTACGACGGCATCACGCCCGTGGGCGTGGACGCCGTGGTGGTGTCGAGCCAGCACACCGCCGACGTGTCGCAGGAGCTCCTGCACCAGGAGATCACCAGCGAGGTCGTGAAGCCCGTGCTCGAGGACTTCGGGGTGTGGAACGACGACATCACGTTCTTCATCAACCCCACGGGCAAGTTCGTGGTGGGCGGCCCGATGGGCGACTGCGGCCTCACCGGCCGCAAGATCATCGTCGACACCTACGGCGGCATGGCCCGCCACGGCGGCGGCGCCTTCTCGGGCAAGGACCCCTCGAAGGTCGACCGCTCGGCGGCCTACGCGGCGCGCTGGGTGGCGAAGAACGTCGTGGCGGCCGGCTTCGCCACGCGCGCAGAGGTGCAGGTGGCCTACGCCATCGGCGTGGCGCGCCCGGTGTCGGTGAACGTGCAGACGTTCGGCACGGGAAAGCGTCCCGACGAGGAGATCCTCAAGTGGATCGAGGAGAAGTTCGACCTGCGCCCCGCGGCCATCATCGAGCACCTCGACCTGCGCCGGCCGATCTACCAGAAGACCGCTGCGTACGGCCACTTCGGTCGCACCGAGCCGGAGTTCACCTGGGAGAGCACGGCGATCGGCGACGAGCAGGCTGGCTGATCCGGCGAACGGGGGGACGGCCGCCCAGGTCGTCCCCCTCGTCGCCGCCCGCGCCCTCGACCGGGCGCTCGACTACTCCGTGCCCGCGCACCTCGATGCGCGGGTGGTTCCCGGTGCGCTCGTGGCCGTGCGCCTGGGCAGGCGCGCGGTGCTCGGCGTGGTGGTGGGCCGTGACGCCCCCACGCACGAGGGAAGGCTGCAGCCCGTGGCCGGCGTGGTGGACGCCCCGGTGGTGCCCCCCGACCTGATCGCCCTCGCGCGCTGGGTGGCGGGACGCACACTGGCCCCGCTCGGCGCATGCCTGCGCCTGGTGCTGCCGCCCGGGGCGGAGGGGGCACTGCGCCGCGGACCCGAGGGCACATGGCGCCTCGGGGCGCCTACCGGCCAGGGTCGCGAGCAGCTCGTGGCGCGGGCGGTGGACGGCGCGCCCGACCCGGGTGGCCGCCGGGGGGCGGTGCTCGCGGAGCTGCGGTCGGCCGGCGGCACCCTCCCCGCCGCCGATCTCGTGCGCGTGGCGGGCACCACCATGCCCACGCTGCGTCGAATGGCGGAGGACGGCGTGATCACGCTCGACGCCGAGCGGGCGGACGCCAGCGGCCTGAGCTGGTTCGGCCCGCCGCCCGAGGCGGACGTGCCCCCGGAGCTCACCCCGGAGCAGCAGGCGGCCGTCGATCGCATCACCGCGCACCTTGGCGCGGCGGCGGGCCAGAGCGGGGGCGGCGGAGAGGAGACGGAAGGGGCGGGCGAGGCCCTGCTGCTGCACGGCGTGACCGGCTCGGGCAAGACCGAGGTGTACCTGCGGGCCATCGCCCGTGCGCGCGAGCTGGGCCTGGGCTCGCTGGTGCTCGTGCCGGAAATCGCCCTCACCCCGCAGTTCCTCGGGCGCCTGCGCGCGCGCCTGGGCGAGCGGGTGGCGGTGTGGCACTCGGCCCTCGCCCCGTCGGAGCGCGCCGCCGAGTACCGGCGCATCGCATCCGGCGAGGCCGACGTGGTGCTGGGCGCGCGCAGCGCGGTGTTCGCGCCTATCCCGCGCATCGGCCTGGTGGTGGTGGACGAGGAGCACGACTCGTCGTACAAGCAGGACGCCACGCCACGCTACGACGCCCGCCAGGTGGCCTACCGGCGCGCGATCGACAGCGGCGCGGTGCTGGTGTACGGCAGCGCCACGCCGCGCCCCGAGGCGTGGCATGCGCTCGAGCGCATCACGCTGGCCACGCGCGCCGACGGCGCCGACATGCCGCCCATCAACGTGGTGGACATGCGCACGCAGCCCGCGGGGCCGGTGTCGCGCCCCCTGGCGAAGGCGCTGCAGGAGGCCGGCGAGCGCGGCGAGAAGGCGATCATCCTGCTGAACCGCCGTGGTTTCTCGCGCACCACGCTGTGCCGCTCCTGCGGGTGGATCGCCCGCTGCCCCGACTGCGACGTGCCCATGGTGCTGCACCGCGAGGGCGATGAGGACCGCCTGGTGTGCCACCACTGCGGGCTCGAGCGCCAGCCGCCCACCACGTGCCCATCGTGCCGGTCGGTGGACGTCGGTCGGCAGGGGTCGGGCACGCAGGCGCTGGAGGACGCCCTCGCGCGCATCGTCCCCGACACCCGCCTGGTGCGGCTCGATGCCGACAGCGCCGCCCGGCGCGGCGGCATCGTCGGCCTGCTCGAGGAGTTCTCGCGCCCCGGGCCGGCGATCCTGCTGGGCACGCAGATGGTGGCGAAGGGGCACGACCTCCCTGCGGTGACCGTGGCGGGCATCCTCGATGCCGACGCCGCGCTGCAGCGCGCGGACTTCCGCGCCGAGGAGCGGGCGTTCTCGCTCATCGTGCAGCTGGCCGGGCGCGCGGGGCGCAGGAAGGGCGAGCAGTCCAGGGTGGTGGTGCAGGCCTGGGAGCCCGCGGCGCGGGCCGTGCAGCTGGGCGCGCGCCACGCCGTGGCGGAGTTCCTGGACGGCGAGGTGCAGCGGCGCGAATCGCGCGGCATGCCGCCGCACGGGCACCTGTTGCGCGTGGTGGTGGAAGGGGAGTCGAAGCTGCGGGTGGCCGAGGTGGCCGACGAGCTGGCCGAGGCGCTGGCCCAGGCAGATCCGTCCATCGCCGTGCGCGGGCCATCGCGGCTGCACCGCCTGCGCGGGCGCAGCCGCAGGGCGATCCTGCTGCAGGCACGCCGGTCGTCATCGCTCACCGCGGCAACCCGCTACGTGCTCGACGCCCCGGCGGGGCCCGCATCGCGCAGCGGGGTGCGCATCGGCGTGGACGTCGACCCGCAGGACACCTGAAAAGGCGGGTCCGATCCCGCTAGCCTGCGCGCGGCCGAATATCCCTACCTGAGGTACTTCCGATGCCTGCCCCGCGAATCTTCGCGTCCCAGTCCGAGCCCCGCGCCCAGTGGACCCACGTCCTTGCGTCCGTAATGGCCCTGTGCGGTCCCCAGCACCGCACGGCGATCATGCGGGAGTTCCTCGATGAGGACATCGAGGGCGTCGACACGGCGATCGTGCGCGAGTTCGCGCCCGCCGGCGATGACGTCGTGGACATCGTGGTGCAGCACCGTGACAAGGCCTGGGCGCTGCTCATCCAGACCTCGCTGACGTTCCAGGGCGACATCACGGACCGCCTGAAGCTCGCCGCGGGGGCCTTCCCGGACTACGGTCGGGTCATCGTGATGGGCATCACCGCCGACCGCAAGCCGGGCCCCTACATGGATGCCGTCGCCGCCTCGGGCGCCGAGACGCGCTACTGCTCGTGGCTGCGCGTGCGCGACTGGGTGCAGGAGCGCCCTGAGCGCGGCAAGGCCGAGGGCGTGGACCTCGCCGTGCTGCAGCAGGCGGAGTACTTCCTCACGCCCAACGTGGCCGAGCTCTACCGCCTCGAGGACATCGTGCCCACCGTGCCGGTGGAGGCGCGCGAGGCCGTCACCGCGGCCTTCTTCGGCCTCAACGACCTCTCGCCGGCGCCGCGCATCGATCAGGCGCCCGACGGCGCCACGGCGATCTTCCCGCGCACCGGCGACACCAAGGCCGAGCTGGTCATTCGCGGCGGCTCCGCGCGCCTGGCCCTCGAGGGCCAGGCTGACGTCGCCATCGGGTCGGACGCCGACTGGGAGGCCGCCGCGTCGGGATCCCTGGCCGAGGCCCGCCGCCTGCTTCCGAGGAAGAGGTAGCCATCACGGCCGGCGCGGGCGCGACACAGGGCACCGTCGCCGGCCGCTGGGCCGTCGGCGAGCCCATCGCCCGCGGCGGCCAGGCCACCGTCCACCGCGCCGTGCACGTGTCGCTCGGGCGCGAGGCGGCCATCAAGGTGTTCCACCCGCACGTGTGGGACGACCCGGCCTTCCGGGTGAGGTTCCGCCGCGAGTGCGAGGCGCTAATGGCGCTGGAGCACCCGAACGTGATCCCCGTGCTCGACGCGGGGGAGTCGGACGACGCCGGCTGGATCGTCATGCACCTCGCGCGTGGCGGCACGCTGGCCGACCGCCTGGCGCGGGGCCCGCTCCACGACGACGAGGCGCTGGCGATCCTGCGCCAGGTGGCATCGGCTCTCGACGCCGCGCATGCCGAGGGGCGCCTGCACCGCGACGTGAAGCCCGAGAACGTGCTGCTCGAGCCCGATGGCCACGCCTGGCTCGCCGACTTCGGCGTGGCGCGCGCGGTGGGCAATACCACCACCGTGCCCGGCCAGATGATCGGCACCGCGGCGTACATGGCCCCGGAGGTCATCTCCGGAGGGCGCCCCCGCCCGCCCGCCGACCTCTATGCCTTCGCCTGCATGGCCTTCGAGTGCCTCACCGGCCGCAGGCCCTTCCCCGATGGCGAGGTGGGCACGGTGCTCTTCGCGCACCTCGAGCGCACGCCGCCCCGCGCGCGCTCCATTCGCCCGGACCTGCCGCGCCGTGCCGAGCGCGCGCTGCAGGCAGGGCTTTCGAAGGACCCCCGCGAGCGCCCGCGCAGCGCCATCGCGCTCGTGGACGCGCTCGAGGCCGCGATGCCGCGCCCGGACGCCACGATGCCCTACGCATCCCTTCCGTTGGGGCCCGAGCGCGGCGGCAGCGCCGGACCCAGCGGCATGCGCGCCCGTGGCGGAGGCCTGCGCACGCGACGTGGCGGACTGGCCTCGCTGGCCGTGGCATCGGTGCTGCTGGTGGGTGGCGCGGTGGGCGGCTTCGCGCTGATGAACGGATCGGGCCCGGAGGCCACCACGGCGCCGGCCCGCCCGCCGCTGCCGACGATCCCCACCGCCGATGGCGAGGTGACGGGCAGCGAGGCGCCGCGTGGCGCGGTGCCGGGCACCACGGCCGCGGACCGCGTGGCGGCGACGTCGCTCGATGACGCCAGCGCCTTCGCGGTGAACCCGGGTACGGGTCGAACGGCGGCGGGCGTGGCCGCGGCCACCATCGCAGCGCTCGAGGCCCGAGGCCTCGACGTGGTCGAGGTGGGCCTCGAGGGCGACGGCCGGGCCGCGATTGCCCGCGCGCAGGGCGACTTCCTGCAGTTGGGTGACACCTGGGCCATCGCGCAGGTGCCGGGCGCCCGCGCCGGCGCAGCGGATCGCGTGCTGGTGTTCCGGGGCACGAACGGCGCGCCGGCGCGCTACGCCGACGCCCTCTCCGCCACGCGGCCGGCCACCCTGCTCGCGCCCCGCGGGGGCTGACGGGACGCACGGTCCCGGTCGGGGGCGGTGGTACCCTGAGGCCATGTCGCGACGTTCCTTCGAGGAGCCCGAGCGCGAGGCCGCGCGCCTCGCAGCGCTGGAGTTCATCCGCCAGTACGGGGACCCCGTGCTGCGCACGCCCGCCGACCGCGTGGAGGTGTTCGACGAGGCCCTCGTGGCGGAGGCGCACGAAATGGTGCGGCTCATGGCCGACGGGCGCGGCGTGGGCCTCGCGGCCCCGCAGCTGGGTCGCCTGCGGCGGCTCATCGTGGTGCAGCCCTACGAGGACGAGCCCGCCCACGCGCTGGTGAACCCGGAGATCATCGCGCGCAGCGACGAGGAGGAAATCGCCATCGAGGGCTGCCTCTCGATCGGCGAGGTGAACGTGGACGTGCCGCGCGCCGTGGAGATCCGCATCAAGGCGCAGGACCTCAACGGCACCGAGTTCGAGGCCGACCTCGAGGGCTTCGCCGCGCGCGTGGTGCAGCACGAGATCGACCACCTCGACGGCATCCTCATCCTCGACCGCGCCACGCCCGAGGACCGTCGGGCCGCACTCGCCGAGCTGCGCGAGTCGCTGCTCCCGAGCGCCTAGGCCGCCGCACCCATGAGGGTCATGTTCGCGGGCAGTCCCGCGCCCGCCGTGCCGGTGCTGCAGGCGCTCACCGATTCCCCGCATGAGGTCGTGCTGGTGATCACCCGCGAGGACCGCCCGCGCGGCCGGGGCCGCACCCCGGTGCCGACCCCGGTGGGCGAGGCCGCCGACGCGGCGGGCATCCCCACGCTCAAGCCGTCGTCCATCAACGCCCCCGAGGCGCTCGCGGTGCTGCGTGACGCCGATGCCGGGGCGCTCGTGGTGGCGGCCTTCGGGCAGATCCTCAAGGACGACGTGCTGGATGGCTGGCCCTGCGTGAACGTGCACTACTCGCTGCTGCCGGGCTACCGGGGCGCCGCACCGGTGGAGCGCCAGCTGATGGACGGGGTGGAGGAGACCGGCACCACGATCATGCTCATGGACGCCGGGCTCGACACCGGGCCGATCATCGAGGCCGTGCCGGTGCCGCTGGCCCGCGACGACGATGCCGGATCGCTGCTGATGAAGATGGCCGATGCCTCGGGACCCGCCGTGGTGCGGGCGCTCGACGCCATCGCGGCGGGGAACCTCGTGAGCACGCCGCAGCCCGAGGCCGGGGCGTCGATCGCGCCGAAGATCACCGATGACGACCGCCCGATCAACCCGTCGCGCACGGCCGTGGAGATCCGCAACCAGGTGCGTGCCCTCTCGCCGCACATCGGCGCCACGCTCGGCATCGACGGACAGCAGTTCAAGGTGTGGGCGGTGAAGCCCACGAATGCTGCGGCCGTGCCCGGGCTGGTGCGCGATTCCGGGCGCCTGGTGCTGGGCACCGCCTCGGGCGGCCTCGAGATCGTGGAGCTGCAGCCCCCGGGCAAGGCCCGCATGCACGCCGACGCCTTCCTGAGGGGGTACCGCGGTGAGCTCGCGCTCACGTCCGCGTAACCCGCGCGAGCAGCGCGCGCAGGCATCGCCGGCCCGGCGCATCGCGCTCGGCGTGCTGCGCCGCGTGGATGATGGCGCGTACGCCGACCGCGCCCTCACCGCCGAGTGCGCCCGGGCGCGGGTGGACCCCCGCGACCGCCAGCAGGCACAGCGGCTCGCCTACGGCACCGTGCAGATGCGCCGCCTGCTCGACTGGCTCATCGACGGCGTTGCCGAGAAGCCCGATCGCATCGAGCCCGAGGTGCGCGACGTGCTGCGCCTGGGCGCCTACGAGATCATCTCGTCCGATGGCACCCCCGACTTCGCCGCGGTGAACGAGGCGGCCCTGCTCGCCAGGTCGCTGCCCGGCCCGCGGGGCAAGGGATCCGCCCGCGCCGGGCTGGTGAACGCCATCCTCCGCCGCATCGCCGCCGAGGGGCCGCAGCGCATCGCCGCCATCGACCCGTCCGACATCGCGCTGCGCCACTCATTTCCCGACTGGATCGCCCGGGGCCTCGTCGAGTCGCTCGGACCCGCCGATGCCGAGGCCGTGATGGCCGCGGCGAACATGGCGCCCGAGTCGGCCGTGCGGTGGAACACCCTGGGCGGCCCGGGCGAGGAACTGGAGCAGGAGCTGCCGCCATGGCGTCCCGATCCGATGATTCCCGAGGCTATGGTGCTCGACGGCCCCTTCGCCCTGGAGGACTCCACCGCGTGGGCTGAGGGGCGCGTGATGGCCCAGAGCCGCGCATCGATGATCCCGGCGCGCGCGCTCATGCCAAAGCCTGGCGAGCGCGTGCTCGACCTCTGCGCCGCGCCGGGCGCCAAGGCGACTCAGCTTGCGGCGCTGGCCGGGGGCGAGGCGGAGATCGTGGCGGTGGAGCTGCACCCGGCCCGCGCCCGCGCCCTGCGCGACACCGCCGAGCGCATGGGGGCCCCGATGACCGTGCTCGAGGGCGACGGGCGCGACGTGGAGATCCCCGGCGGTCCGTTCGACGCTGTGCTCGTGGATGCCCCGTGCACGGGCACCGGCGTGCTGGCCTCGCGTCCCGACGCCCGCTGGCGCAGACGCGAGGAGGCCCTTCCGCCGCTGGTGGAGATCCAGCAGGGCCTGCTGGCCCGTGCGCTCGACCTGGTGCGCCCCGGCGGTCGGGTGGTCTATTCCACCTGCAGCCTGCTGCGGGCCGAGGATGAGGACGTCGTGCGGGCATCCGGCGCCGAGGTGGACGACCTCTCCGCGGAGTTCCCCGGCATGGCGTCGCCCGATCTGCCGGGCACGCTGCGCCTGCTGCCGCACGTGCACGGCACGGACGGCTTCTTCGTGGCCAGGCTGCGGGGCCGATAACCTGCCGCCGATGCCCGAGATGCCCGCCACTCCCGCGGTGTGCCCCTCGCTGATGTCCGCAGACCCGCTGCGGCTCGGCGAGCAGGTATCCGCGCTGCTCGACGCCGGCGCCCGCGTGTTCCACGTGGACGTCATGGACGGCCGCTTCGTGCCCAACCTCATGCTGGGCACCGAGACCACCCGCGGCGTCGCCGGGCTCGCCCGTCCACGCGGCGGCCTGGTGGACGTGCACCTCATGGTGGAGAGCCCGCGCGAGGCGATCGGCTGGTACGCGCCGCATGCCGACATGATCAGCGTGCACGTGGAGGCCGACCCGCACCCGCACCAGCTGCTCTCGGAGATCCGCGAGGCCGGCTGCCTCGCGGGGCTGGCCATCAACCCCGGCACGCCGGTGGAGATGGTGGAGCCGCTGGTGGAGCGCCTTGACTACGTCAACTGCATGGGCGTGAACCCGGGCTTCAGCGGGCAGTCGTTCATCCCCGAGACGCTCGGTCGGCTCGGCGCCCTGCGCGACCTCCTGCCCCCGCGCGTGGCCGTGCAGGTGGATGGTGGCATCGGCCCGGCCAATATCGCCGACGCCCGTGCCTGCGGCGCCGACCTGCTGGTGTCGGCCTCGGCCATCTTCGGGGCCGACGACCCGGTGGCGTCCTACATCGACCTGTCGGAGCGGGTCGCATCGGCGTGAGCCCTCCCGGGCGCCCCAGCGCGAGCGAGCGCACCCAGCTCATCCGCGCCTGCGAGCTGGCGGAGCGCGGCCGCGGCCACGTGAGCCCGAATCCCGCAGTGGGCGCGGTGATCATGCAGGGCGATCAGGTGGTGGGGGAGGGCTGGCACGACGGCCCGGGCCTTGCACATGCCGAGCCGGTGGCCATCGCGGCGGCGGGTGATGCCACGACCGGCGCCACGCTGGTGTGCACCCTTGAACCCTGCAGCCACACCGGTCGCACCGGGCCGTGCACGCAGGCGATCATCGATGCCGGAATCGCGCGCGTGGTGGTGGGCGCCCTCGACCCGCTCGAGCGCACGCGTGGCCAGGGGGTGCGGGTTCTGCAGGACGCCGGCATCGAGGTGGCCCTGGCCGATGGCGACGATGCCGTTCGCGCCCGCGAGGCCGCGTCGGCGTTCCTCACATGGGCATCCACCGGGCGCCCCGAGGTGCTGCTGAAGATGGCCGCGTCGCTGGACGGCCGCGTGGCCACCCGCACGGGCAACACGCGGTGGATCTCCGGCCCGGAGGCCCGCGCCCTGGTGCACCGCTGGCGGGCCGAGAGCGACGCCGTGGCCGTCGGAATCGGCACCGCGGTGGCCGACGACCCCATGCTCACCGCGCGCGACATCGAGGTGCCCGAGGGCCGCGCGGCCCTGCGCGTGGTGCTCGACCCGCATGCGCGCACGCCGCTCGACTGCGCGCTGCTGGGCAGCCTCGATGAGGCCCCGGTGCTGGTGGTCGCGGGGGCGGCAGCCGATGCGGCGCGCGTGGATGCCCTGCGTGCCGCCGGCACCGAGGTGGACGTGACCGACGCCGACCACGGCGCGGAGTTCCTCGCGCAGGCGATGGACGCCCTGGGTCGCCGCGAGGTGCAGTCGGTGCTGGTGGAGGGCGGGCCCACCGTGGCCGGGGCCATGCTCGAGGCCGACCTGGTGGACGTGCTGGCATGGGTGGTGGCGCCGATGGTGATCGGAGGCGACGGGGCACCGGTGGCCGCCCGCGGCCACGGCGCCGACCAGATCAGCGACGCCCCGCGCATCCGATCGCTGCGCGTGGAGCGCCTCGGCGATGATGTACTGGTGATGGGCCGGTTGCGGCCCGTTCCCGGGGAGGGCTGATCAGGTGTTCACGGGTCTCGTGGAGGAGATGGGCACGGTGCGCGAGCGCACCCCGAGCGCCGCGGGCGCCCGGTTGGCCATCGCCTGCGACGCCGTGCGCGACGGCCTGGCCATCGGCGACTCGGTGTCGGTGAACGGCGCGTGCCTCACCGTGGTGGAGATGGGTGACGACTGGTTCGCGGTCGACTGCGTGGAGGAGACGCTCCGGCGCACCTCGGTGGGCGATCGCGAGCCCGGCGACCACGTGAACCTCGAGCGCGCCATGCGGGTGGGCGATCGCCTGGGCGGGCACATCGTGCAGGGGCACGTGGATGGAACGGGCACGGTGCGGGCATTCACCCCGGAAGGCGACGGCATGCTCATGTCGGTGGGCGCCCCTGATGAGGTGCTGCGCTACGTGGTGGAGAAGGGCAGCATCACCGTGGACGGCGTGAGCCTCACCGTCGCCTCGCGCGAGCCGGATGGCTTCACCATCGCGCTGATCCCCCACACCATGCAGATGACCACCCTCAACCCCGATGCGGTGGGCCGCAGGGTGAACCTCGAGGCCGATGTGGTGGCAAAGTACGTGGAGGCGCTCGTGCGCCCGCACGTCGATGGGGGAGGACCCTCCTGAGCACCCAGACCACGCCGTTCTCCTCCATCGAGGAGGCCATCGAGGACATCCGCGCCGGCCGCATGGTCGTGGTGGTGGACTCCGAGGACCGCGAGAACGAGGGCGACCTCGTGATCGCCGGGCAGTTCGCCACGCCCGACGCCGTGAACTTCATGATCACCCACGGCCGCGGCCTGGTGTGCCTGGCGCTCACCGAGGAGCGCTGCGAGCACCTCGGGCTCATGCAGCAGGTGAAGCGCAACGAGACGCCCCTTGGCACCGCATTCACCGAGAGCATCGAGGCGCGCGAGGGCATCACCACGGGCATCAGCGCCCCCGACCGCTCGCGCACCATCATGGTGGCCATCGACCCCGACTCCACGGCGGGCGACCTGGTGAAGCCCGGCCACGTGTTCCCGCTGCGCGCGAAGGCCGGCGGGGTGCTGGAGCGCGCCGGACACACCGAGGCGGCGGTCGACCTGGCGCGCATGGCCGGGCTCATCCCCGCGGGCGTGATCTGCGAGATCATGAAGGACGACGGCGAGATGGCCCGGGTGGACGACCTCATCGGCTACGCCCAGCAGCACGGGCTGAAGATGATCACCATCACCGACCTCATCGAGCACCGCCGCCGCACCGAGCGGCTCATCGAGCGCGGGGCGGCCGTGCCGCTGCCCACGGAGTTCGGGGAGTTCACCGCCGTGGGCTACACGTCGCTGGTGGACGGCAAGCACCACATGGCGCTGGTGAAGGGCGAGGTCGCGGGCCAGCAGGACGTGCTCGTGCGCGTGCACTCCGAGTGCATGACCGGCGACGTCTTCGGCTCGCTGCGCTGCGACTGCGGCGACCAGCTGCACGCGGCGCTGCGCATGATCGAGGCCGAGGGCCAGGGCGTGCTGCTCTACATCGCCCAGGAGGGCCGCGGCATCGGGCTCATCAACAAGCTCCGCGCGTACGAACTGCAGGACGCCGGCCGCGACACCGTGGAGGCCAACATCGAGCTGGGCTTCCCGGCCGACCTGCGCGACTACGGCATCGGCGCGCAGATCCTGGTCGACCTCGGGCTTAGCACCATCCGCCAGCTCACGAACAACCCCAAGAAGATCGTGGGCCTCGAGGGCTACGGCCTCAAGGTGGTGGAGCGCGTGCCCATCGAGGTGGAGCCCGGCGACCACAACGCCAGGTACCTGCAGACCAAGCGCGACAAGATGGGGCACATGCTCCATCACAACGGGCTCGACCTCGACAACCCCCCGGAGTAGGAGAACATGACCGCGTCCCCCTGGAAGACCCTCCGCATCATCCCCCTCGCGCTCGCGCTGGCTATCGGCGCAGGGCTCGTCGCGGGCTGCGGCTCGTCGTCATCGGCGTCGGAGCCCCCCGCCACGTCCGCGCCCCCCGTGCGCCAGGCGGCCGGCGTGTCCCAGGGGGAGCCGAGCGTCGAGGTTCAAGTCCTCGAGCTTCAACTCAAGAAGGCGAAGGCCGACGCGCGCCAGGCCGCCGAGGCCGTTAGGACCTTCAAGGACCGACGGCCCTAGGGTCCGGGGATGACCTATCGACCGCAGTCGGGCGCCACGCGGTGGGCCCTGTGCGTGGCGACCGTGGCGGGCGTCCTGTGCCTCTGCGCCGCGGCCGCGCCGGCCCAGGGGAGCAGGCAGATCTTCATCAAGACGTTGCAGGGGAAGACCATCACCCTCGACATCACCGACGCAGACACCGTGTCGAGCGTGAAGGACAAGATCCGGGACATCGAGGGAATTCCATCCGACCAGCAGACGCTCTGGTACGGCGGGCAGCAACTTCCGAACCTGCCCGGGGGCGCATACGGGAGCCTGGTGGCCGCGGCCGGCGCCGGTGCGCAGGAGCGGGCGCGCGAGGCGACGCGCATGACCGGCGTGACGCGTCCAGCCATGCGCGTCGTCATGCAGACCATTGCGGAAGCACGGTCGCCGCGGCATGTCCGCGGAGCGCTCGACCTGCGATCGGCACGCATCGGCTCGCTCAGGACGATCGCTGCCGCCGGCGGCCTGCCCGTGCCGCGCGGGGCGACCGTGACCGCGCGCGTCACCGGGGGCAGCGCCGGCGGGGCGACCACCACCAACGCGCTCCGCGTCGCGCGGGCGGGCTGGTATCGGGTCGTCATCTCCGTCACCCAGCGCTCGGGCGCGCAGAGGCGGGTCCCCGTGCTCGTCAGCTGCGACTGACGGAGTCGCCGGCGCCAGCGTGTGAGCGGTCCGCGGTGGCGGGCCCGCAGCGGACTAGCTGATGCGCACCACCGTGCCGTCGGCGGTCACCGCCACCGCGGCGGCGCGGTGGCGCGCCAGCAGCGGGGCGGCATCCTCGGGGCCGGCCAGCACCACGGCCTTGGTGAGCGCCTCTGCCAGCCAGGCGCGCGGGGCGATCACGCTCACCTGCGCCACCGGCGCGTCGGTGGGCAGGCCGGTGGCGGGGTCGATGAGGTGGTGCACCTCGGTGCCGTCCGCGCGCACCCAGCGACGGCGGTTGGTGCCGCTCGTGCAGAGACCGCCCTGCTGCAGCGTCACCTCGGCCACGGCCGGTCGCTCCGGGCCATCGGGGTGCTCGATGCCGAGTCGCCAGTCGCCCGACGGGCCGCGCCCGCGCACGCGGATGTCGCCGCCGAGGTTCACGAGGGCACCTTCGGCCCCGCGGCGCACGAGCCCGGCGGACACCATGTCGGCCGCGAGGCCCTTGCCGATGCCACCGGGGTCGAGCGCCCGGCCCGCGGGCACCAGCACGGTGCCGGCCCGCTCATCCAGGCGCAGGCCCTGCGTGGCGGGCCGCACGCGTGGGGTGAGCGTGACGCGCGCGGCGGGCGCGCCGGGGGGCGTGAGGGAGAGGTGATCGCGGTCGTAGCCCAGGGCCACGATCTCGGTTCCCATGAGGGGGTCGAAGCGGCCTCCGGTGAGGCGCTCGGCACGCATGGCCCGCCGCGCCAGCATGAGCATCTCAGCCGACGCCGGGACGGCGCGGCCCGCCTGGGCATTGAGGCGGCTGAGCTCGCTGGCGGCGTCGAAGCGGGTCCACGCCGCCTCGAGTGCCCGCACCTGCTCCTCGGCCCACGCGAGGTCGGCGTCCTCGCCACCGACCACCATCACGCGGCAGTCGGAGCCCATCGCGCGGAAGCGGGCGTCGCCCCGTGGGGCGTCACCCGCTTCCGCGTGGGTCACTTCGACGAGTTGGAGTTGTCGTCCGGGCCGTCGGAAGCGTCCTCGCAGTCCTGCACCGAGGTGTTGCTCGGGCCCACGCACACCTCGAAGTAGGTCGGGCCGCCCGACTGGCCGCCGGCCTGGACGTCCACCCAGGTCGAGCCGTTGTTGCCGCTCACGCCGGCCTCGGAGCCGCCCCACTTGCCCCAGCCGCCGCCGCTGCCACCGGAGTTGGTGATGTTGTAGCCCTGCGACTCCAGCTGCGACTGGTAGTCGCTGGTGACGGCGGATGCCGCGGTGCCGCTGATGGAGTAGCGGGTGTACTGCGCGCCCGACTTGCTGTCGCTCTCGAGCTGCTGCGCACCCGAGGGCGCGGTGAGGTTCGGACCACCGGACGACGGGGCCGCGGCGGCGGTCGTCGTGGCCGGCGGGGCGGCCTCAGTGGTGGTGGCGGGCGGGGCTGCCTCGGTCGTCGTGGCCGGAGCGGCCTCCGTGGTGGTGGCCGGCGTGGATGAGTCGTCGCCGAAGCAACCCGCGAGGGCGATGGTGCTGAGGGCGATGAGGGATCCGGCGGCGATCTGGCGCTTCAAAGGGGGCCTCCAATTGGTTGATCAGTCCTGACACTACGCGCTGGTGCGGTCGTCGGCCTCGCCCGGGGCCACGGCTGCCCGTGCCGGTGGCGAGTCGCGCTTCGCGGGCTGGTTATCCTGCCCGCGATGCCCGCGGCGCCCCGACCACACGTGCCCGCCATCGGCTGGGCCGCGTGGTTCCTCCGCCTGGTCATCCTCGCCGTCGCCTTCGGGGGCGTCGACGCGCTCTCGAGCCTCACATCGGCTCCCGGCTCCGGCATCGCCGGAATCTGGGTTCCGGGCGGCGTGGCCCTTGCCGGGCTGCTGCTCGGGGGAATCTCGCTCTGGCCCGCCATCGTGGTCGGGGGGCTTGCCGCTGCGCCTGCGTATGGCGTGCTCGGAGCATCCACGGTGCCCGTCGTGCTGGCGAACACCGCAGCTGTGGTCATCGCCGCATGGGCGATCCGCCGCCTCGGCACCGACCTGCGCCTCGGGCGGATGGGGGATGTCGCCCGGTTCCTGCTGGGCTCGCTGGTCGGGGCGGTACCCATGGGCCTCCTGGGCGTCACGTCGCTGCTCGCACTTGGCCCTCCCGAGGATGACCCGCTCGGCAGTGTCGTGAGCCTCTGGCTGCTCTCCACGGTGACGGGCTTCGTGGTGGTGGGTGGCGCGATCACGGTGCTCTGGCTGCGCCGGCGCAGCCCTGTTCCACCGCGTCGGCTGGCGGAGGCGGTCGGCCTGCTGGTCGTTACCGCGGCCCTGGCATATGGCGTGTTCGTGGTCGGGTGGTCGGGCCTGACGCTCGTGCTGCTGCTCGCGGCATCGGTGGTTGCCGCCCGGGGGGGTCCCCGCGCCGCCGCACTGGCGTCGGTGATCGTGTTCTCATTCGCCGCGGTGGCGGTGCTCGCGGGGGGTGGGCCCTTCGGCGGCGAGAGCCTCACGGGACGCTCGCTTACCTACCAGACGGCCGTCATGGTGATGGCGGTGGGCATGCAGGGCCTCGGGGCACTCGGATCGGGCGAGGCGAGCAACGTGCCCGGCACGCCGGGCACCGCGATGGCCATCGGGCTGCTCGTCGCGGGAGGGCTCGCGCTGGGGCTGGCCGAGGGCGTCGTCACCCCGGAGGTGATCCTGCTCGTGCCGAAGGCCCAGGTGACGCTCATCGGCCTGCTGATGGGCCTCGTCGTGGTGGCGGGGGCGATCGCGGGCACGGGGCTGCGCGGGCACATGCACGCCCTTCGCCGGTCGCGGGGGCGGTGGTGGATATACGCGGCGGTCGCGGGAATCGGGCTCTTCGCCACGGAGGAGCTGTTCCTCATGTCGCTGTCCACCATCGACACCACGCGGGCCATCGTGCTCGCGAGCCTCGCGCCGGTGATCCTGCTCATCCTCGCGATGGCGCGGCGCGAGGTGCCGCTGACGGCGACGGTGATCGGCAGCCTCGCGGTGGTGCTGCTGGGCTTCTACGCCATCACGCCCGGTGAGGGCTGGCTGGCCGGGCTCGGCTCGGCGGGGGTGTGGTTCGGCATCGCGTCGTCGGCCAGCGCCGCGGTGCTGCTCATCGCGCTCTTCGAGTGCCGTCGCACCGCGGGCACGGGCCCCACGATCCTCGTCTCATTCGCCGTCGGGGCACTCTGCGCGCTGGTGCTGTGCGCCGCCATCGGGGCGCTGCCCGGCCCCGGGGTGTGGGGGCGTGAGGACGTCATCGGGGCGATCCTCTACGTCGGCATCGTGGGCACGCTGGTGCCGATCGTGCTGGCCACCTGGGCGGTGCCGGTACTCGGCGCCGCGTGGGTGTCGCTGTTCGAGGTACTCGCCCCGCCCATCGCGGTCGTCGCGGCGCTGGCCTGGGACGGGACGAGCCTCGGTGCATGGCAGGGGCTCGGGATCATCCTGCTGCTGGTCGGGGTGGCGCTCGGTGCCCGCGCGCACTCACGCGACCACGGGGATGGGCCGCTCGCCAGCCCTTCCGCCGCCGGGCCCTAGCCGAGGGGAATGCGCACCCCGACGCCGCCGATGGATCCCGTATAGGCGCGGGCGCCATCACGGGCGAGGTAGAGGGTGCCGTCCCAGGCGCCCGGGCCGTTCACCTTCAGGGTGCCCTGGAAGGTCTTGCCGTTGAAGCGCAGGGTCCCGGTGATCGCCACCCCGCGCACGGCGCTGAAGCGCGAGAAGGCGATCTCGGCGCCGAGGAAGTCGAGCGCGCGCGCCACGCCTCCGCGGATTCCCGGCAGGCGATCGAGGCCGGCCTCGGTGGCCGCCCCCATGGCGTCCACGCCATCCCTCACGGCGAGTCGCGCGGCATGCGCAACCCGTCCGGCGGTGCCGGGCGCGCCGCTGGGCGTCACCGCGCCGAGGTCGGCGGGTGGCACCGGCACGGGGTATGGAGTGGGCGATTCGCGGTTGCATGCCCTGGTCGACACCTTCCGGCCGGCCAGCAGGTTGGCCATCTGGTCCTGGGCGCAGGTGAGCGAGCTCAGGACGGAGTGCCCCGCGCCGGGCGCGACCAGCAGTTGGGATCCGGGTGCGCGCGCGGCCACGGCCTGCGCCGAAGCCACCGGGGTGCGCATGTCCTGGCCCCCGGCGATGAGCAGGATGGGCACGGCCGGCAGCGGACCCGGCTGCAGCGGGTCGGTGGATGCCTCGGGCCAGGCGGTGCAGCCGTTCCCGGTGGAGTCGGGCAGCGCGTTGTCCACGAGGAACGGCGCGAACGCGGCGGCCTTCGCATCGGCTGCCGCCCCCAGGAGTGCCGTGCGCTGGTCGAGGGGCGTGCCGGTGCTCCAGGGGAGCCTGCTGTCGGCGCACGTGGTGGACCAGAAGAGCGCGGAGGAGATTTCCGTGGGCGGTGGCGGGGTGCTGCTGCTCGAGGCCAGCGTGAGCACGCGCAGCATCGGCGAGGCGTCGCCCGTGACGGCAGCGCGGGCCGCGCCCGGCCACAGGCGGCGCAGCCCGGTGTCGAGGTCACCCGCGGCCACCAGTGCCGGGAAGTCGCCCTGGCCGTCCGGGCCGCCGACGCTCGAGCGCACCACCGATCCCGACAGCGTGGTGCGTCGTCCGCGCAACGCCGTCGTGGCCGTGCGGGCCACGAGGGCGCGCACGTCCGCGATGGGGTCGGCGGTGATGCCCTTGCAGCGGCGGCCGGCGCACAGGGCGGGAAGCACGGCGTTGGTGGATGTGAAGAAGGGCGTGTCGAATCCGTCGAAGGTGGCCGGGTCCACCACTGAGTCGAGCACGAGGTGGCTCACGCGGGTGGGGAACATCTGGGCGTAGTACTGCGATACGTAGGTGCCGTACGAGACGCCGCCGAGCGCGAACGCCTCCAGGCCGAGGCCCGCGCGCAGGTCGTCGATGTCGAGTGCGCTCTCACGCGACCCGTAGAAGGCGCGGTTCGGCCCCACCTGCGCGGCGCACTGGCCGATGGTGGTGGGGGTCTCGATGGCGGATGCCGCATCCAGCGCCTTGCAGCGGAGCGCGGCCTTGCCCGTGCCCCGCTGGTCGAACATCACGAAGTCCCAGCCGGGGATCGCCGTGGCCACCGGGTCGTCGGGGCTCACGGGCGTGCCGGCCTGCCCCGGGCCGCCGGCCAGCAGCACGAGGGTGCCCGTGCGGGCGGTGCGGGCAGGCAGCCGCTCCACGTGCAGCGACAGCGTGCCCTTCGCCGGGTCGGCGCGGTCGAGCGGCACCACCAGGGTGCCGCACTGCACGGCGGGCCGGCCGGAGCACTTCGAGAACGCGATCGGCGCGGCGCTGGCCGGGCCGGCGAGTACGGATGCCGCCACCGAGACGGCGACGGCGATGATCAGGCGCAGTCGCGTCACGGCGCGAGTGTGGCACACCCGCCGTCCACCACCCGCGCGGCCGGGGCGGTGCGTACCCTGTGGCGCCATGGCACGCACCGATCCCGCACCGCCCGCCGAAAGGCTCGAGGTGGCCGACATCCACGTGGCCGCCGTGGTGGCCGGCTTCCATCGCGCCGTGGCCGAGTCGCTGCTGCAGGGGGCCATCGATCGCCTTGGCGAGAGCGGCCTGCCCGCCGACCGCGTGGACGTGCACTGGATCCCCGGGGCATACGAGGCGCCGGCCGCCGCCGCCGCGCTGGCCGCCACGGGGCGCTACGCGGCCATCATGGCGCTGGGGGCCGTCATCCGCGGGGAGACCGCCCACTTCGAGTATGTCTGCGACGCCGCAGCCACCGGGCTCATGCGCGTGTCGCTCGACACCGGCGTGCCGTGCGCCTTCGGCATCCTCACCTGCGACACCAAGGCCCAGGCAGAGGCCCGCGCGGGGGGCGACAAGGGGAACAAGGGCGACGAGGCCGCGGACGCGGTCGTCGCGATGATCAACCTGCTGGCGTCCGCCCGGGCGATGGGCCCGGGAGGGGCGAGCCGGTCCTAGGCGCCGGAGACGGCCTTCTGCACCTTGCCGGCCTTCAGGCAGCGGGTGCAGACGTACGCGCGCTTGGGCGTGCCGTTCTCGATGATGCGCACCTTCTGGAGGTTCGGGTCGAAGCGACGGGACGTCGCGCGCATGGAGTGGCTGCGGTTGTTCCCGAAGGCAGGACCCTTACCGCAAGAAGTGCAGACCTTCGCCATGTCGACTGGATACCTCGAGTAGGAGAGACGGAGCGGCACTGGGCGCCGCGACCCGGGCACGATGCCACAACGCGGCGCGGGTTGCCAGCGTGAGCGTGCCCGCGGGCGCATTCGGGCTGTCGCGGGCGTCGTCCGGCGAGGGGGCGCTGCCGCATCGCCCCGGTGCCGCGTGGTGGCGGGCGCCGGTGGATCACCTGCCGGGTGTGGGCCCCGCCACGGCCGAGCGGGCCGGGGCCATCGGCATCGGGACGATCGGCGACCTGGCCGAGCACCTGCCCAGCCGCTACCTGTCGTACGACTCCGCGCGGCCCATCGGGGGCCTGTCCGAGGGGGAGGAGGCCACGCTGCGCGTGACCCTCGACTCCATCTCCGTGGTGCCGACGCGCCGCCGGGGCCTCAGGATCGTGCGCGCGAAGGTGCATGACGACTCCGGCACGATCTCGGCGGTCTGGTTCAACCAGGCCTACCTGGCCGGGGTGCTCGAGCCGGGCGACGAGATGATGATCCGCGGGAAGGTGTCGCTCAGGCCCCAGCGCCAGGTGACCGTGAAGGCGCATGAGGTGCTGGGCGGCGGGGCATCGGAGGGCCTGCACACCGAGGGGCTCGTGCCCGTGTACCCGGCCACGGAGGCCCTGCCCGCGCGCAGGCTGCGCGAGATGGTGGACGCCGCGCGCCCCCTCATGCCCGCGGCCCCGGAGATCCTGCCCTCCTGGGTGCGCGCCCGGCTCGCGCTGCCCACCCGGGCCGACGCCCTGGCCGCCATGCACTTCCCGCGCACGGCACGGGAGCCGCGATCGGGACGGCGGCGCCTGGCCTTCGAGGAGCTCCTGGTGCTGCAGCTCGGGCTCATCGCGGTGCGGCGCCATGAGGAGGTGGCGCGGCGGGCCCTGCCGCTGGCGCCCACCGGCGAGGTGATCGACCTCGTGCGCGCCGGGCTGCCCTTCACCCTCACCGCCGAGCAGGAGCGGGTGGCGCGGCAGGTGTCGCGGGACATCCGGCGCGAGCGCCCGATGCGCCGCCTGCTGCAGGGCGAGGTGGGCGCCGGCAAGACCGTGGTCGCCGCGCTGGCCTGCGCGCAGGCGGTGGAGGCCGGTGCGCAGGCGGCGATCCTCGTGCCCACGGAGACCCTCGCCGAGCAGCACCTGCGCACGCTCGATGCCCTGCTCGCCCCCGCCGGAATCGCGCCGGTGCTCATCACGGGAAATGTGCCGCGCGCCGAGCGCGACCGGCGCGAGATGGCGGTGGCCACGGGCACCGCGCAGGTGGTGGTGGGCACGCAGGCGCTGCTGGTGGGCGATGTGCGGTTCCAGCGGCTGGGCCTCGTGGTGGTGGACGAGCAGCATCGATTCGGGGTGGAGCAGCGCCAGGCGCTGGCCGAGCGCGTGGGGTCGGGGGCCGACGCCGCGCACCTGCTCTACATGACCGCCACGCCGATCCCGCGCACGCTCGCGCTCACGGCCTACGGCGACCTGCGGGTGTCGGCCATCCGCGGCCGCCCGCCCGGGCGCCAGGACATCGCCACGCGCTGGGTGCACGAGGAGGAGCGCGAGGACGCCTACGAGCAGGTGCGGGCCGAGCTCCGCCGGGGCCGGCAGGCCTATGTCATCTGCCCCATGGTGGAGGCGGGGGAGGAGGGCATCGGCGCCAGGTCGGCCGTGGAGGAGGCCCGCCGGCTGGCCGAGGGCCCCTTCCGCGACTTCCGGGTGGGCCTGGCCCACGGGGCGCAGAAGCCCGACGAGCGCCGCGCCGCCATGGCGGCCTTTGCCGCAGGCGACACCGATCTGCTCGTGGCCACCACCGTGGTGGAGGTGGGCATCGACGTGCCCAACGCCACGGTGATGGTGATCGAGGACGCCGATCGCTTCGGCCTCGCCCAGCTGCACCAGTTGCGCGGGCGGGTGGGGCGCGGCGAGCATCCGGGCATGTGCCTGGTGTTCGCGGAGCCCGCGGCGGAGGACGGCGTGCGGCGCCTCGAGGCCCTCGTGCAGACCAACGACGGCTTCCGCCTCGCGGACATCGACCTCGACATCCGCGGCGAGGGCAGCATCATGGGCCTGCGGCAGTCCGGGCCCACCGACCTGCGCTTCGCCCGGCTCTCGCGCGACCGCCGGTCGCTGGCCGAGGCCCGGCGCATCGCGAAGGTGGCCCTCGAGCGCGACCCCCGGCTCGAGATGCCCGAGCACGTTCTGCTGGGGCAGGCGGTGCGCGCGGCCTTTCCCGACATGCCACGGCTGCTCGACGCATGAGGGTGGTCGCGGGAGAGCTCCGGGGCCGCAGGCTCATCGCGCCGCCCGGCACGGGCACGCGCCCGACGTCCGACCGCGTGAGGGAGGCCCTGTTCTCGATCATCGGCCCGGTGGATGGCGACCGGGTGCTCGACCTCTTCGCCGGCTCAGGCGCCCTGGCCATCGAGGCCCTCTCGCGCGGCGCGGCCACGGCCACGTGCGTGGACGACGACCGCGGCGCCGCCGAGGCCATCACCGCCAACGCATCGGTGCTGGGCCTGGGCGACCGGCTGCGCCTGGTGCGCCGGGGCTGGCGCGGCGCGCTGCAGGCGGCCATCGAGGCAGGCGACTCCTACGACCTGGTGCTGGCCGACCCGCCGTACGACCTGCTGCCGGTGATCGCCGAGGAGATGGGCGAGGCGCTCGCGCAGGTGCTCGCCCCCGGGGCCGTGGTGGTCATCGAGCACGCCCGGGGTGCGATCATGGGGGCAGGCGGGGTTCCGGGCATTGCCGTCGAACGTGACACCACGCGCAGGTATGGGGATACGGAGATCACCGTGATCTGGACGCCGGGAGCAGGAACATGAGCACCGGAGGGCGAATCGCCCTGTGTCCGGGTACCTACGACCCGGTCACGTATGGGCATCTCGACATCGTGGAGCGGGCATCGCGCCTGTTCACGACGGTCGTGGTGGCCGTCGCCGAAGGATCCAACAAGAAGAAACCGCTGTTCACTGCGGACGAGCGAAAGGCCATGGTGCGCACGAGCGTCGAGCATCTCGGGAACGTGGAGGTCACGGGCTTCAACGAGCTCGTGACGTCGCACGCCCTCGCGGTCGGCGCCACGGCGATCCTGAAGGGCGTTCGCAGCGCGGCCGACTTCGACTACGAGTCGCAGATGGCCCAGTTCAACCACCGCCTCGCGCCAGGGATCGAGACGGTTCTCCTGCCCGCATCGCCCGAGTGGGCATTCCTCAGCTCTTCCGGCGTCCGTGAGGCCGCCGCCTGGGGGGCCGACGTGAGCGGCTGGGTGCCGCCGCACGTCGCCGAGGCCCTCCTTGACCGAATCGGCCCCACCGCCTGACAAAGGACGACCCCATGGATGTTCTCGCGCTCATCGACAAGCTGGACGACCTCGTGCACAACGCGCGCGCGGTGCCCCTGACCGATCAGGTGCGCATCGATCGCGAAGCCGTGTACGAGATCCTCGACCAGATGCGATCCACCCTGCCTGAG
>JAGWYY010000134.1 GCA_018969105.1 Acidobacteriota bacterium | reverse complement strand
CGCAGCCGCTGGGACCGAGCAGCGCCAGCACGGTGCCCGCCGGAACGTCGAGGTCGATGCCCCGCAGCACCGGATTGCCGCCCAGCTGCCGCTCGACCCCGTGCACGGTCAGTGCCGAGCCGCGCGGGTCGCTCCGCGTCGGCACGGCCGGGCACATCTCCACGTGGGGTGGGAAGGTCTCCATGCGGACTCCCACGGTAGCGCCAACCCGCCTGTATCGGCAATGACCATCGCCCAAAATATGACGGGGGTCACGCGCTAGCGTTGGCTTCACATGGGGGAGGCGACGGTGACGAATGGCGGAACGGGCCCTGCGGTGAGCGCCGAGGGGCTGGGGCGGCGCTATGGCAAGGGCGAGGCGGCCATCGATGCGCTGGCCGACGTGACCATCGCGTTCCCGCGGGGGCAGTTCGCCGCGGTGATGGGTCCATCGGGGTCGGGCAAGTCCACGTTGCTGCACTGCCTGGCGGGGCTCGACCGGCCCACCTCGGGTGCGGTGACGATCGACGGCACCCCGCTCGCGGGCCTCTCCGACCGCGACCTCACGGTGCTGCGCCGAACGTCCATCGGCTTCATCTTCCAGTCGTTCAACCTGCTGCCGATGATCACCGCGCGCGAGAACGTGGCGCTGCCGCTGCGCATCGCGGGCCAGAGCGGGGTGGATGACCGCGTGGACGCCGTGCTGGCCGACGTGGGGCTCACCGACCGCGCGGGGCACCGGCCATCGGAACTCTCTGGCGGCCAGCAGCAGCGCGTGGCCATCGCCCGCGCGCTGGTGAGCGAGCCCACGGTCATCTTCGCCGACGAGCCCACGGGCAACCTCGACTCCGCGAGCGGCCAGGAGATCCTCGACCTGCTCCGGCGCGCCGCGGATGACCGCGGGCGCACCGTGGTGATGGTCACGCACGACCCGCGCGCGGCGAGCGTGGCCGACCGGGTGGTGCTGCTGTCGGACGGCCGCGTGGTGCTCGACCGCTCCGGCATGGACGCCGACCAGGTGTACGACGCCGTGCGCACGCTCGACCCGGCGTGATCCGCCTCATCCTCGCCGGGCTGCGCCAGCGCAAGCTGCGCGCGGCGCTCACGGCCATCGCCATCCTTCTGGGCGTGGCGATGGTCACGGGCACGCTGGTGCTCACCAGCCAGATCACCCGCGCCTTCGACGAGATCTTCCAGGCGGCCAACTCGGGCGTGGACGTGCGCGTGTCGCCGCGGGTGGACTTCGAGTCGGGCGGCCTGCGCAACGTGCCCACCCTGCCCGAGTCGCTGGTGGCGAAGGTGGAGGCCGTTGATGGCGTGAGGAAGGCCGCGCCCGAGCTGGCCGCCCTGGGATCGCCCGTGGTGAACGGCGAGTACGTGCAGTCCACGGGCGCGCCGTCGTTCGTGTTCTCGCTCACGCCCGATCCCTTCCGGTCGACCCAGCTGGCATCCGGCCGGTACCCGTCGAAGCCCGGCGAGGTGGCGGTGAACGAGGGGCTGGCGTCGTCGCAGGGGCTGTCTGTCGGTTCGCGCCTCGGCGTGGCCACGCGCACGGGCGTGAAGCCCGTGACCCTCACCGGCACCGTCACCTTCGCCAACGTTTCCTCGATCGGCGGCACCACGATCGTCATCGCCACCCAGGGCGACGTGCAGCGCTGGTTCGGGCTCGAGGGCCGCGCCAACTCCATCGCGGTGCAGGCGCAGCCGGGCGTGAGCCCGGCGCTGCTCGCCCGGCGCATCGCGGCCGCGCTGCCCGCGGGCGTGGAGGTGCGCACGGGCCAGCAGGACGCCGCCGACCAGGCGAAGCAGACCACCGAGGCCATCAACACCTTCCTGCGCCCGGCGCTGCTGGCCTTCGGGGTCATCGCCCTGTTCGTGGGCGCCTTCATCATCTTCAACACCTTCAGCATCACCGTGGCGCAGCGCCTGCGCGAGCTCGGGCTGCTGCGCACCATCGGCGCCAGCCGGCGCCAGGTGATGGCCTCGGTGGTGGGGGAGGCCTTCATCATCGGCCTCACCGCAGGAGTGGTGGGGTTGTTCGCGGGCTACGGCTTCGCGGCGCTGCTGGTGTGGGTGTTCGACCTGCTGCTGCCCGGGGGCATCCCCGTGGCCTCGGCGCAGCTGTCGGCCGGCATCGCGCTCACCGCGCTGCTGGTGGGCGTGGTGGTGAGCGTGGTGGCCGCGCTCATCCCCGCGGTGCGCGCCAGCCGGGTGCCGCCCGTGGCCGCCCTGCGCGAGGGCGCGGAGATTCCCCGGGGTCGGTTCTCGCGCTTCGCCCCGGTGGTGTCGGGGCTCATCGGCGTGGGTGGCATCGTGCTCATCGTGGCCGGCCTGCAGTCGGAGTCAGCGGCCACCCAGCGCCTGCTCGTGATGGCCCTGGGGGCGCTGCTGGTGTTCATCGCCATGGGCGGGCTGCTGCGCTACCTCGTGCCCCTGCTCGCGCGCATCATCGGCTGGCCGCTCGAGCACACGCCCGGGGCGTCGGGCAGCCTCGCCCGCCAGAACGCCACCCGCAACCCCGCGCGCACCGCCGCAACCGCCGCCGCGCTGATGATCGGCATCGGCCTCGTGGCCTTCGTCGCGGTGTTCGCGCAGGGGCTCAAGGCGTCGGTCACGGGCGCCATCGACAGCACCCTGCGCGGCGACCTGATCGTGTCGGGCAAGAGCTTCCAGGCCATCCCGCAGGCCAGCGTGGCCGCGGTGAAGGCCACGCCGGGGGTGTCGGACGTGGTGGCGGTGGTCACCGATCCCGCGCGCACCGGGGCCGGCACGCGCACCACGGTGTTCGGGCTCGATCCCAAGGCGGCGTCCAGCGGCCTGGCGTTCGAATGGGTTGACGGCTCGAGCGACACCCTGCGCGCGCTCACGCCGGGTGAGGCCGTGGTGGAGCAGTCGTTCGCCGACACGGTGGGCGCGAGCGTGGGCGAGCAGGTGCGCCTGCGCACCAGCGGTGGCCGCACGGGCAGCTACCGCGTGGCGGGCATCTTCCGCGACCGCATCCTGTTCGAGGACGGCGTGATCGTGTCGCAGGCGGGCTTTCGCCGCACGTTCACCGCGCGCGACCCCATCTTCGTGCTGGCGGCGGTCGACCCGGGACAGGACCCGCTGGCGGTGAAGGACGCCGTGGCCAAGGCGCTCACGCCGTTCCCCGTGGCCGAGGTGCGCACCAACGCCGAGTACCGCGATGAGATCAGCAGCCGCGTCGACTCCATCCTCTACCTGCTCTACGTGCTGCTGGCCATGAGCGTGGTCATCTCGCTGTTCGGCATCGTCAACACGCTGGTGCTGTCGATCACCGAGCGCACGCGCGAGATCGGCATGCTGCGCGCCATCGGGCTCACCCGATCGCAGCTGCGGCGCATGGTGCGCTACGAGAGCGTGATCACCTCGGGGATCGGCGGGGTGATCGGCATCATCATCGGGGTGCTGCTGGCCTGGGTGTTCTCGCTGGGGCTTGAGGACGAGGGCATCGTGTTCCGCATCCCGTGGCTGCAGCTGCTGGTGTTCCTGGTGGTGGCGATCCTCGCCGGGGTGCTCGCCGCGGTGCTGCCGGCCCGGAGGGCCGCGAAGCTCGACCCGCTCGATGCCCTGCACTACGAGTGAGGCCGTCGGTGCGCGCGATCCTCGCCTGCCTGGCGCTCGTGGGCGCCACCGCGCTGGTGGGCGTGGGGTGTGGCGAGCGCAAGTCGGACGCCGCGACGCCCGCCGAGGGCGCGCCGTCTGCCCGCCTGGTGGCCACGGCCGACCATGGTGCGGAGGTGCTGCTGGATGAGCGCGTGGCGCCGGGGCAGAGCGTGATGCGGGCCCTGCAGGGGGTCACGCCGGTCGACACCTCCTACGGCGGCGGGTTCGTGAGTGCCATGCTCGGGCGCGGGTCGTCCACCTCGCCGCCCACCGACTGGTTCTTCTACGTCAACGGGTTCGAGTCGCCCGTGGGTGCCCGCTCGGCCGACCTCGCAGATGGCGACATGGCCTGGTGGGACCACCGCATGTGGGAGGGCATGCAGAGCGTGCGCGCCGTGGTGGGCGCGTGGCCCGAGCCCTTCGTGCGCGGCGCCGGCGGCGGGCGACCGGTGGTGGCGGCCGACCCGCCGCTCGCGGCGGCACTTCGCGCGGCCGGGGCCCGCGTGGGCACGGGAGAGCGGCCGTTCCGCGCGCGCGTCGGCACCGATGCCAGGCTGTCGGCACGTGATGCCGCCTGGCGGGCCGTGGGCGGCGACCCGGCGGGCAGCCATCTCGCCGGGGGCATTCGTGACGGCAAGGTGCTGCTGGTGCCCCC
>JAGWYY010000133.1 GCA_018969105.1 Acidobacteriota bacterium | reverse complement strand
ACCCCGAGGCCGAGTTCGCCCGCCAGGGACGCCACGGCGTCACGGGCCGGCTCGTCGTGGAGGGTGATGGTGCCGCCCACCCCGAGATCGCCGCCCACGCGCCCCAGCACGACGTTGGCATCGGTGACTGTGGGTGCGGTGCCGCCGTGCCCGTAGGCCGCGGGACCCGGCACGGCCCCTGCCGAGCGCGGACCCACGCGAAGGGCGCCGCCGGGGTCGGCCCACGCGATGCTGCCGCCGCCGGCGGAGACGGTCTCGATGTCGAGCATGGGCAGGTGCACCGGGTGCCCGGCCACCACGCTCCCATGGGTGCGGCCCGGACGGCCGTCGGTGATGAGCGCGACATCGCACGACGTGCCGCCCATGTCGAAGGCGAGGGCCACCGGCGCGCCGTCGGCCCGGGCGACGTCGGCCGCGCCCACCACGCCTCCCGCGGGACCGCTCAGCACCGTGCGCGACGCGTGCGCGGCGGCGTGCCCGAGCGGCATGAGGCCTCCGTTCGACTGCATGATGTCCGGTTGCGGGAGGCCGGCCTGCGTGGCCCGCGCGCCGAGGGAAGCGAGGTAGTCGGCGAGCACCGGCGTCAGATAGGCGTCGAGGGCCGTGGTTGCGATGCGCTCGTACTCGCGAACCTCGGGAAGCACCTCGCTCGACGCGCACACGTGCACGCCGGGCAGCTCGGACCGCAGGCGATGGGCGATGGCCTGCTCGTGCGAGGGGTCTGCGTATGCGAACAGCAGTCCCACGGCCACCGACTCGGGTTCGGTGGCGCGTACGCCTGCGACAACCGCATCGAGGGCCTCGGGCGCGAGGGGGGTCACCACGCCGTCCGCGCCGATGCGCTCGCGGGCGGGCACCACGCGGTCGGGCGGCACGAGCGGGGGAGGGTGCGCCACCCCGAGCCGGTAGAGCGATGCCCGATCCTGGCGACGGAGCTCGAGGACGTCCTCAAGGCCCTCGGTGGCCACGAGCGCGGTGCGCGCACCCGTGCCCTCGAGCATGGCGTTGGTGCCCACGGTCATGCCATGTGCGATGCGCGCAACGGCCCCCGCGCCGAGGCCCGCGGCATCCAGCGCGGCGCGGACGGCCTGCACGACGCCCTCCCCCTGGTCGCCGGGCGTGGTGGGCACCTTCGCCGCATGCACGCGGCCATTCGCCACGACCACCGCGTCCGTGAAGGTTCCCCCGACGTCGACGCCGACCAGCGCGAGGGGGGTTTCACCCCGGGTGGGATCTACCATGGCAATGCAATCTATCCCCGACCCCGGGAGGCCCGTCCTGCGCGCCAGGCTCGCCGTCGCCCTCATCGCCGTAACCCCCGCCCTCGGCGCCGCCCAGTCGGCGGTCCCACCGCTGGGACCCGCGAGGGCCCTCGCGCCGATTCCCAACGGGGATCTCGTCTCCGGGCTGGAGGGTTGGAGCCAGGTGGGGCCCACCATGACCCTCGTGGGCGGGCCGATCATCGAGGCCGGGGACAACACCACCGTGATCGGGCCGGCGTTCACCGTGCCCCCTGACGCCCAGTCGCTGCCCATGGTGCTCGGGGTGCCGGGGTCGAACGCGCTGGTGGATGTGCGTGCCCGCCCGGTGCAGGGCGGCGCCGACATCCCCCTCGCCAGCATCGTGCCCGATCGCGCGGTGCACTCGGTGGACGTGGGGGTGGCGTCGGTGCGGGGTCGTGCGGTGCGCATCGTGCTCGACCCGGTCTCCGGCCTGGGCAGGCGCCTCTACGTGCGCTCGATCGGGCCCCCGGTCGAGGTGCTGCCCGGCTGGACGGTGACGAGCGGCCTGCCCGTGGTGGCGTCGCGCTGGGGCAAGCGCGGGCTCGACGTGCAGGACGCCGCCCTCGTTGCCACCACGGCGGCATTTACGCCGGCAGCACGCACGCGGTTCATCGGCGTGTCGGTGCGGGGGTCGGGCCGCATCAGCGCATCGGTGCGCGGGCGCACCATCCGGACGTCGGCCACGCCGGCCGCGTGGAACACCCTGCGCTTCGCCGTGCCGCCGGGCATCGGCGCGGTGAGGATGGCGTTCACCGCCACCCCTGCACCCGGTGAGCGCCTGATGGTGGGCGGCATCGGGGCGCCCATCGCGGCCACGCCCGCGCCGAAGCCCGGGCAGAAGGCACCCCGCGAGGTGCCGGAGGCGCGCTAGGAGGTGATCTCGCGCGGGTAGGCGCCGGGCCAGCGCGCCAGGAGGGCCCGCGCCTGCGCAAGGGCCGCGCTGCGGGTGTCATACGTGCCGGAGAACACCACCCAGTAGCCGGGGCGCAGCGAGGGGTGGTCGGTGCTGAAGAGCACGCCGCCCGGCTGGCCCTGGGACTGCAGGCGCGACGCCGCGGCCCGGGCATCCGATTCGTTGTGCACGCTCGAGACGATGGCCGTCCACCCGGTGGTTCCCGCGGGCCAGTCGTCGCTGCCCGAGGTGCCCCCCGTCGATCCGCCGGACCCCGATGATGAGGTGTCCGTCGGGTAGGGGTCGGCCGTGGTCGTGGGGTACTCGCTGGTGGTCTGGCCGCCGCTCGGGCCGGTCTCGGTGTAGATGCCGCTCGGCACCGACGCCGTGGTGTCCACCGGCAGGGGCGTGCTCGACGTGGTGTCGATCGTCGGCGTGGTGTACGTGGTGTCCATCGGCAGCGTGCCGGTGGTTGCGGTGGTGTCGCCCGGCAGGCTGGAGTCGGTCTCGGTGGTGCGCGTGGGGATGCTGGGTACCGTGATCACCCGCGATGTCTCGGGCGCCGTGATGCCGGATGCGCTGGCGGCGTCGTCCTGCGATGCCACGTAGGCCAGCGCGCCGGCGCCGGCGCCGAGCACGGCCAGGCCCAGCGCCACCACGGCGAGCCCGCCTGCCGACCGCCGCAGCCGCGGGGCATCCTTCGTGGGCGATCCGCACTCGAGGCAGTAGGTCTGCCCGGGGTCGAGTTCGGCGCCGCACACCGTGCAGTGCTCGGGCTGCGGGGCCTCCACCGGGGCGTCGGGGGCGGGGCCGCCTCCAGCCGCCCCAGCGTCCGGCCCGGGGGGAGGGGATCCGGCGCCCGGGGCCCCGGGGTACGGCAACTCGGGCATCAGGTGCCGCCCCCGCCCTGCGGCGGGATCGCCACGGTGGGCTGCGGGTCGTCCTCGACGATCACGGTGGTCACCTGCTCGTCGACGATCACCGCAGTGGGCTGATCGGAGACGACGATGGCCTCGACGATCTCGGGCTTGAGGGGCGCGCCGCACGATGCGCAGAAGTTGGCCGTGGCACGCGACCTGAATCCGCAGCTCGGGCACTGGATGCTGCCGCCGCGGCCCGCCTGGCGGCGTTCCTTGCGGTCCTCCCTCAGCTGGTCGAGCTGCGCGCCGAGGTCATCGACCTGCGCGCGGATGTCGGCCACCTCCGCGGCACGTCGGCGCATGACGTCCTCGGCCAGCAGGCCCCGGGAGTGGAGCTCCATCGCGAGTCCGCCGAGGTCGAAGATGCCCTGCTCGTACTGGCTGGTGAGCTGGCGCCGGCGGCGCTTGAGCACGCCGGGCCGGATGTGATCGGGCTTCGCCTCGGCGTCCACCTCGACGACCTCCGTGACCTCCACGGCCCCGGGCGCCTGCCCGGGCGTCGCGGCATCGGCGGCGGGGGCATCCGACGCGGTCGCGGGGTCGCGCCTGCGAAGGAACAGGAACCGCTTGGGCGCGGGGGCCTGGGCGTCGCCCTCGGCCGGCGTCTCGGGAACGGAATCGGTCATCGGTCGCTGGCAATCGTAACCGGGCGGGCCGGACGGCCCACGAGGCGTGTCACGCCGTTTCATGGAGGTAACCGATGGGCCCATCCGGACGAACCTTCTGGCCGCGGGCATTGACCTCACCGCGTCGCATGGGTATGGTCCCACCCGCTTAACGCATCAAGAGCGGTGGAGGGACATGGCCCTTTGAAGCCGCGGCAACCAGCGCGATAGCGCCAGGTGCCAATTCCTACAGGCATTCGTGCCTGGGAGATGCACGGGGCAAACGCTTCCACATACGAAGCGCCCTCGGACTCCCGGCTACGAGAGGAGGACGAGGATGGCAGAGGTGACAGGGCGGGCCACCGGCGCACGGGGCCTGCGATGCAAGGAATGCGGCGAGGAGCTCCCGCTCGGGGCGTCGTACGCCTGCGAGTTCTGCTTCGGGCCGCTCGAGGTGGCGTACGACCGCGACCTGCTCAAGGCCACGGTGACGCGCGAGTCGATCGAGGCCGGGCCGCCGTCCATTTGGCGCTACGCCGACCTGCTGCCGTGCGCGCCGGAGGACCCCACCGCCGGCCTGCCCGTGGGGCT
>JAGWYY010000132.1 GCA_018969105.1 Acidobacteriota bacterium | reverse complement strand
CGGCCTGGCCGCGGGTCAGTCCTCGCCCTGGGCCTTGGTGAATCCGGGGCGATCGTCGAACGCCTGCAGCTTCTCCAGGTGCATCCAGCGCAGACCCTGTTGCTCCAGGCCCGTCAGCAGCGCGCCCACCTCGGCGTTGCCGACATCGAGTGCGGGATGCTTGAAGAGGAACCGGCACCGGTGCTGGTCCACCACATCGGTCTTCGCGCCCGTGAGCGGGAACACCACCGTGCCCCGGTTGGAGATCATCTTCAGCCGGAAGGCCGTGCCCTCGGCCGCCGCCTGGACCTTCGGCCCGAGCACCTCGGGCTGCAGCGGGGACTCGACGAACACGTCGAGGCCGACCACCTCGCGCTTGGCGGGCCTCACGAGGTCCACCGCGGTCGAGGTGACCGGCAGGACCAGCTTGGACCGGGTCCTGGCCGGGGTGCGCTGGGGCGTCTTGCCGAGGTTGGCCAGGATGGCGTCGGTGAAGGCCCGCGTGCCGCAGGAACCGGCATCGCCGGCGAAGTCCCGCGTCCGGTGCCTGCCCTCCTCGAAGGTGAAGAGCACGGCGTTCTCGAGCCGGTCGGCCTCGGCATGGGCACCGATGTGCCGCAGCATGAGCACGCCCGAGAGGATCATGGCCGTGGGGTTGATCACGTCCTTGCCGGCGTACTTGGGCGCGGAGCCGTGGACCGCCTCGAAGATGGCCACTTCCGATCCGATGTTGGCCGACGGGGCGAACCCGAGCCCGCCGACCAGTGCCGACGTGAGGTCCGAGAGGATGTCCCCGTTCATGTTGGTCGTGACGATCACCGAGAACTGCTCCGGCCGGCGCACCAGCTGGTGGGCGCAATTGTCCACGATGATGTGCTGGGCGTTGATGTCCGGGTATTCCGGGGCGATCTCCTCGAAGGTGCGCTTCAGCAGACCCTCGGTCATCTTCATGATGTTGGCCTTGGTCGCGCAGTGGACCGTCTTGCGGCCCTCGGACCTCGCGACCTCGAAGGCCAGGCGGACGATCTTCTCGCAACCCTTCCGGGAGATGAGCTTGAGGCACTGGGCCACGCCCGGGGTCTGCATGTGCTCGATGCCGGCGTAGAGGTCTTCGACGTTCTCGCGCACCACCACGAGGTCGATGCCGCGACCGGAGTAGGGCGTCTTCACGCCCGGGTACTCACGGGCGGGGCGGATGTTGCCGTAGGTCTCGAACAGCTTGCGGAGGGTGACGTTGGCGCTCTTCTCGCCGTAGCCCACCGGGGTGCCGAGCGGGCCCTTCAGCACCACGCGGGTCTTGCGGATGCTGTCGATGGTGTCCTGGCGCACGCCCGAGGGAAGCCCCTCGAGGAAGACGCGCTCGCCTGCGTGGCGCTCCTCCCACTCGATCGGGGCGCCAGTGGCCTCGATGATGCGGACGGTCGAGTCCACGACCTCCGGGCCGATGCCGTCACCCGGGATGAGGGTGACGAGCGTCTTGCCCGACTCCGTTACGTGAAAGTTGCCCAAGGTAAGCCTCTCGTCGTCTTCCTGATGGCGCGGACGCGCCCCTCTGAAGTGGTGGGCCGGTCGGGACCCGGCCCGAAACCCGCGACAGAGTACCCGCACCGCGCAAGGACATGCCCATCGTTCGGTCGATGCCGAAACACCGGACGGCTCGAGGGCTGGGCGGGCGCTCCGCCACGCTCATGGGAGGCTACGGTGCCCACCGTGACCACCCTCGACCACGTCATCTGGGCGGTGCCTGACATCACCCCCGTGACGGACTCCCTACGCCGCGACCATGGGCTGCTGGCGCTGCCCGGCGGCCGGCATCCAGCCTGGGGCACCCGCAACGCCATCGTGCCGCTCACCGGTGCGTACCTCGAGCTCGTGCAGGTGGACGAACCCGAGGCGCCCATGGTGGGCTTCACCGCCCGGGTGGCCGAGGTGGCCGCAGCGGGGGGCGGACTGGCGCTTTGGTGCGAGCGCGTGGACGACATCGGCGCCGAGGCCGCGGTGCGCGGCTACGAGGTGGTGCCCGGCACGCGCGAGAACGACGACGGCAGCGTGCTCTCCTGGCGCGTGGCGGGCATCCCCCAGGCCTGTGCCACCCCGGTGCTGCCGTTCCTCATCCAGTGGGACGACCCGGCGGCCATGCCCGGGGCGATGCCCGTGAGCCACCCGTGCGGCACGATCGAGGGCGTGCGGGTGGATGTCGGGGCCCGCGGGCCGCGCGACCTGCGCATCACCACGCGGAGAGGCGAGATCGTCCTGCCGTAGCGGTACCGGTTGGGGCTGCCAGCCGCGCCCCTTGGCCTCAGCCCCCCAGCCGCTCCTTCACCTTGGCGCTCACCACGCTGCCCTCGGCCTGGCCGGCGGTGCGGGCCATCACGGCCTTGATGACCATGCCCATGTCCTTCATCGATGACGCCCCGGTCTCGGCGATGACCTCGTCGATGATGGCGTCGAGCTGGGCCTCATCCATCTCGGGGGGCAGGTAGACCGAGAGGATCACCAGCTCGGCCTCCTCCTTGGTGGCGAGGTCCTCGCGCCCGGCGGCGCGGAACTGCTCGATGCTCTCCTTGTGCTGCTTGGCGATGGAGCGCACCACCTTGATCTCGTCCTGCTCGTCGAGGTCGGCCTGCTTCTCGATGCGGGCGTTCTTGATGGCCGCGAGCACGCGCCGGATGACGCCGAGGGTGTCCTTCTCCCCCGCCTTCATCGCGGCCTTCATGTCGTCGGTGAGGCGCTGCTCCAGGCTCATGCGCGTCGCCTAGGCGGAGAGGCCGGCGAGGTAGTCGCGGTAGGCGGCGTCGTCCATGAGGGCGTCGAGGTCAGCCGGGCTCGAGAGGCGCACCTTGATGAGCCAGCCGTCGCCGTAGGGGTCGCTGTTCACCAGTTCGGGGGCGTCGCTCACCTTGTCGTTTACGGCGATCACCTCGCCGGATGCCGGAGCGATGATGTCGCTCACGGCCTTCACGCTCTCGAGCTCGCCGTAGGAGCTGCCGGCGGTGACCGTGTCGCCCACGGCCGGCGGGTCGTAGTAGACGACCTCGCCGAGGGCGTCCTGGGCGTACCAGGTGACCCCGAAGGTGGCCTCGTCGCCATCCACCCGCGCCCAGTCGTGCTCGGGGTGGTACCGCAGCTCTGCGGGATAGGACTCGTCGCTCACGTGTGATGCTCCTTGCGCGGTGATGAATCGACCATCGGCAGGGCCACGACCTCTGCCGCCTTCGGCTTTCCTCGCACGTCGACCACGAGGCGGGTGCCCCGCTCGGCGTGCTCAGGGGAAACGTACGCGAGTCCGGCGCCCACGCCGAGGGACGGCGACAGGGTGCCGCTGGTGACCGTGCCCACCTGCTGGCCATCCACCAGCACGGGGCAGCCGCCGCGGGGGATTCCCTTCTCGATGAGCATGATCCCGACCAGCTTCTCGGGGGTGCCCTCCTCGGCCTCGCGCTGCATGCGCTCGGCGCCGGGGAAGCCCCCGTGCTTGAGGTCGCAGGCCCACTTGAGCCCCGCGGCGATGGGCGTGCGATCGCGCGAGAGCTCGTTGCCGTAGAGCGGATAGCCCATCTCGAGGCGCAGGGTGTCGCGGGCGCCGAGCCCGCAGGCGTCGGGGCGATCGGGCGTGCCCATGAGGGCCGCCCAGATGGCGGGGGCCTCGGCGGCGTCGCACATGATCTCCACGCCGGGCTCGCCGGTGTAGCCCGTGCGCGCCACCAGGCAGGGCACGCCGGCCACGTGGGCCTCGGTGGCCTCCATGTAGGCGAGCGAGAAGGGCTCCGGCGATGCGATGGGCGTGAGGGCCTTGGCCCACGCGGGGCCCTGCAGGGCGAGCATGCCGACCTCGGGCGAGCGGTTGATCACCTCGATGTCGTCGGGCGCGAGCCCTGCGATGCGCGCGAAGCACGGATCGATGTTCGAGGCGTTCACCACGAGCAGGAAGCGGTCGAGCAGCGCGTAGGCGAGGAGGTCGTCGATGACCCCGCCGTCGTCGTCGGGCAGCAGGGTGTACTGCGCCTGGCCCGGGCCGATGCGGGTGATGTCGTTGGTGAGGGTTGCCTGCAGGAAGTCCCGCGCGCCCTTCCCCACCACCTCGATCTGGCCCATGTGCGAGACGTCAAAGAGCCCGCACCGCTCGCGCACGGCAAGATGCTCCGCACGCACGCCCAGGTACTCCACGGGCATCTCCCAGCCCGCGAAGTCCACGATCTTCGCCCCCTCCGCCACATGGGCGTCGTAGAGGGTCGTCCGTCGGAGGTCGCTCACGCGCCGGACTCTACGCAGCGGAGCGGAGGACGAACCCCGGTGTCAGGCACTTAACCGAGCGTCGCGCGGCGCGCGCGGCTCGG
>JAGWYY010000011.1 GCA_018969105.1 Acidobacteriota bacterium | reverse complement strand
AATCCGGGCACCCCGATGAAGCGGAATCCGCGGTCGAGAGGGGAGAAGCGATGGGGCCCGATTCCACTCCTGCGGAGATCCTTGCAGGCACCTGCACGATCGCCATGATCGGCGCGTCGCCGGATCCCGGCAAGCCCTCGCACGGCGTGATGCTCTACCTGCTCGAGCAGGGCTACAAGGTGATCCCGGTGCGGCCCGGCGAGGGCGACGTGCTGGGGATCCCGGTGGTGAACTCGCTCGCGTCGATCGATGAGCCCGTGCACATGGTGGATGTGTTCAGGAAGTCCGAGGCGGCGCCGGAGATCGCCCGCGAGGCCGTGGCCATCGGGGCCACGTCGCTATGGCTGCAGCCGGGATGCGTGAGCGACGAGGCCCACGAGATCGCCACGTCAGCCGGGCTCGCCTTCGCCCAGGACCTCTGCACCCGGCAGGTGCACCGGGATGAGGGCGTGGGGGCCGTGGGCCCCTCGCTGCTGCCCTAGACCGTGACGACGCCCTCGACCTCGGGCACCTCGCGGCGGAGTTCCGCCTCGATGCCCAGGGTGAGGGTCGCGGTGCTCATGGGGCAGCCCCCGCAGGCACCCAGCATGTGCAGGTGGACGAACCCCTCGTCGTCGAAGTCCACGAGCTCCACGTCGCCGCCGTCCGCGTGCAGGGCGGGTCGGATGCGCTCGAGCACGTCCTCGATGCGGGTAAGGGTCTCGACGTCTGCCATGGGTCCTCCGGTTCGCGTGGCGACGGGGCCAATGGTAGCGCGGGGGGTGGCCGGTGCCCGCTGACACCGTGCGCGCGGCCGTGGTGCAGCTGCTGGCCGATGAGGACACCGCGCGCAACATCGCCCGGGCGGGCGAACTGGTGCAGGCGGCGGCGGTATCCGGCGCCGGGCTGGTGGTGCTGCCCGAGAAGTGGAACTGGTGGGGGCCTGCGTCGCGCACGCCGGCGGGCGCGGAGTCGCTTGACGGCCCCTCGCTCACCGCCGCGCGAGCCTGGGCGCGCGAGCTCGGCGTGTTCGTGGTGGCCGGCAGCGTGCTCGAGGCGATCGGGGATGGGGCCCGGGCGTACAACACCAGCGTGCTCATCGCACCCGACGGCCGCGACACCGCCCTCTATCGCAAGGTGCACCTGTTCGATGTGACCGTGGACGGGCACGAGTACCGCGAGTCCGACGCCGTGGACCCCGGCGAGGCCCTCGCGGTGGGCGACGCCGCGGGCCTGAGGCTGGGCCTCAGCGTCTGCTACGACCTGCGCTTTCCCGAACTCTACCGGTCGCTCGCGGTGTCGGGTGCCACGGCGCTCGCGGTGCCCGCCAACTTCACGGTGCCCACCGGCGCTGCCCACTGGGAGGTGCTGCTGCGCGCCCGCGCCATCGAGGACCAGTGCTTCGTGCTGGCGGCCGGCCAGTGCGGGGAGCACGCCACCGGCGAGGGCGCGTGGGGCCACTCGATGATCGTCGACCCATGGGGCGCGGTGCTGGCGGAGGTGCCCGACGGCGAGGGCTTCGCCTGCGCCGATCTCGACCGTGCCGCGCAGGAGCGCCTGCGGGCGTCGCTGCCGGCGCTGTCGCACCGGCGTCTTCCCTAGGCTCCCCGGCCGTGGAGCGACCCAGGCGGGGCGATGAGATCGAGGTGACCGTGGACGACCTGGCCTTTGGCGGCCGGGGCGTGTCGCGGGCAGATGGCTTCGTGGTGTTCACGCCGGATACCGCGCCGGGTGACCGGGCACGGGTGCGCATGCGCAAGGTGCGCCGGCGCTTCGGCGAGGCCGACCTCGTGGAGGTGCTCGCGCCGGGTCCGGGTCGCATCACGCCGCCCTGCGCATACGTGCCGGAGTGCGGGGGGTGCCGGCTGCAGCAGGTGGACTACGAGGTGGCGCTCGATGCGAAGAGGCGGCAGGTGGCCGAGCACCTCGTGCGCATCGGGGGCCTCGAGGGGGTGGATGTGCGCGAGGCCGACCCCGCCGTGGAGCACTTCGGTTACCGCAACAAGATGGAGTACTCGGCCGCGCCGGGGCCGGACGGCGAGCTGCGCCTGGGGTTCCACCGGCGGGGTCGGTGGGACGAGGTGGTGGACCTCGACGCCTGCATGCTCGCCACGCCCACCGGCAACGTCGCGCGTGAGGCCGTGCGCGCCTGGGCCCTCGACGAGGGCGTGGCGCCCTACGACCAGCGCGAGCATGGCGGGTTCCTGCGCCACGTGGTGGTGCGCGAAGGAGTGCTCACCGGCCAGGTGCTCGTGAGCGTGGTCACCGCGCCGGGGCCGGATGACGTGGTGGACCGCCTGGCCGACCGCCTGCCCGCCGCGGTGCCGGGGCTCGTGGGCATCGTGCATGCCGTGAACGACGGCATGTCGGAGGTGACGGCCGGGCTGCCCAGCCGCACCGTGTGGGGGCGGGACTGGTTCGAGGAGGCGGTGGAGGTGGAGCCGGGTCATCCCGTGACCCTGCGCCTCTCGGCGGGGTCGTTCTTCCAGACCAACTCGCGCATGACCGGCCACCTCTACCGCCGCGCCGCCGAGGCCGCGGGCCTCACGGGCGGCGAGGTGCTCTACGACCTCTTCGCCGGCGTGGGCAGCATCGGCGTGGCGCTCGGGGCGCTGAGCAAGCACGTGGTGGCCATCGAGCTCGTGCCCGAGGCCGTGGAGGACGCCCGGGGCAACGCCGAGCGCAACGGCATCGCCAACCACACGGCGATGGCCGGCGACGTGCGGGTGGTGCTGCGCGAGAACCGCGAGTCCCTGCCCGCGCCCGACGTGGCGATCGTCGACCCCCCGCGCGGTGGGCTATCGGGCGGCGCCTGCCGGCGCATCCTCGAGCTCGCACCGCGCACCCTGGTGTACGTGTCGTGCCAGCCCGCCACGTTCGCCGACAACGCGAAGCGCTTCGTGGACGGCGGCTACCGGCTCGAGTGGGTGCAGCCCGTGGACATGTTCCCGCAGACGCCCCACATCGAGGCCGTCGCCCGGTTCACGCGCGCGTAGGGCCCATCTGCGGCGCGGCCAGGCGGCCGCTCGTGGCCCGGCAGCCGATCAGCCTGTGGTGTCGGTGGCCGCCCCGCCGTTGGCGGAGTCGGCACCCGCCTGCAGCTCCTGCTCGAGCGTGCCGTCGTTCATGTCGTCGAACACCTTGCTGCAGGCCTCGGGGTCCTTGGTCTCGAAGCCCACGCCGAACCAGGTCTGCCGCTGCTCGGCGGTGCCGTGGTCGAAGGTGCTGGCGTCGGCTTCCACGCCGGCGTCCGCCGACAGCTTGTCGTCCCCGATCTTCTCGAGGGTCGTGAGCACCTCGTCGAGGTCACCGGGCTCCAGGCGCTTCTCGTCGTCAACCGATGACATCCAGAGGCCCATGAGGCAGTCGGCGTGCAACTCGTTGGCCACCGAGAGGAGGTTGGCCGCCTCGGGGTTGTCCGCCTGCGCGGCGCTCACGGCCTCGCCCAGGCCTCCGATCGTCTGCAGGTGGTGGCCGAACTCGTGCCCGATGACGGCGGCCACGGCGGCGTCGTTGCTCAGGTTGTCGTCGGCGCTGACCAGCTTGTCGCGGAAGAACGCCACGGGCAGCACCATGGTGTTGTCGTCGCCGCAGTAGGCCGGGCCGCTATTGGCGGCGTCAATGGTGCCGCAGGCGGTCTGTGCGCCGTCCTCGGGGACCTTGACCACGGCCGTCTTCCACCCATCGCCCCAGTTGGCAGCCCAGAAGTCGTTGAGCTCCGCGCCGACGTCCTTCATGAATCCGGCGAGGTTGCCCTCCGCGCTCGATTCCGACGCGGTGGTGTCGACGGCCGCCGTGGTGTCGGCGGCGGCATCAGGCGACGACGCGGAGTCGGAGCTGCCGCAACCGGCAACGGTGAGGGCGAGGGCGGCGGCGGAGGCCGCGGCGATGAGGCGGAAGGAGTCTCTCATGCGGCTAGCGTGCCCTATCGGGTGCATGCACGCAAGTCGCAACCGACCACGGGCAGGCCTCGCCCCGCGATCAGTGGGCCGCCCCGCCGGCTACCAGGGGGGCTCGGCTGCGTACCAGTCGCCGAGGGCCCGGAAGGCGGCCCAGTAGCGGCGCTTGGCGTCCTGCTCGTCGAGCGAGTCGTCGATGTCCGGCGTGACGAGCGCCTCGATGGACGGCGTCCATCGCGTGACCACGCCCTGCTCCACCGGGAGGGGCTCGGCCATGGGGAACCTGATGGCGTCCACCGCGCCGATGGTGCGGTCGCCCATCACCACGATCAGGCGCGGGCGGACGACGCGGATCTCCTCGGCCAGCCACTCGAGCTCGTCGCCCATCGGGCCGGAGGGGTCTGCGTGCGGGCACTTCAGCACCAGCGTGCCGTAGAGCGCCGAGGGGTCCACCTGCAGGCGCTCCACGCTGCGGCGGATGGCCTCGCCGGATCGGCCGTAGAACGACACGCCCTCCTGGCGCTCCGAGAGCGACGACTGCCACTTGATCAGCATGATGTCGGCGGTGGGCGAGCCCGAGGCCTTCACGGGGAACGTGCCCGCGGCAGCGCAGCCCATGCAGGCGTCCATGCGCTCCTCGAGGAGGTGCATCTCGCGGATCGCCCGGTCGAGGTAGGCGTCCTCGATGCGCGGGACGGACCGTCCCTCGTCGGGAGCGGGATCGGGAGTGGCGGGTGACTCGGCGCTCATCAGCGCATGACGTTTCGTGCTGCGCGCATGGGGTTCCTCCCCGGAGGCCGCAGCGAGCGTTGCAACCTAGGCGTCCTGCTGCGACGTGCGGCGCGAGGAACGCGCGCTCCGGCCCCGAAGGCCGCGCCGGCGGCGAACCGGGCGGGCATCGCCGAGCGATGCCAGGAAGTCCTCGGGCCCGGCGAACGGCCGCATGAGCATGCCGGCCGTGCCCATCTCCGCCGGGGCCGCCGCCGCGCTGCCGGCGGTGACCACCAGCCCCGCGCGCTGCAGCAGCAGCGCGGCATCCGTGGCTTGGGCCGCCGGGCGCGCCGGGGTGAGGCCCTCGTGGCAGTCGATGAGGTCGTGCACGGCGCGAAGCGACTCCGCGGGTGGCGCGATGGCGGAGTCGGGGTGGGGGATCACCGTGAGGCCGCCCTGGTCGCGCACGCGGCGAAGGGCATCCCCGAGCGCGAGGCCATCGGGCACCGAGTGGGTGAGGAACATCCCGATGATCACTCCCTCGCGGGTGTCGATCTCCTGGCCGATGATCACCTGCACGCGGTCCGGCGCCGCCCGATGCACCTCGAGAGCGGGCTCGATGCCGCCGGGGGCTGCCACGGCCACCACGCGGATGTCCCGCTCCACGGCCGTGGCCACGATCTCCCGCGGGCCGAGGCCCGGGCCGGTGCGCACGCGCAGATCGGCGAACACCGGCGGCTCGGTGCCCTCGCCCGCAGCCTCGGCGGGGCGCGCCACCACGCCGCGATACAGGCCCTCGAGGTCGGCGGCCACGTCGTCCCATGTGCGCGCCCGGCCGCGGGCCTCGGCGGCGGCGCCGAACATGGCGACGCGGGCGGGGTTGGCCAGGCACGAGGCCACGGCGTCGGTCCAGGCGTCGGCGTTGAAGGGCGGCAGCGTCATGCCGGCATCGGTGCCCAGGGCGTCGTCGGCGTCGGGGCAGCGGGCCGCCAGCACGCACAGGCCCATGGCCATGGCCTCGCGCAGCACCGGGCTGCCGGCCTCCTCATCGGTGGGGAAGAGCGCGATGCGCCCGCGGCCGAGGGCCTCGGCGCGCGTGGCGGCCCCGGCGTCGGGCACCACCGTCACGCGCTCGCGCAACGCCTTGGGCACCGCGGCCCGCGTGCGCTGGGGGGCATCGGGCGGGCCGATGATGGTGATGGGGCCGGTCTGCTGCGGGTCGGTGCCGATGAGCGCCCGCAGCACGAACCTGAGCCCGGTGCGGTCGCGATCGCGTGCCACCACCACGATGCCCGTGCGCTCGCCGTCGGGCGCGAATGTGGCGAGGTCGATCCCCTCGGGCACCACCTCGTACTCGCCGGGCAGCACGCCAGCCAGCACGTGGCGCGCTGCCGGCGAGAGCGCGATGCGAAGATCGGCCTGGGCGAGGGCGCGGTCGACCAGAGGGCGCACGAAGGCCACGCCGGCCAGCGGCGCGGTGCGGTGGAAGGTGACGGCACGCACCCCGGTGGCATGGCGCAGCGCGGCGAGGGCGGGGGACGGGGCGAGCGGCTCGTGCAGGTGCGCCACGTCGAAGCCCCCGAGGCCGAGCGCGATCTCGAGGCCCGAGGCGGAGTCGATCGGGCCTCCGAGGCGGCGCCCGGTGCCCTTCGTGCTCTTGCGGATGGCCCGCGACGTGGCCACCAGCAGGGGCGGGCCGCCGGGATCGGCGCCCACGGCGTCGGCGTCACCGGCCTCGAGGGCCTCGATGCGCCGCCGGCCGGCGTCGGCGGCCTGCCGCCCCTTGCCCGGTGCGAGGATGGTCACCGCGTGGCCGCGGCGCGCCAGGGCCTCGGCCTCGGCGGCCACGGCGTGCCCCACGTCGTCCCCTGGGGGGAACGCGTGGGGCGACACCAGCGCGATACGCAGCGGTGAGTCGCTCACCGCGTCCCCATGCCTACTTCGGCAGCGCGGCGTCGCTCTCGCCGCTGATGAATTCCTCGGTGAGCTCGCGGGCGACGTCATCCGGGTGCTGGATGGGCGGGCTCTTCATGAAGTAGGAGGACGGGCCCTCGAGCGTTCCCGAGATGCCGCGGTCCATCGCCACCTTGCAGCAGCGCACGGCGTCGATGACCACGCCGGCCGAGTTGGGGGAGTCCCACACCTCGAGCTTGAGCTCGATGTTGAGCGGCACGTCGCCGAAGGCCTGGCCCTCGAGCCGGATGTGCGCCCACTTGCGGTCGGTGAGCCACGGCACGTAGTCGCTCGGCCCGATATGGATGTCCTTCGGGTCCATCTCGTAGTCGAGCATCGAGGTGACGGCGTTGGTCTTGCTGATCTTCTTGCTCTCGAGGCGCTCGCGCTCGAGCATGTTGAGGAAGTCGGTGTTGCCGCCGAAGTTGAGCTGCGTGGTGTGCTTGAGGCGCACGCCGCGCTCGCGCATGAGGCGGGTGAGTTGGCGGTGCACGATGGTGGCGCCCACCTGGCTCTTGATGTCGTCGCCCACGATGGGCGCGCCGGCCTCGCGGAAGCGCTCCTGCCAGTAGTGCTCGCGCCCGATGAACACCGGCACGCAGTTCACGAAGCCGCAGCCCGCGGCGAGGATGTGCTCCACGTACCACTTCGTGGCCTGCTCGGAACCCACCGGCAGGTACGACACCACCACGTCGGTCTTGGTGCTCTTGAGCAGGCCCGTGATGTCGGCGGTCTCGCCGGGGGCCTTCTCGATCACCTCGGAGAGGTACTTGCCGAGGCCATCGTGGGTCATGCCGCGCGACACGTGCACGCCGGTCTCGGGGACGTCCGAGAACTTGATCGTGTTGTTGGGCTCGGTGAAGATCGCGTCCGCCAGGTCGAGGCCCACCTTGTTGGCGTCGATGTCGATGGCGGCCACGAAGTTGATGTCCTTCACGTGGTACCCGCCCAGCACCGAGTGCATGAGGCCCGGGACGAAGTCGTCCTTGCCGGCGTCCTTGTAGTACTGCACGCCCTGCACGAACGACGAGGCGCAGTTGCCCACGCCGATGATGGCCACGTTGACCGACTTGCTCACGAGATCGGGTCTCCCCCGTTGATTACCTGGCGTCCGGGGGCCCGTCGGCGTCCCGAAGCGTGGAGTGTACGTAGAAAAGGCGCTGGGCGAAGGTGATGAGAGTCCCCGCGGCGAGGATGGTCATGACGACCTCGATGGTGATTCCCCACCCGCCCAGGAGCAGTGCGAATCCGATGAGGATCACGCGCTCGGTGCGGCTGAACAGCCCGCCCTTGTTGGAGTCGATGCCCAGGCCCTCGGCCCGCGCGCGCGTGTACGACACGAGGAAGCCGCCGGTGAGCGCCAGGAACGTCATCGCAACCGCATACGTGCGGCCGTCGTAGGCCATGGCGATGCCGATGCCGCCCATCACGAGTCCCTCGCCGAAGCGGTCGAGGTTGGAGTCGAGGAACGCCCCGAATCGGGATGACTTTCCGCTGAGGCGGGCCACCGAGCCGTCGAACATGTCGCTGAAGGCGCCGATGAACCCCAGCACGAACGCCCAGATCCAGAACTGGAAGCCGGCCAGCACGGCGGTGCCGACGGTGAGCACGAATCCGAACACCGTGATGGCGTTCGGCGTGACGCCCACGCGCACCAGGAATCGGATGAACGGGGCGAAGAATCCACGGACGCCGTCGGATACGGCTTGCCGCGCGGCAGGGTTCCCGTCGGTGCGGGGGTCATCGGTGCGCGGTGAGATCGGGCCTCTTCCGTGGTCGTGTGGCGGCCACGCGAGGGCCGGCGGGAGGTGCCTAGGATAGCGACCCATGCGACTGTGCTCGTTTCGCGGGGCCGACGGCCCCGTTCCCGGATTGGTCGAGGGCGACCACGTGGTGCCCCTCGCCGTAGCCGACTCCCTCGACGTGGTTCGCGGCGCCGACCCCGTGCCGGCGGGCGAGGCCATCCCGCTGGCCGATGTGCTGCTCGAGGCGCCGATCCTGCCGGGCAACGCCCTGGCCATCGGGCTGAACTACCGGGCGCACGCCGCCGAGACGGGCAAGGAGCCCCCGGAGGAGCCCGTGCTCTTCGCCAAGATGCGCGGCACCTACAACCGGCCGTCGGGTCCGGTGATCCACCCCGAGTGGACCCGCCGCCTCGACTACGAGGGAGAGCTCGGGGTGGTCATCGGGCCGCGGGCGCACCGGGTGCCCGTGGACCGCGCGCTCGACCACGTGTTCGGGTACCTGTGCGTGGACGACGTCAGCGCGCGCGATCGCCAGAAGTCGGAGCCCCAGTGGATACGCGCGAAGAGCGGCTGGGGATTCATGCCCATGGGCCCGTGGATCACCTCGGCCGATGAGGCCGGCGACCCGCAGGACATGCGCATCCGCACCTGGGTGAACGGCGAGCTGCGCCAGGACACCTCCACCGAGGACATGATCTTCACGGTGGCCGAGCTGGTGTCGTTCGCGTCCCATGTATTCCCCCTCGAGCCGGGGGATGTGATCACCACGGGCACGCCGCAGGGCGTGGGCGTGGGCCTCGACCCCATGCGCTTCCTGCAGCCGGGGGACATCGTGCGCGTGGAGATCAGCCGCCTCGGGGCGATCGAGCATGAGATCGTGCTGCCGTGAGCACCGAGCGCGACATGGCGGCCATGCGGCGGGTCATCGCGATGACCGGGCTGGCGTTCCCGCGCGGGCTGCTGGGTCCGGAGGCCACCGAACTGGCGGCGGCCATCGGCGCCGGTGCGCCGGATCGCGACGAGGTGGATTCCCTCATCAAGGCGGTGGCCATGGCCCAGTGGCCGGTGCTGCAGGGGCCGATGGCCGCGGCGCTCTCGCGGGCGGATCGGCCGGACGACGCTGCCGACGACCGCTCGCTGGCCGTGGCCGAGGAGTTCGCGGCCGACTCCGATCCCCACAACCCGCTCGCGCTGGCGCTGGCGGAGCGCGCGGGGCTCGACCTCGCGGCGTCGCGCGCCCGCGCGCTCGATCGCCTCGAGGCGCTGGCGGCCACGCAGGGCACCGATCCGGATCGCCCCGAGGCCCTCGTGGCGCTGGCCACGACCACCGGCCGCATCGTCATCGACCTGCTCGACCTCGACCCCGAGGATTTCGGCCCGGAGATCGCCGCCTACGCCGACGTGGGCACGTCAGCCGAGGAGGCCACCCCGCGGCTGGCGCGCTCCACCGGTGACGATGAGATACGCGAGTGGGCCCGGGAGTCGCTGCGCGACCTCGAGGTGCCGGCGCCCCCGTCCGCGCTGGCCGCCGTGCGCCGCATGGCCGACGGTCCGGTGCCCGAGGACCCGGCCGATGACGTGGTGTGGGTGGCCACGGTGATCGTGCTGGCCGAGGAGGCCATCGACCTCGCCACCACCGAGGCGCAGGCGGGCGACGACGACGGCGACGGGGGCGGGTCTGAGGGCCTCGCGGACCTCGGCGACCTCATGGGGGACGACGCCGGCTAGCGGGCGGCGGCGACGAGCCCGGCGCGCGAGAGGATCTCGGGCACCGACGACTCCCATGCGATGGCCATCACGTGCACGCCGGCCACGCCGGGGATCTCACGCAGGGCCTGGATGACCTCCACGCAGATGTCCATGCCGGTCTCGCCCTCGTCATCGGCCTGCTGCATGCGGGTGATGAGCGCGTCGGGCACGGTGACGCCCCACACCTTGTCGCGCATGTGCTCGGCCATGCGCAGGTGCTTGAAGGGGCCCACGCCGATGAGAAGCTTGGGCATGGCGGGGAGGTCGGCCGCCTCGAGGCGGCTCATGAAGGCCGCCACGCGCTCGGGCTCGTAGACCAGCTGGGTCTGGAAGAAGTCGGCCCCGGCCTCCATCTTCGCGCGGATCTTCGAGATCTCCACGTCGGGGTCGTCGGCCGCGGGGTGGGCGGTGGCGCCGATCACGAGGTGCGGCGGCTCCCCGACCAGCTCCTCCTCGGCCTCGTTCATGAAGCGGCCGTTTCGCAGCGACGCCTGCAGGCGCAGCAGGGCCATGGTGTCGATGTCGTTCACCACGGCGGCGTCGGGGTGGTTGCCGATGTGGATCGGGTCGCCGCTCATGCAGAGCGTGTTGTGGATTCCCAGCGCCGAGGCGCCCAGGATGTCGCTCGTGAGCGCCATGCGGTTGCGGTCGCGCACGGTCATCTGCATCACGGGCTCGGCGCCGTTGTCGAGCGCGATGCGCCCCGATGCCAGGGGGCACATGCGCGACTGCGCCGTCTGGTTGTCGGTGATGTTCACGGCGTCGGTGACGGGGCCCAGCAGGCGGGCCTTCTCGGCGATCACCGAGGGATCCGCGCTCTTGGGCGGGCCCATCTCGCTGGTGACGGCGAAACGGCCCTCCGCGAGGGCGCTTTCGAGGCGGGTGGGTGCGCTCATAGGCCGGGCACGCTATCACCGGCGGGCTGCTTTCCCCGCATGTGCAGGAGCTTCCGCAACGCGCTCGCAAGGATTGCGTAAAGCCCGGTCAGGATCCCCCGGAGCCCGGCCTAGCGTGCGTCCCGGCTCACCCCAACAACGTGGAGGTCTCCTCATGAAGGTCTATCCGTTTGCCATCGCGTCCGTCGCCGTGCTCGGCGCCGCCGCCGTGCTCGTGGGTTCCGGCACCGCCGCCAGCGAGAACGCCAATACGATCAACCAGCAGCTGATGATCAACCAGCGCATCTCGCAGGCCGCGGTGAAGCGCTCGAACTCGTCGCTGAACTACCTGGCGCCCATCCGCACCACCGCCACCGACGCGGCCAACACCGGTGCACAGGGCGTGACCCCGCTCAGCAAGGTGACCGGCGCGGGCCTCGGATGGACCACCGCGCAGATCGCCGACAAGGCCATCACGCCCGCCAAGCTGTCGAACCCGTCGTACTTCGCCTACGTGCTCTTCGGGGGCACCGTAAGCGCGTCGACGACCGGCACCACCGTGACGGTGGCGAAGTCGGGCACGTCGACCTACACGGTCACGTTCCCCAGCAACGTCAGCGCATGCGCCCCGCAGGCGACGGTGCAGACCTTTGCGGACCCGACGACGACCACGGGCACGGCCACCGTGGCCCCGGGCGCGCAGAACACCCAGTGGGTGGTCACCACCTACTCCATCACCACGGGCGTGGGCGGCACCACCGTGCAGTTCCCGGCCAGCTTCTGGCTGAACCTGCAGTGCTAGTCGCCTAGCGCGCGACTGATCGCCGCCAGGGGGCGGCGGCCCGGCTAGATCGGGTCGCCGCCCTCGGCGACGAACCGCACGCGGCCGGCGATGTCGGCGGCGTTGTTGGACACCCGCTCGAGGTGGCGGGCGAGCAGCACCGCGCTTGCCAGCCACGGGGCGCTGTCCTGGTCGGCGGCGTGGTTGGAGGCCGCCTGCATCACGCCCTCGAGCAGGTCCTGCACGCTGCGGGCGTCCGACCTGGCCACGATGGCCAGGCCGGTGTCCTCCCGCGCGAAGGCCTGCACGGCCTGCGACAGCGCACTGATGGCGCGCGGCTCCATGCGCTTGAGCAGGGCATCCACCTCGGGGATGGGACGCGACGGCTCCATGGCCTCCACCCGATGGGCGATGGCCACCGCGAGGTCGCCCACGCGCTCGAGGGCGACGGTGATGATGAGGCCCGTGTGGATGAGGCGCAGGTCATGGGCCTTGGGGGCCTGCAGCAGCACGAGGTCGAAGGCCAGGCGCTCGAGGTCCTTGCAGCGGGCGTCCACCTCGTCGTCGCCGGCGATCACCGCGGCCGCCTCGGCGTGGTCCTGGTTCTCCCAGGCGTCCACGGCGCGCTCCACCTGTCCCACGATGACGCTCGCGACCTCGATCAGCCCGTTCCGGAGCTGGTCGATGCCGCCGCTGATGCCGCTTGCCGACTCGGTGGCCATGTGACGAGTGTATGACACCGGCCCGCCGGTCCCTGCTTGTCACGCCATCGGTAACATCACCGGGACACGCCGTATTCCCGAGGAGTTCCACCGAATGCATGCAGTGCGCTACGGGGCGATCGTCGATCGCGTCGTCCCCCGCGGCCAGAGCCGGGCAAGCACGCTCGTCCGCGACATCCTGTTGATCCTCGCCGGCACCGCCGTGGTGTCGCTGCTGGCCCAGGTCTCGATCCCCTGGTATCCGGTGCCCTTCACGGGGCAGACCCTCGCCGTGCTGCTGGTCGGCGGCATGCTGGGCGCAATGCGCGGCGCGCTGTCGCTGGCGCTCTACTTCGCCATCGGCGCGCTGGGCGCCCCGATCTTCAGCGACCAGGCCGGTGGCTGGGACATCATCACCGGCGCCACCGGTGGCTACATCATCGGGTTCATCCTCGCCGCGGGCGTGGTGGGCTGGCTCTGCGAGCGCGGCGCCGACCGCCGCGTGGTTCCGATGATCGGCGCGCTGCTGCTGGGCAACGTGCTCATCTACGCCATCGGCGTGCCATGGCTGGCCAACTGGTCGCCCGCGGGCGACGGCGTGACCCTCGGCTGGTCGCAGGCCTACGAGCTCGGCGTGCAGCCGTTCATCCTGGGCGATCTGCTCAAGCTCGCCATCGTGGCCGCCATCCTGCCGGCTGGCTGGGCGCTCCTGCAGCGCAGCGGCTTCGGCAAGGACCGTGAGCAGGACGGCCCGCCCGCCGGAATCCTGTAGCGACATCCGCGCGCCCCCGTGCCGGGGGCGCACACGTGATACCTGAAAGGGCCCGCTGAGCGGGCCCTTTCGCGTTGGCGCGGGAAACCCCGGTGTCAGGCACTTAACCGAACCGTCAGCACCCCGCCGCCGCGGGCGGCCCCCTTCGGTTAAGTGCCTGACACCGGGGTTCAGCAGCTCGCATCACCTTACTAAGTCATAACGCAGATGACTTGATATGGGATGACTCATGTTGTTGGATACCCCTCGTGATCAGACCGGCCCGGACCAACCGGGCCATTTCCACGTAACGCATCAGGAGGCAATTTCTTTCATGGGCAAGACGATCGGCATCGATCTCGGAACCACCAATTCGGCCATGGCCGTGCTCACGGGCGGCGAGCCCGAGGTCATCCCCAACGCGGAGGGCGGTCGCACGACCCCGTCGGTCGTCGCGTTCACCCCGCAGGGCGAGCGCCTCGTGGGCGCCGTCGCGCGCCGGCAGGCGGTGACCAACCCGCAGAACACCGTGTTCAGCGTCAAGCGCTTCATGGGCCGCGACACCAACGAGGTGTCGGAGGAGCAGACCATCGTCCCGTACGAGGTCGTCCCCGGACCCAGCGGCGACGTGCGCGTGAAGGCGGGCGACAAGGAGTGGTCGCCGCAGGAGATCAGCGCGATGATCCTGCAGAAGATCAAGCAGGACGCCGAGGCGTTCCTGGGCGAGGAGGTCGACGGCGCGGTGATCACCGTGCCGGCGTACTTCAACGACGCCCAGCGCCAGGCCACCAAGGACGCCGGCACCATCGCCGGCCTCGAGGTGAAGCGCATCATCAACGAGCCCACCGCGGCCGCGCTGGCCTACGGGCTCGACAAGGAGAACGAGCAGACGATCCTGGTCTTCGACCTGGGCGGCGGCACGTTCGACGTGTCGATCCTCGAGATCGGCGACGGCGTGTTCCAGGTGAAGTCGACCAACGGCGACAACCACCTGGGTGGCGACAACTTCGACAAGGCCGTGGTGGACTGGATGGTCGCCGAGTTCAAGGCGAGCCAGGGCATCGACCTGAGCCAGGACGCCATGGCGCTCCAGCGCCTGTACGAGGCGGCTGAGAAGGCCAAGATCGAGCTGTCCACCACCACGAGCGCGCAGATCAACCTGCCGTTCATCACGGCGGACGCCTCGGGCCCGAAGCACCTCGACCTGTCGCTCAACCGCGCCAAGTTCGAGGAGCTCACGCACGACCTGCTCACGCGCCTCGAGGGGCCGACGAAGCAGGCGCTCGAGGACGCCGGCGTGACCGGCGCCGACATCGACCACGTGGTGCTCGTGGGCGGCATGACCCGCATGCCCGCGGTGCAGGAGCGCGTGAAGGAGGTCACGGGCAAGGACCCGCACAAGGGCGTGAACCCGGATGAGGTGGTTGCCGTCGGCGCCGCCATCCAGGCCGGCGTGCTCGCGGGCGACGTGAAGGACGTCCTGCTGCTCGACGTGACCCCGCTGTCGCTGGGCATCGAGACCAAGGGCGGCGTGTTCACGCGGCTCATCGAGCGCAACACCACGATCCCGACCAAGAAGAGCGAGGTCTTCTCGACGGCCGAGGACAACCAGAGCCAGGTGGAGATCCACGTGCTGCAGGGCGAGCGCGAGATGGCGTCGTTCAACCGCACGCTGGGCCGCTTCAACCTCACCGGCATTCCCGCCGCCCCGAGCGGCACCCCGCAGATCGAGGTCACGTTCGACATCGACGCCAACGGCATCGTGCACGTGTCCGCGAAGGACCGGGGCACCGGCAACGAGCAGAAGATCGAGATCAAGAGCTCGTCCGGCCTGAGTGACGATGAGGTGAAGCGCATGGTCGACGAGGCCGAGAGCCACGCCGACGACGACAAGCGCCTGCGCGCGCTGGCCGATGCCCGCAACCAGAGCGAGGCCCGCGTGAACGAGGCCGAGCGCCAGCTCAAGGACCACGGCGACAACGTCGACGAGGCCCTGAAGGCGGAGCTCGAGTCGGCGATCCAGGAGGCCCGCGCGAGCCAGTCGGGTGAGGACGCGGCGTCCATCGAGGCCGCGACCGAGAAGGTCACCCAGGCGCTTCACAAGATGTCCGAGCAGGTGTACCAGCGCGCTGCCGCAGAGCAGCAGGGCGCGGGCGACTCCGGCGAGGAGACGGTGGAGGACGCCGACTACGAGGTGATCGACGAGGACGAGCCGGCCCAGAAGGCCTAGGGGAATCCCGTTGACCGATCGAACCGACAACGACGTCGCTCCCGAGCAGCCCGAGGTGCCCGCCACGGAGGCGGGTGCCCCGGGCCCCGAGGGGGCTGACCAGCCGCCGCCACCTGGCGCCGGCGACGACCTGGCGCGGGTGAGCGCCGAGCGGGACGAGTACCTCGACCAGCTGCAGCGCACCCGGGCCGACTTCGACAACTACCGCAAGCGCGTCGAGCGCGAGCGCCCCATGCTGGCCGAGGCCGGCGTGCGGGACCTCGTGGGCGAGCTGCTTCCCGTGCTCGACAACCTGGAGCGCGCGCTCGAGGCCCTCGTGGCCGCGGGCGACGAGGGCGCCCAGGGCATCGTCGCGGGCGTGGACATGGTGCGGCAGCAGCTCGGCGGCCTGCTCGCGGGCAGGGGAGTGGAGGAGATCCCCGCCCACGGCGTGGCCTTCGACCCCACCGTGCATGAGGCCGTGCAGGGCGTGCCCTCCCCGGATCATCCGGAGGGCACCGTCGTGGCCGTGGTGGAGCGCGGGTACCGGATGTCCGACGCGGTCATCCGGCCGGCGCGCGTGGTGGTCTCCCAGGGAGGGGGCACCCGCTGAACGACAAGGACCTCTATGCGGTCCTCGGCGTGCCCGAGGACGCGGACGACGAGGCCATCAAGAAGGCCTACCGTGCCCTCGCGCGCAAGTACCACCCTGACGCCAACCCGGATGACGCATCCGCGGAGGAGCGCTTCAAGGAGGTCTCGCACGCGCACGACGTGCTGTCCGACGCCGAGAAGCGCCGTGAGTACGACGCCGAGCGCCAGTTCGCCCGCATGGGCGGTGGTTACGGCGGCGGCTACGGCGGTGGTGGCGCGGGCGGCGGCGCGGGGGGCTTCGGCGACCTCGGCGACATCTTCGGATCGATGTTCGGCGGCGGCGGACGCCGTGGCGGACGCGGCGAGCCCGCGGCCCGGCGCGGCCAGGACCTCGAGGTGGAGGTGACGCTGTCGTTCGACCAGGCGATGTCCGGCGCCGAGGTGCCGGTGACCCTCGAGAAGACCGAGGCCTGCGCCACGTGCTCGGGATCCGGCGCGAAGCCGGGCACCAGCCCGCGCCTGTGCACGGCCTGCGATGGCCGCGGCCAGGTGGGTCGCGACATCGGCGGCTTCTCGATCCCCGAGACGTGCCCCGAGTGCGGCGGCGCCGGCACCATCATCGAGGACCCCTGCACCGACTGCCGCGGCTCCGGCGTGCGATCGGCCGAGCGGCGCATTCGCGTGCGCATCCCGGCCGGCGCGAAGGACGGCACCCGCATCAAGCTGAAGGGCAAGGGCGGTGCCGGCATGCGCGGTGGCCAGGCCGGGGACCTGCACGTGATCACGCGGGTGATGCCCAGCCCGGTCTTCACCCGCAAGGGCGACGACCTCGTGGTGGAGGTGCCCATCACCTTCGGCGAGGCGGCGCTCGGCGCGAAGATCGAGGTGCCCACGCTCGACGGCCGGGTGAAGATCACCGTGCCGGCGGGCAGCCAGGATGGCCGCACGCTGCGCGTGCCGGGCAAGGGCGCGCCCAAGCTCAACGGATCGGGCAACGGATCGCTGCTCGCGAAGCTCCGCCTCACCGTGCCGTCGTCGCTCAGCGACGAGCAGAAGGAGGCCCTGGAGGCCTTCGCGGCGCTCGACGGGGCCGATCCCCGGGAGAAGCTCTTCCGATGAGCCCGGAGCGCGACGAGACGCGGCCGGTGTTCATGATCGGCGTGGCCGCCGAGATGGCCGGCATGCACCCGCAGACCCTGCGCATGTACGAGCGCCGGGGCCTGGTGCAGCCCGGCCGCACCAAGGGCCGCACCCGCCTGTATTCCGAGGCCGACCTCGCCCGCCTGCGCCGTATCCAGGCGCTGGGCGAGAGCGGGCTCAACCTGGCCGGCATCGAGCGCGTGCTCACGCTCGAGCAGCAGCTCGACAAGGCCATGCGCCGCGTGCGCGACCTCGAGCGCGAGATGCAGGCCCGCGTGGCCGAGCACGAGCGCGCCATCGATGCCTCACGGCGCGCGATGTCCACCGAGATCGTCCACGTGCGCCGCACGTCGGGTCCGCCCGCCGTGCCCATCAAGACCGTCATACCCGCGGGGCTCCGCCCGGTGCCCCGCGCCACCGATTCACGAGACCCGAGGAGGTCCGGTTAATGCCCGTAGACAAGCCCACTGAGCGCGCCGCAGAGGCGCTCGGGGCAGCCCAGGCCCTCGCGGAGACGCGCGGGAACCAGCTGGTCGAGCCCGAGCACCTGCTGCTCTGCCTGCTCGACCAGCCGGAGGGCGTGGTGCAGCCGATCGTCGAGCGCGCCGGCGCGAATCCGGCCGCGCTCCGCGCCGCGGCCCAGGCCGCGGTGGAGGCCCGCCCCACCGTCAGCGGGGCGAGCGTCACCGTGGAGTTCTCCCCCGCCTTCAAGGCGGTGGTGAGGAAGGCCGGCCAGGAGGCCGAGGCGCTCACCGACGAGTACATCAGCACCGAGCACCTGCTGCTCGCGCTGGTCGACGAGCCGGGCCCGGCGAAGCAGGCCATGGAGTCGGCGGGGGTCACCCGCGACACGCTCATGGCTGCCCTCAAGCAGGTGCGCGGGTCGGCGCGCGTGACCGACCCCAACCCCGAGGAGAAGTACCAGGCGCTCGAGAAGTACGGGCGCGACCTCACCGTGGCGGCTGCCCAGGGCAAGCTCGACCCGGTGATCGGGCGCGACGAGGAGGTGCGCCGGGTCATCCAGGTGCTCTCGCGCCGCACCAAGAACAACCCCGTGCTCATCGGCGAGCCCGGCGTGGGCAAGACCGCCATCGCGGAGGGCCTGGCCCAGCGCATAGTGGACGGCGACGTGCCCGAGGGGCTGGTGGGCAAGCGCGTCATCGCGCTGGACGTCGGCAGCCTCATCGCCGGCAGCAAGTACCGCGGTGAGTTCGAGGACCGCCTCAAGGCCGTGCTCAAGGAGATCGCCGACGCCGAGGGGGAGATCATCCTCTTCATCGACGAGCTCCACACGATCGTGGGGGCCGGCAAGGCCGAGGGCGCGGTGGACGCCGCGCAGCTGCTCAAGCCCATGCTCGCCCGCGGCGAGCTCAGGGCCGTGGGCGCCACCACGCTCGACGAGTACCGCCAGTACATCGAGAAGGACGCCGCGCTCGAGCGGCGGTTCCAGCCCGTGATGGTGGGCGAGCCCTCGGTGGAGGACGCCGTGGCGATCCTCCGCGGGCTCAAGGAGCGCTACGAGGTGCACCACGGCGTGCGCATCCAGGACGGGGCCCTCGTGGCCGCGGCCCGGCTGAGCGACCGCTACATCACCTCGCGCTTCCTGCCCGACAAGGCGATCGACCTGATCGACGAGTCGGCGAGTCGCCTGCGCATCGAGATCGACTCGGTGCCCGAGGAGCTCGACGTGCTGCTGCGCCGCATCATCCAGCTCGAGATCGAGGAGCAGGCCCTGCAGGCCGAGACCGACCCCGCGTCGGTGGAGCGCCGCGAGCGCGTGGCCCAGGAGTTGGCCGACCTGCGCGAGGAGTCGGATGGCATGAAGGCCGCGTGGGAGGAGGAGAAGGCCTCCATCACGCGCATCCGCGACCTGAAGGACGATCTCGACCGCGCCCGCACCGAGGTGGAGCGGGCCGAGCGCGAGGCCGACCTCGAGGGGGCGGCGCGCCTGCGGTTCGGCACCATCCCCGAGCTCGAGCGCGGGCTCGAGGAGGCCGAGCGCGAGCTCGACGCCAAGCAGGCCGAGCACCGCATGCTCAAGGAGGAGGTCACGAGCGAGGACGTTGCCGAAGTGGTGGCGTCATGGACCGGCATCCCGGTGAGCAAGCTGATGGAGGGCGAGACCGAGAAGCTCGTGCACATGGAGGACCGCCTTCACGAGCGCGTGGTGGGCCAGGACGAGGCCGTCGAGGCCGTGTCCAACGCCCTGCGCCGCGCCCGCGCCGGCCTCAGCGATCCCAACAAGCCCATCGGGTCGTTCATCTTCCTCGGCCCCACGGGCGTGGGGAAGACCGAGCTGGCGAGGGCCCTCGCGGAGTTCATGTTCGATGACGACCGCGCGATGGTGCGCATCGACATGAGCGAGTACATGGAGAAGCACACGGTGGCCCGCCTCATCGGCGCGCCTCCCGGCTACGTCGGCTTCGAGGAGGGCGGCCAGCTCACCGAGGCCGTGCGTCGCCGGCCGTACGCGGTGCTGCTGCTCGACGAGATCGAGAAGGCGCACCCCGACGTGTTCAACGTGCTGCTGCAACTGCTCGACGACGGGCGCCTCACCGACGGCCAGGGCCGCGTGGTGGACTTCCGCAACACCGTGGTGATCATGACGTCCAACATCGGCAGCCAGTTCATGCTGGACGGCCTCGACGACGCCATCACGGAGGAGCGCGTGATGGGGGCGCTTCGCGACCACTTCCGGCCGGAGTTCCTCAACCGCGTGGACGAGATCGTGCAGTTCAGCAAGCTCACCCGTGGCGATATCGACCGCGTGGTGGACATGCAGATGGCCCGCCTCGACGACCGGCTCGAGGAGCAGGACATCCGCCTGAGCCTCTCGCCGGAGGCCCGGGAGAAGATCGCCGACGAGGGGTACGACCCGGCCTACGGGGCCCGGCCGCTCAAGCGCGTCATCCAGAAGCGGGTGCAGGACCCCCTCGCCATGGAGATGCTCACCGGTGCGATCACGCCCGGTGACGACGTCGAGGTGGTGGTGGAGGACGATGCCCTGGTGATGCGGCCGCGCGAGCGCGCCGCGGCGTAGGGCAGGCAGCCGGTGGGCCGGTGACAGTCACCCCCGGGTGACTGTCACCGATGTCGTCACCGGCGTCGCCGGCTCCGTCCCCGCCGGCCTACCGGGAAAGCCACGTCGCCAAGCCGGCCACGGCCTCGCTTCCCATGCGGTTGAACGTGCCCTTCAGGAAGGGCTCGGCCAGCTTCAGGGCGCCCTTCATGCCGAGTGCGGCGGTGTAGGTGATCTCGCAGCCGCCCCCCGGGGCGTCGCGGAAGGTGATCTCGTCGCGGGCCGTGGCCTTCTCGCCGGTGCCCTCGATGACCATGCGGGTGGTGGGCTCCCACTCGGTGATCGCGTAGACCATCGGCGTGCGCTTGCCGCGGAACTCGGCCACGATCGGGAACACCGTGCCGAGGCCCGGCTCGCCGGGGGTCTCCTGGCGCGACTCCACGAGGCCCGGGTCCCACTCGGCGGCGCGCCCGAAGTCGGCCACCTGGCGGAAGGCCGCATCGCGGGCCATGGGGACGGTGATGGTGCGGGATACGTGGATCATGGGTTCCTCGGGCGCACGGCGCCGATCGATGCCACCAGCGCCACGATGGCGGAGGCCTGGGCGATGAAGAGCCCGATGTCACGGGCCAGGAATTCCGCGGGGCCGGGCGGGCGCACCAGGCGCCAGGCCACGAGGGCCGTTGCGGCGATGGCAAGCACCAGGCAGGTCCAGGCCATTGCGCGGACGATGTCGGCGTCAATGGGCAGGAACCCGCGCACGTCGAGCCAGATCAGCACGGACGCGATGAGGGTGATGATCGCCGCGGCGAACGCGATGCGCGCGAGCAGCGTGGCGTCCCATCCCGACGTGGCCTCGGGGGTGAACGGCGGGGCGACGTCGGCCGTGTACCACGGCAGGAACACGCTGATCGCCAGGATGAGCGACGCGATGGCGATGATGGCGGGAACCGTCCCGCGGTTGGAGCGCCCTGAGGGCCCGGTACCCATGGGGTCATCCTATCCGCACGCTGATACGCTCAGCGGGACCGGCAAGGACCCTAGGAGGACGGGTGCCGACCTACATCCTGCTCAGCACGCTCAGCCCCCACGGCGCGGGCACCATCAAGGCCAACCCGCAGCGCGTGAAGGAAGTGAATCAGGAGATCGAGCAGATGGGCGCCAAGGTCGTCCAGCAGTGGGCGGTGCTCGGGCCGTACGACTTCGTGAACATCGTCGAGGCGCCCGACGAGAAGGTGATCGCCCGCGTGTCGGTGGAGCTCGCGGCGCGCGGCACAGCGCACTTCCAGACGTTGACCGCCATCCCGGTCGACGAGTTCCTCTCGCTCCTCAAGTAGCGCAGTGGCCGCTCGCCGGCGCGGCTTGATCATCGGCGTGGGGCTCGTGGGCCTCGCGGCGTCCCCCCTTGCCGCTCCGCTGCGGCAGGCCGTGCGGGTGCGCATCGAGCGCGCGCGCCGGCGCTCGCCCGATCCGGTGGAGCCCTTCCTCGAGGCGCCCTGCTACGCCCGCCCCGAACCGGGAGCCGACGACCGCCGGGAGCCCTAGGCCGTGGCCGGCGGTCCCTGGCGGTGGGAGGTGCTGGTGCCCGCGCACCGCATCATCTTCGGCCTGCTGGGCGATGAGGTGGTGGAAAGCCGCGCCGCCTCCACCGAGGGCACCTTCGCCGCATACCGGCGCCTGGCGGGCGCGGTGCCGGGGATGATCGCCTGGCCCAACACGCTGCTGCTCACCGGGCCCGAGCCGGTGGTGGTGGACCCCGGCTACCAGACCCAGGGCGACATGCTCGACGGCGCCCTGCGGGCGAGGGGCATCGACCCGGCCCACGTGCGCACCGTGGTGATGACGCACCTGCACTCCGACCACCTGAGCGCCCTCCCGCAACTGCCCGGCGTCACCGAGCTGTGGGTGCACCGCGACGAGCTGGACACCCCCTGGGCGCGTCGCCAGCGCGGCATCGTGGATGACGCCCCCGTGGTGGTGATGGAGGGTGCCGAGGGCGCGATACGCGACGGCCTCACGTGGTTCCACACGCCGGGGCATGCGCCGGGGCACGTGGCCGTGGTGGCCGAGTGCGAGGACGCCCGGGTGATCGCCGCCGGCGACACCCTGGGCCCGGATCCCTCGTGGTTCCGCGACATGTCGGCTCCCGAGGGGCTCGACAACCGGGACGACCACCTGGCGGCGTGGCGGATGATCCGCGACCGTGCCCCGGCGCTGGTGGTGCCCGGCCACTACGCACCCTTCGCGATCCCCTAGGCGATCGCCGGGAAGGGACGGCGGCAGGCGGCGTCGAAAGGCGCTTCGTCAGAACCCGTCCAAGGAGCACCGGTGGACCTGCAGGGGATCTCGCGCGAGCAGAAGGAGATGGGCGCAGCGGTGTGCATGCTGCTGTTCATCATCTCCCTGTTCCTCAAGTGGCAGACCTTCGGGCCGATCTCGGGCTCGGGCGCCGACCTGGGCTCATGGCCGCTCGTGCTGATCATCGCGCTGGTGGCCGGCGGCATCGTGGCGGCCGACGGGCTGCGCATGGAGATCCCGCTCAGGCGCATGAATCCGACGTCGGTGGCGACCTACCTGATGTCGCTGCTGGTCTTCTACGTGATCGTGTTCATCTTCGCGATCGACGGGCTCTCGTACGGCGTGTGGCTCGCCCTCATCTTCTCGGTGATCGGGCTCGTGCTGACGTTCTCCGTGTACCGCCAGGACACCCGGTAACACCGCCGAGCGCGCGCCGAGCGCGCGCGTAGACTCAGGGCGTGCCTCGCTTCGGAGCCCTTGAGCGCGTTGAGATCCTGGCCGCCGTCCTCGGCGGGCTGTGGTGCGGTGCGCTCTTCCTGCCGTGGTTCGGCATGGGCGGGGTCGAGGGCGACCTCACCGGGGCCAACATGCTCGACTCGTCGTGGCTTCCGCTGGTGATCGTGGCCGTGGCGTCGGCGCTGCTGCTGCTCGACGCCATCACGGTCGACGGCCTGCGGTCGCTGCCGGTTCCCGCGTTCAGCACCTTCCTCATGCCCTTCGGGCTCTTCTACACGGCGCTGTTCGTCCTGGCGGGCGAGGAGTTCCTCTACGGGGCCTGGGTGGCCCTCGGCCTGTCGGCTGCCGCGGTGGTCTTCGCCGCGATGGCCTGGGTCATCGACCGGCGCGGCTAGAAAGGACGCCAGTGAATTACCTCAAGTCACTTGATCGCAGGGAGCGGCTCATCGCCGTGGCGATCCTGAATGGCGTCTTCATCATCAGCCTGTTCTTCGAGTGGGGCGCCGGCGGCGCCCGCGCATGGGATGCCGACTCGGTGTGGCTGGCCTTCCTGGCGGCCCTGTTCGCGGGCCTCATCTCGCTGGCCGATGCCTTCGACTACGAGGTGCCACGACTCCCCGGCGCGGGCGTGTCGGCATACCTCACCTCGGTCACGCTGCTCTACACCGTGATCGCGCTCATGGACATCCGCGACCAGTCGTGGGGCATCATCGTGTCGCTCATTGTCTCGATCGTCTCCACCTTCATCGCCTGGGGCACGTGGAGGGCCGACCGGGCCTGATCCGGGAGGGATCATGGGGTTCACCGACAAGGCGAAGGACCTCGCCAACAAGACCGCCGACGCGGCGCAGAAGGGCGCCAAGGACGCGCGCGACAAGGGCGAGAAGCTCATGCTGCAGCGCAAGCTGAATGCGTCGGCCGAGGAGCTGGGGCACGTGGTGTACCGCCAGCACCAGGGCATGACGGGGCTCGAGGGCGAGGTCGATCGCCTCGTGGCCGAGATGAAGGCCCTGCAGGCCGAGATCGACGCCATCCCGGCCTAGGTGAGGAGCACCCCGACGAACTCCCCGGCCGCGCGCGGGGGCCGCTGAGCCATGCCCGACATCACCGCGCCGCTGGTGAACTTCGCCACCGACGTCGTGGGCTCGTACGGCGTGTGGGCGGTGTTCCTGCTCATGGTCCTCGAGAGCGCATGCATCCCGGTGCCGAGCGAGGCCATCATGGTGTTCGGAGGCTTCCTTGCGGGCCAGGGCAAGGTGGGCTTCTGGCCGGTGGTCATCGCCGGGGTGGCCGGCAACCTCGTGGGCTCGTGGATCGCCTACTGGGTGGGCGCCACCAAGGGCCGCGAGTGGGCGCTCAAGTGGCACTGGCTGCACATCACGCCCGCGCGCCTCGACGCCGCCGATCGCTGGTTCGTGAAATACGGCGACTGGGCGGTGCTCGTATCACGGTGCCTGCCCATCATCCGCACGTTCATCTCCCTGCCCGCCGGCGTGGCGCGCATGCCGTTCTGGCGGTTCTCGATCCTCACCCTCATCGGGTGCATCCCCTGGTGCCTGCTGCTCGCCTACGCCGGGCTCGCGGTGGGGGACAACTGGGAGACCCTCCAGAAGCAGCTCCACTGGTTCGACTACGCGGTGGCCGCGGCGATCGTGGTGGCGCTGGTGTGGCTGTTCGTGCGCTACCGGCGCAACAGGCGGGCCGCCGCGTGAACGCCGGGAGGGCCACCGCATGACTGCCCTCGCGTGGGTGATCGCCGCGATCGCGGTGGTGGTGGCCATCGGCGCGGTGCTCGCCCTGCGACGTGCCCGCGACGGCCAGCCCGCGGCGCCGCTGGCCCAGCCGCCCGTGGCATCGGCCGACGCCGGTCGCCTGGACGCCGCCTTCGAGGCGCTGCCCACCACGGCGGTGCTCGTGGGGCCGGACGCCGAGGTGGAGCGCGTGAACCCCGCGGCGCTGCGGGCCTTCCCGTTCCTGCGGACCGGCGTGGGCGTGCTCGAGGCCTTCGGCGACCACATGCTGGCGTCGCGCGTGCGTGACGCGCTCGACACCGGCCGCGACGACGAGTTCGAGCTGCGCCTCTTCGTCGAGGGGCGGCGCACGTTCCGCGCGCAGGTGGTGCCCTTCGCGGTGGACGGCCAGGCCGGCGCAGTGCTCACGCTGGTGGATGCCACCCAGGCCGTGGCGTACCAGGACCTCCGCTCGCAGTTCGTCGCGAACGTGTCGCACGAGCTGCGCACTCCCCTCACCGGCCTGCGCGGAATGCTCGAGGCCCTGGAAGACCCGGAGATGCCCGCCGACCTGCGCGCCGACTTCGTGCACCGCTCGCGCTTCGAGACCGAGCGGCTCGAGGCCCTGGTAGACGACATCCTCTTCCTCTCCGAGCTCGAGGCCGCCCAGGGGGATCCCACCGGCGAGCGCACCGACATGGGCGCCGTGGCCCATCAGGTGGCAGGCGAACTCGAGGGCGAGGCCGGCGAGCAGGGGGTGTCGCTGGTGGTGGACGCCGCGCCCGGCGCCATCACCCCGCTCACGGAGCGCATGGCCCACACCGTGGTGCGCAACCTGGCC
>JAGWYY010000131.1 GCA_018969105.1 Acidobacteriota bacterium | reverse complement strand
CTGCGTCGGGCACTTGATCGCGCCGTAGAGCGCACGTCCGGTCGTCAGGCCTGCGCGATGAGCGCGATGGCTGCCACGGCGTTCACGGTGCCGTGGGCAACCACCGAACCCACGAGCCCGCGCCAGCGGTAGATCCAGGCCAGCACCCAGCCCACGAGGATCAGCGCGAGGGCGCGCGGCCACACCAGGTAGGCATCCAGGTGCGCTGCGGTGAAGATGATGCCCGAGAGGGGCGCGGCCACCGCGAACGGCATGAGCCGGACGAGCCCGCGCAGCTCGAGCCCCCGGAACAGCAGCTCCTCGCCGAGCGGGGCGAAGATGACCAGGGCGATCACCGTGAGCATGATCTGCCACCAGGTGACGCCCACGGACACGTCGAGGTCGTCGAGGGCGCGCTTCGCGTTGGGGTCGATCTCCGCGCCCGTGGCGATGATGGCCCCCGATGCCACCACGCACCCCAGGCCCACCGCGAGCCCCAGGCCGATGCCGGGCCACAGGCGCCCCTTGGTGGCGATGGCCACCCGTCGCTGGGCAGGCGGCAGTGCCCGCACGAGCAGCAGCCCGCCCAGCAGGATCACCCCGCTGCCCACGAAGGTGGCCACCGCCGTGGCGGTGTCGTCCGACGCCCCCGCGGCGTCCATGACCGTCGCCACCACCACGAGCACCGCGATGCCGATGGCCACCATCGCGATGGGCCAGGCGACGCGCCACGCGGCGCCGGGGGAGAAGGTCGCACCGCGATCCATTGACCGCAGCCTATCCCCGCGGCGCGGGGCTACACTCCCGCGCCGTGTCCACCGCCACCGCCACCCGGCCGCGCGTGTTCTCCGGAATGCGCCCCACCGGCCAGCTGCACATCGGCCACTTCCTGGGCGCCCTCGGCAACTGGGTGCGCCTGCAGGACGACTACGAGTGCATCTACTCGGTGGTCGATCTCCATGCCCTCACCACGGGATACGAGGACGTGAAGGGCATCCACGACGCCGGCCTCGAGATGGTGGCCGACTGGGTGGCCTGCGGCGTCGACCCCGAGCGCAGCATCATCTTCCGCCAGAGCGACGTGCCCCAGCACGCCGAGCTCGCCGTGCTGCTGGGGATGATCACCCCGCTCTCATGGCTCGAGCGCGTGCCCACCTACAAGGGGCAGATCGACGAGCTTGGCGAGCACCTGCAGACCTACGGCTTCCTGGGCTACCCGCTGCTGCAGACCGCCGACATCATCCTCTACAAGGCCACCAAGGTTCCCGTGGGGCAGGACCAGCTGCCGCACCTCGAGCTCTCGCGCGAGGTCGTGCGCCGGTTCAACCACCTCTACGGCCCGGTGTTCCCTGAGCCCGAGGCCATCATCTCCGAGGCCCCGCTGCTGCTCGGCATGGATGGCCGCAAGATGAGCAAGAGCTACGGCAACGCCATCACCCTCGCGTCGTCCGACGAGGAGATCGACACGCAGGTGATGAGCATGGTCACCGACCCGCAGCGCATCAAGAAGGATGACCCCGGCAACCCGGAGATCTGCAACGTGTTCGCGTGGCAGAAGTTCCTCGGGGCGGGTGACGCCGAGATCGCCGAGATCTTCGAGGGCTGCACCAGCGCCACGCTCGGCTGCGTGGCCGACAAGCGCGACCTCGCTGAGCGGGTGAAGGCCCTCATCCGCCCGATCCGCGAGAGGCGCGAGCAGCTGATGGACGACCCGGCGCAACTCGAGGCGATCCTCGAGGAGGGCGCCGAGCGCGCCCGTGCCATCGCCGGCCCCGTGATGGCCGAGGCCACCGCGGCCATGGGCCTGTAGCCACCGCCATGTGGATCCAGCGCGCGCTGAGGCTCGAGGCGCGCCCCCGCGGCGTGCACCTCATCACCCGCGATGTGCTTGACGCGCTTCCCGAGGTGGGGGAGATGCGCACGGGCATGCTGAACGTGTTCATCCGGCACACCTCGGCGTCGCTCGCGCTGAACGAGAACGCCAGCCCCGACGTGCGCCGCGACCTCGACGCCTGGCTCGACGACGCCGTGCGCGAGGATGCCCCGTACTGGACCCACGTGAGCGAGGGCCCCGACGACATGCCCGCGCACGTGAAGAGCATCATCGTGGGGCCGTCGCTGATGGTCCCCGTGGCCGGTGGCCGCCCCGCGCTCGGAACCTGGCAGGGCATCTACCTGCTCGAGCACCGCGACCATGGCGGCGCGAGGGAGATCGTGCTCACCGCGTGGGGGGAGCCGGCATGAGCGACGGCCTCGCGCGGCTTCGCCCGCGACGCCACCCCCGCGTGTGGAAGCCCGTGTGGGTGCCCACCAAGGGCGTGCTGAAGGCGCTTTCCTACGGACCGCTCCGGATGAAGGTGGATGGGCGGGAGCACCTGCCCACGCACGGCCCCACCCTGATCGTGAGCAACCACGTGGCGTTCATCGACCCGCTGCTGGTGGCCGTGGCCGCGCTGCCGCGCCCCGTGTGGACCATGGGCAAGGAGGAGCTCTTCACCCCCCGCGTGCTCGAGGCATGGCTCTCGCGCATCGGCGGGTTCCCGGTGCGCCGACAGTCACCCGACGTCTGGGCCGTGCGCATGGGGCGCGACCTGCTGGCGCGCGGCGAGGCCCTGCTCATCTTCCCCGAGGGCGGCGTCACGCGCACCGGCCACATGAGCCCGGGCTTCTCGGGCGCCGGCTACTTCGCAACGCGCCCCGACGTGCAGGTGATCCCCGCGGCCATCTGGGATTCCCAGATGCTGAAGGGCCCGGTGCGCATCCGGTTCGGTGAGGCCATCCCCATGGATGACATCCGCGAGTCGCCGCGCGCGGGGCGCAACCGCCGCGCCGTGGAGCGCATCATGTGGCACCTCTCCGGCATGGTTCCGCTGGTCGGCGGGCCGTACCAGGACCCGCCCACCGGTGAGCCGAGGATTCCCCTCGTGGGCAAGGCCGCGAAGGACGCCCTTCGCCGCGAGGCGGAGCAGGGGCAGCAGCCGGCCGGCGACGCGCCCCCGCGCTCATGAGCACGCGCTCGGTGGAGGCGCGGGTGCGCGAGGCCGTGGAGCGGCACGGGCGCGTGTCGTTCTCGCGCGCCGGGGGCCCCGGGGGGCAGAACGTCAACGCGGTGTCCACGCAGGTTGAGGTGCGCATGCCGATCTCGCGCATCCCGGTGGGCTCGCGCGCGCGCGACCTGATCCGCACCCGCCTGGCCACGCGGGTCACTGCCGGTGACGAACTGCGGGTGACCGCCCGCCGCGAGCGCCATCAGGCGCGCAACCGCGCCCTCGCGGTGGATCGCATGGTGGAGCTCATCATGGACGCAACCACGGAGGATGCGCGTCGCGTGCCCACCCGCCCGGGCAGGGGCGTGGCCACCAGGCGCCGCGCCGAGCGCGAGCGGCTCTCGGGCAAGAAGAAGGCCCGGCGCCGGCCCTCCGAGGAGGACTGACGCCGGGCCCGATGCTGCGATCCGGGCGGCGGGTGCGCGCCTAGATCTTGCTCTTGCCCTTGATGACCACCTTGGTGGCCGTGAAGGTCGGCGTGAACGAGGCCGAGTCGAACTTCATGCGGGCCTGAATCGTCGCCTTGATGGTGACGGCCGAGTCATCGAGCTTGTCGGTGAGCACCTTGCACGACACCTTGTCGGCCTCGGCGTCGGCGTCGCTCTTCTTGTCGGCAAAGCACTTCGTGCCGCCGTTCGTGCCGATGATGAACGACTCGCCCTCGAGCTGGTCCTGCAGCTTCTCGCGGGCGGCCTTGCCGATGCCCTTGACGATCCGGTTGAGGGTCACGTCGAAGTCGCCGGCCTTCTCGCCCTCACCGTCGACGTCCACGTCGAGGGTCATGAGCTTGTTCATCGACTCCTTCGGCGGAGCCTGGTTGAACTGCACGGCGCCGTTGGGACGGCACGGCTGCGCGCCCGCCGGGAGGGACCCGTCGGGGTTCAGCTTCGGCGGGCCCTCGGGGCCACACTCGGGCATGTTCATGTCCATCATGCAGGGGGCCTGCGGGGTGGGCCGCGTGCCGGGCGCGCACGGCGGAAGGTTGGACGGGATCATCTGGCCGGCGCCGCCGTTGCCGCCCGGCATCGTGCCGCCCGGCATGGTCATGCCCGGAGGCATCGCGCCGCCGTTACCGCCAGCGCCGCCCGCCCCGCCGTTGCCTCCGTTGCCTCCCGGCATCATGCCGGAAGGAATGCACGGTGCCTGCGGGGTGGGCATCTGGCCCGCTGCACACGGCGGGTACATGGTCGAGGCCCCAGCGGAGCCAACGCCGATTGCAATGGCGCCCGCCAGGCCGGCGGCGCCCACTGCGAACGTCTTTGCATAGCGATTCATGTGAGGACCTCAAGGGTAAGGAGGTGGATTAACGGAAGGTTAGGCATCCATACGGAGTAAGGCGAAGCGCCCGCGTTTCCGTGCAACAACGTCTTCTACGCGCTGCCCTCGCCGCTGGGCGCG
>JAGWYY010000130.1 GCA_018969105.1 Acidobacteriota bacterium | reverse complement strand
CGGGCGTCGGGTAGTACATGCGCAGCAGCGGCCGGATGTTGGTGGGCATGCCCGCCTTGCCGTACACCTGCTGGTAGTAGGCCTGCGACGGCGACGGCAGCCAGTTGGTGGCCGGCGCGCCCGCGGGCAGCGTCGGACCGATCCACAGGGTCACCGAGCCATCGGCGTTCTTCTTCAGCTGGCCCGAGGTGATCTGCTGCGACCCCAGCTGCGACACCGGCTGGATCGGCCCCCACTGCAGGGTTCCCGACCCGGCCTGCACGTCCACCATGTTGGTGGGCGTGCCCTCGGGACCCTGGATCGGCACGTTCCCCGGAGAGAGCTGCTGCTGCCAGGTGGCCGACACCTTGAAGGTGTAGGTAGCCGTGGACCCCGAACCCGCCGTGGTGGGCGTGGTGGCCACGTAGTACGGCGTGTTGGCCTTGAACCCGTAGGCGCTCGCGCCGGTACCGAAGAAGATCGGCGTGCTGGCAACGGGCGCGCCCCCCCACGTCGGCATGTTCACCGTGATGGTGTCGGCCGAGGCGTCCACCGACACCACCGCCTGGTTGGCCTGCGAGTAGGCCAGGTTCAGCACGCTGGCCTGGGTGAGGTACGGCGCCTTCGACTCGGTGGGGTCGGTCTGGTAGACGTGCACCGACCAGAAGCCCTTCGGGTTGCCTGCGGAGTCGTTGACCATGGGCGGCATGGTGCCGTTGGCCGGCAGCGGCGCGCCGGGGGCCGGCGGCGGCATGAACGTCATCGAGTAGGTGTTGTCGCCCACCATCTGCGTGGCGGTGGTGCCCGCGGTCTGGTTGATCTGCGCGTACACGGCGTCGGGCGGCACGTTGGCCGAGCCGCCCTCCTGCACGATCACCGCCCGGAAGGCGTAACCCAAGAGGTTGTTGGGGTATGTGCCGATGTTGGTGTTGAGGAAGCTCCAGTAGTTGGTGGCCGCCGAGACACCCACCGCCGTGGACAGATCCGTGACCCCGGCGTCACCCTTCTCGTAGCCGGCCTGCAGGGCGTTGAGCTGGTCGGTGCCCCAGTTGCGCGGCAGCTTCCAGCCCTTCGCCGTGAGGCCGAGCGGCTTCAGCAGGCGGAGCTGGCGCTCCTGCCCGAACGACGGGTTCTGGTAGAGCTTCTTCGCGTTGGCCTGCGGCACCACCCATGCCGGAAGGAGCTTGAGCGGCGTGTTGCCGATGCCGGTGTTGCGCGAGGGCATGGGGCTCTGCGCGAGCGACTGCCCGAGCTGCGCCATGAAGGCCGTCGCCTGCGCCGGCGCGTTGGCCCACTTCTGCGAACGCTGGATCTGCTGGTTGCTCGGCGGGTACGAGGTGGTCTTGGGGTAGATGGGCCGGTAGCGGTTGCGCTGGTACTGCTCCAGCGTGTTGAGCGCGAAGCGCTTCACCACGGTCTGGTCCACGGCGTTCACCGACGCCGGGTTGCTGGATGGCACCAGCGAGTCGGCGCGGATGCGGATGAGGATCCATCCCAGGTTGGTGTCCTGGGTCATCACGCGGAACACCTTGCCCCCGATGCGCGCGGTGCGCTTGTTGGCGTACTGCGAGGCGGGGCCCACCACCAGGTAGGTCTGGCGCTTGTTCGACGGCGTGGTGCGCGTGCCCATGCTGCCCGTGGAGTTGATGAACGAGTCGAGCACGTTCACCACGTAGTAGTTGTTGGCCGACGGGGGCACGGTGAGCACGAGCTCCTTCGTGCCGCCGTTCTGGCTCGACGGGTACTTGCGGCCGCTGAGGTCGAGCATCGAGTTGAGGTACAGCACCGAGGCATCACCGGCGTTGGTGGCCAGGTTGTTCCAGGCCGCCGCCTGCGTGCCCTTGCCGCCCAGCATGTTCACGGGGGCGGTGCGCAGCGCGTTGTACTTGAGGAAGCGGTACACGAACTCCGGCGCCACGCCCCAGGTGTAGGCGTCGGCGGCGAGCTCGGTGATGGCCGCCGGGTTGGTGAGCGGCGAGGGCGGCCCCTTCGGCAGCGCCGAGGCGGCCGCGGGGAGGGAGATGAGGAGCGCCGCGGCGCTGATGCCGGCGGCGCGGGCGATTGCCTTGCGCTTCATGGTGGTGCCTTCCGCTTCGGGAGGTCGGGGTTCGAGGCAGCCGATGGACGGACTGCGCCCTCGCCCCAATGCTTTCAGAAAGCCCGGGATGTGTGTTGGGGTAATCCCCACTCCGATGTGAGGGCTTCAGATGCCGTGCTACGGTGAAGCACATGTCATCGGTTGGCATCAGGGCCCTCAAGCAGAACGCCTCTGCCGTGGTGGCACGCGCCGCCGCCGGCGAGCGGATGATCATCACCGACAACGGCACGCCGGTCGCGCAGATCCTTCCCCTGTCGGGCGATCGCCTCGCCGACCTCGAGGATGCCGGCCTGCTGCGCCCCGCCACCCGCACCATCGCCGACGTCGGCCCGCCGCCCGCACGCGGCCGGCGCCAGCCCCTTGGCGACGTGATCGCCGAGATGCGCGACGAGGACTCCCGCTGACCGCCACGCGTGCGTGGTACCTCGACTCGTCGGCCATCGTGAAGCTGGTGCTGCGCGAGGCCCACAGCGCGGCGATGTACCGGTGGGAGGAGTCACGCGAAGACCGCCTGGTCACGTCCGACCTGGCCGAGGCCGAGGTGCTGCGGGCGGTGCGCCGCGTGGACCCCGAGCTCACCGAGAGGGCCCGGGCCATCCTCTCCACGCTCGACATCGTCCCGCTGCAGCGAGCCCACATGGAGCGTGCGGGCACCATGCTGCCCCCCGCACTCCGCACGCTCGATGCCCTTCACCTCTCGGTGGCGCTCGACCTGGGCCCGGGCCTCCTGGGGTTCGTCACCTATGACGAGCGGCAGGCCGAGGCCGCGCGTGAGCATGCCGTCACGGTGACCACCCCCACCTGACAGGCGGGACGGGGCGCCCGCACCGGCGGCGGGGGACGGCCTCAGCCCCCAGCCAGCGGCTCCGCCCCCTCCGCCACGGTGATGTCGAACGTGGCCGCCCCCTCGCGCAGCGCGATGGCCGCCTGGTACTCGGGCGAGCGGTAGCACGCGAGCGCCACCTCGAAGCTCGGGAATTCGATGATGAACGGGCGCCCCGTCGGCGCGCCCTCCACCACCTCGGTCACCGCCCCGTGGATCACCGGCCGGCCGCCAGCCGCGCGGATGACCGGTCCGGCCGCCTCGGTGTACGGCCCGAATGCCACGGGGTCGGTGACGACCGCGTTCACGATCCAGTAGCCCTTGGCCCCGTCGCTCATGTGGCGTCCTTCCCCACCTCGCGGCGCTCCATCTTCGGAATGCCCCCGGTCGACTCGTTGATGCCCCAGCTCCAGATGACCTCCGGGGTGATGCGGAACCGCTGGCCCTCCGGGTCGTCCTCGATCGTGACGGAGCCGCGCACCTTGATGCCGCGCGGGGCCCAGGGGTCGACCGATGCGAGGTCGTCCACCACCACCGTGGCCCGCGGGTTGCCCTGGATGTTGCGGTAGCGGATGGTCTTGGTGATGTCGAAGCCGCCGGTGACGATGTCGTCGCCATCCACCGAGAACACCACGGTGGCCACGTCGGGCCGGCCCTTGGGCGAGGCCGACGCGAACCTCATGAGCGGCTGGGCCGTCAGGTAGTCGATCTCCGCCTGCGTGAATGCCGCCATCCATTGCCTCCCTCATCGCGGCGCGCGGGTACGCACCATCGGTAACTGGCACCATGTTGTTCGACCCGATCACACGCCACAAGAACGCACGGGGAAGTGCGTAGGGCACGAGGAGGGAACCCATGGCAGGCAGCTGCGTGATCAGTTACGACGAGCACGGCCTGCGCGTGGCCGTGGGCGAGAGCGACACCAGCATGATCGTGCGCGAGACGCTCGAGCGCGTGGGCGACAAGTGGACGCTGCTCGTGGTGCTCGGCCTGAGCGAGGGCCCCATGCGCTTCAACTCGCTGCAGCGCGCCGTGGTGGGCATTTCGCACCGCATGCTGTCGGTCACCCTGCGCAAGCTCGAGCGCGACGGCCTGGTGCTGCGCACCGCCTACCCCGAGGTGCCCCCGCGCGTGGAGTACTCCCTCACCCCGCTCGGCGTGAGCTTCATCGAGCCCGCGATGGGCGTGGTGCAGTGGGCCCTGGGCGCCGACGAGGAGATCCGCGAAAAACGCGCAGAGTTCGCGCGGGCCTAGGCCCGCTCCGGGTGCCACAGGCGCATGTGGTCGGCGTGCTGCTGGCTGTAGGCGCCCGGCGGGTAGTACTCGTCGTAGAAGCCGCAGTCGATGTGCTGCGCCTGGGTGGTGAGGCGCTGGTACATCGGGTCGATGGTGAGCGGGAAGCGCCCGTAGGTGTCCCACACGTATTGGCAGTAGGCCTTCACGCACTCCACGGTGTCGGGGTGCGGGCGCGGGATCGCCCCGGTGAAGGTCTCGTTCATCGCCGGGGTCTGGAAGGGCTTGGGCAC
>JAGWYY010000010.1 GCA_018969105.1 Acidobacteriota bacterium | reverse complement strand
ATGCCGGCACGGGATCCACCGCGACGGTGCGCGTGGCCCGTGATCGCGGGATGGTGGTGGTGGAGGTGCAGGACGACGGCCTGGGCATTCCGGAGAAGGACGTCCCGCATGTGTTCGAGCGCTTCTACCGCGCCGACCCATCCCGCTCGCGTCGCCTCGGCGGCACCGGGCTCGGGCTGTCGATCGTCAAGCACATCACCGAGCGCCTCGGTGGCTCGGCATCCATCACGTCGCGCGAGGGCTTCGGCACCATCGTCACCGCGCGCATTCCCCTCGCCGACGCACCAGTGACCGACGTCCCCGGTGAGCCCGGACGGGGTTCCGGCGCCCGGATGCGTTGGTAACGTCGCGCGCCGTGGCAATACCGCTGATGGACATCCGGGCGCAGTACGCGCCCCTGAGGGGCGAGCTCGACGCGGCCCTCGCGGAGATCCTCGACACCGGCGCCTTCATCTTGGGCCCACGCGTGCGCGCGATCGAGGACGCCGTGTCGAAGCGCCTCGAGAACCGGCCGTGCGTGGGCGTGGCCAACGGCACCGATGCCCTGGTCATCGCGCTGCAGGCCCTGGGCGTGGGCCCTGGTGATGAGGTCATCACCACGCCGTACACCTTCTACGCCACGGCCGAGGCCATCGCGCGCCACGGTGCCACGCCGGTGTTCGTGGACGTCGAGCCCGTTGGCGCCTGCCTCGACCCGGACCTGATCGAGGAGAAGGTCACCGAGAAGACCAAGGCGATCATCCCGGTGCACATCTTCGGGCACGCGGCGCCGATGACATCCACGCTCACCACCGCCGCCGAGAACGGCCTGTCGGTCATCGAGGACGCCGCCCAGGCCTTCGGCTCGGCGGATGGCGAGTGGCCCGTCGGCACCATGGGCGACATCGCCACCATCTCGTTCTTCCCCACCAAGAACTTCCCCGGCATCGGCGACGGCGGCATGGTCGTGTGCAGCGACCCCGACCTCGGCGCCACGGTGAAGCGCCTGCGGTTCCATGGCTCGGAGGACAAGGTCATCTTCACCGAGGTGGGCTACAACTCGCGCCTCGACGAGATCCAGGCCGCGGCCGTGAACATCTTCCTGCCGCACGTGGACGACTGGAACGACCGCCGAAGGCAGGTGGCCGACTGGTACCGCGAGGCCGGCTTGGGCCAGTACGTGACGCTCCCGGAGGAGCGCGACGGCGTGCGCCACATCTACCACCTCTACGTGGTGCGCCACCCCGAGCGCGATCGCCTGCGCGAGCTGCTCGTGGAGGACGGCATCGGCGCGGCCGTGTACTACGGCACGCCGATGCACCTGCAGCCGGTGTTCTCGGGGCTGGGCTATTCGAAGGGCGACCTTCCCGTGGCCGAGCAGTGGGCCGACACCGGACTCGCGCTGCCGATGCATCCGAACCTCACGCGCGAGCAGGTGGACGAGGTGGTCGCGGCCGTCGGCCGCGCCGTCGAGCGCATCTAGGACGACCGGGGGAGGCCCATGCGGGTCTGGGTCGACTGCACCAACTCACCGCACGTGCTGATCTTCCGGCCGCTGATCCGGCGCATGGAGGATCGCGGGCACGAGGTGGTTGTCACCTCGCGTGACTTCGCCCAGACCATCGGGCTGCTCGACAAGTACGGCATCCCGCACCGCACCATGGGGGCTCACGGCGGCGGGGGCCTTGCCGGCAAGGCCCGGGCCATGACGTCCCGCTCGGCGCAACTGGCGCGCATGGTGCGATCGGAGCGCTTCGACGTGGCCGTGGCCCATGGCAGCACCGACCAGCCGCTGGTGGCGCGCCTGGCCGGCATACCGCAGGTGACGATGTTCGACTACGAGCACGCCGCCGCCATGCACCACTCCAACGGCCGCCTGGCATCGCGGGTGCTGGTGCCCGACGCCATCCCCGAGTCGGCGCTGGCGCGCTACGGCATCCGTCCGCCCAAGCTCATCCGCTACCCCGGGCTCAAGGAGGAGTACTACCTCGCCGACTACCCGCCCGACCCCGCGGCGGTGGTGGAGGAGCTCGGGCTGGACGAGCAGAAGGTGATCGTGGTGCTGCGCCCGCCGCCGGAGGTCACGCTCTACCACCGCGGGGCATCCACCGATGTGTTCGCGCAGGTGGTGGACATGCTCGAGGCCCAGGCCGACCGCGTGCAGGTGGTGGCCCTGCCGCGCATCGCCGAGCAGCGCGAGGCCCTGCGCGGCCGCGGGGTGATCGTGCCCGAGCAGGCCGTGGACGGACCGGGCCTCATCGCGGCGTCCGACCTGGTGATCAGCGCCGGCGGCACCATGAACCGCGAGGCGGTGGCGCTCGGCGTGCCCGCCTACAGCCCGTTCGCCGGCCGCATGGGCGCGGTTGACGCCCGCCTCATCGAGGAGGGCCGCCTGCACCGGCTGGAGCACCCCGACGCCGTCGCGCTGGTGAAGCGCGAGCGCGAATCCGCTCCTCCCATGAGGGATCCCGAGATACTCGTCGACCTCATCCTCGGGGCCTCTGCGACAGGCCGCTCGGGCAACCGCGGCGGGTCCAATAGAGTGGCCGGCGGATGAGCATGCGCATCGGCAGCCTCGCCCTGCGGGGATACCTGCATCGCCTCGGCCAGGTCTCGGTGGACCTCGTGCTGATCGCGCTGGCGTGGTGGCTGGCCTTCGTGGTGCGCTTCGACGGCGACCCGCCCGGTCGCTACGAGCGCCTGTTCCTCATCACCGTCGGCGTGGTGGTGGGCATCAAGCTCCTCACGTTCATCGCCTTCCGGCTCTACACGCGCTGGTGGCGCTTCACGGGCATCCAGGAGCTCGAGCAGATCCTGCTCGCGTGCCTGGTGGCCAGCGGGCTCGTCACGCTGGCGCTCACGCTCTGGCGGCCCGACGGCTACGAGGCCGTGCCGCGCGGGGTGTTCGCGCTCGACTTCCTGTTCACCGTGGTGCTCATCGGCGGCGTGCGGTTCGTCGTGCGCTCGGTCATGGAGCGCGCCTCGCGCGGATCGGCTGTCGGTTCCGGCCGCCCGGTGATCATCTGCGGCGCCGGCAATGCGGCCAACTCGCTGCTGCGTGACATGCGCGCCAACGCGGCGCTCGCCTACACGCCGGTGGGCCTCATCGACGACGACCCGCGCAAGAAGGGCCTGCGCGTGGGCGGCGTGAAGGTGCTGGGCACCCGCGAGGACCTCCCGCGCATCCTGCGCGAGACGCGCGCCCGCGAGGTGATCATCGCCATGCCGTCGGCCCCCGGCGCCGTGCGCAAGGACATCGTCGAGCAATGCCGGTCGGCCAACGTGAGGGTCACCACCCTGCCGGGCCTCCCCGAGCTCATGAACGGCGAGGTGTCGGTGCAGAAGCTACGCGAGGTGCAGGTGGAGGACGTCCTCGGCCGTGCGCCCGTGGAGATCGACATGGCGCGCGTGGCGCGCTACCTGAACGGGCGCCGCGTGCTGGTGACCGGCGCGGGCGGATCGATCGGATCGGAGCTCTGCCGCCAGGTGGCGGCGGTGGGCCCGAGCAGCCTGGTCATCGTGGACCACGCCGAGAACAACCTCTTCGAGATCGACCTCGAGCTGCGCGACCGGGGCCATGCGCCGGTGCCGGTGGTGGCCGACTGCCGCGATGGCGACCTCATGGAGAAGATCTTCGCCGCCCACCGGCCGGAGATCGTGTTCCACGCGGCGGCGTACAAGCACGTGCCCATGATGGAGATCAACCCCGTGCAGGCCATCGCCAACAACGCGCTCGCCACGGCCACCCTCGCCGACCTCGCGGTGCGCCAGGGCGTGGAGCGGTTCTGCCTCATCTCCACCGACAAGGCCGTGGAGCCCAAGACCGTCATGGGCGGCACGAAGGCGCTGGCCGAGCGGGTGGTGGAGATGCACGGGCGCGATGGCGGCACGCGCTTCGCCGCCGTGCGCTTCGGCAACGTGCTGGGCTCCTCGGGCTCGGTGCTGCCGATCTTCCGCCGGCAGATCGCCGCGGGCGGTCCGGTGACGGTCACCCACCCCGACATGACCCGGTACTTCATGACGATCCCCGAGGCCGTGCAGCTGGTGATCGAGGCCACCGGCATCGCCGAGGGCGGCGATGTCTTCGTGCTCGACATGGGCGAGCCCGTGCGCATCATGGACCTCGCCCACAACATGATCCGCCTGTCCGGCATGGAGCCGGGCCGCGACATCCAGGTGGAGGTCACGGGCGTGCGACCGGGGGAGAAGCTTCACGAGGAGCTCTTCAACCTCGACGAGGAAGTGCGGCCCACGCGCTACGGGGGCATCCTCCGCGCCACCCGTCCCGCCCTCGATCCCTCCACGCTGTCCGATCGCATCGCGTCGCTCCGCGAGGCGGTGGTGGCCGGTGATCCCGTCGATGCCTCCAACGCCCTCTGGGTCACGCTTCGCGCCGGCAGGGAGCCGGTCGCGCCCGGCGAAACTCAGGACGTGAAGGCAATCGACGAGGGGGATGCAGGATGAGCACGGCAGCCGTGACCACGCTGACAGGGCCCGACATCCTGCCCGCGGGCTGCGTGCACGTGCGCCCCGGCGGAGTGCTCTCGCGGGTGCGCCGCACCTGCACCTCCCACAAGTGCGACGCCCAGTGCGTCGGCCGCCGCTCCGATGGCGACGGCCTCGTGTACTGGTGCCCCGAGGGGCGGCACCACATCACGTCCGACAAGCGCTAACTCACCCCCGGCCTGCGCAGCGCGCTTCGGCGAGGTAACAGCCCTTCCGAACCGCGCGATAAAGTGCGCTTATGGATCTGCGGCAACTGCTGACGCTCCGGACGGTGGTGGACAAGGGCTCGTTCTCGCATGCGGCGGAGGAGCTCGGCATCTCGCAGCCGGCGGTGTCGTTCCAGATCCGTGCGCTCGAGGAGCGCATCGGGCAGCGGCTGCTCGACCGCAGCGGCCGGAGGGTCACCCTCACCGACGCAGGCCGCGTGGTGGACTCCCACGCCCGCCGCCTGCTGGCGCTCGAGGAGGAGATGCTGCGCGACGTGGCGGGGCTCTCGGACCACCTCTCGGGGCCGCTCGTGCTGGGGTCGTCCACCGGGCCGGGCGAACTGCTGCTGCCGCACCTGCTCGGGGGGTTCAAGCGGGAGAACCCCGAGGTGGAGGTGTCGCTGGTGGTGCAGGACACCCAGACCGTGTGCGACCGCGTGCTGGATGACGAGATCGAGCTCGGCGTGGTGGGCGCCGCCCGGCCGCACCGCGGCCTGGTGTTCGAGCCCTTCGTGCGCGACGAGCTCGTGGTGATCTGCCCGCCGGGACACTCGCTGGCGAAGAGGAAGCGCATCAAGCTGGCCGATCTCGCGGCGCAGCCGCTCATCCTGCAGCAGCGCGGGTCGGGCGTGCGCGCGGTGCTGGAGTCGGCCTTCCGCGCCGCGGGCATCCGCATGCGCGATCTCGACATCACGCTCGAGCTCGGGCTGCAGCAGTCGGTGCGGGTGGCCGTGCTCGACGGCCTGGGCATCACCGTGATCTCACGCCTCGCCGTGGAGCGCGACCTCGCGGAGGGGCGCCTCGTGGCCGTGGAGGTGGAGGGGGCGGTGCTGGCCCGCGACTTCTCGCTCGTGCGCCATGCAGGGCGCACGCCCAGCCGCGTGAGCGAGGGCTTCGTGGTGTACGCGCGCGAGCACCTCGGCGACCTCGTGCCGCCCGCAGACGGCCCGGCCGCGCCCGCGGAGCCCGGGGAGTCGTGAGCGCCGGCGACGCGCGCTGCGACGTACTGGTGGTGGGGTCGGGCGGCGCCGGCATGAGCGCGGCCATCGCCGCCCGCGAGGCCGGCGCGTCGGTGATCGTCATCACCAAGTCGGCCCTCGGCGCGTCGAACACCGGTCGCGCCCAGGGCGGGATACAGGCTGCCCTCGCCGCGGACGACTCCACGGAGGATCACTTCGAGGACACCCTCGCGGCCGGGCACGACGACGGCGACCCCGCCCTGGTGCGCACGCTCGTGGAGGGCGGCCCCGACGCCATCGCCTGGCTGGCGTCGATCGGCGTGCCGTTCACGCGCGACGACGGCGACCTGCGCATCATCCGCTGCGGCGGTGCACGGCGACCGCGCCTGCTGCAGGCGGGCGAGCGCACGGGGGCCGAGATGGTGCAGGCCATGCGCGCGGCGGTGCGGGAGAGCGGCGCGGAGGTGCGTGAGTCGACGGCCCTCGAGGACCTGCAGCCCGTCGAGGGCGGCTGGATCGCCACCACGCGCGCGAAGGACGGCCCGGCGTCGGTGATCACCGCGGGCGCCGTGGTGCTCGCGGCCGGTGGCGGGCTCGGCGGAGAGGCCCAGCGCATCGGCGAGAAGAGCACGAACCATCCCGATGCCACCCCGGAGGTGCTCGAGATGGCGCTCGCGCTGGGCGCGGCGGGGCGCGACCTCGACTCATGGCAGCGACACCCCACCGGCGCCGTATGGCCCGCCGGCCTCGCCGGCTACGCCCTTCCCGAGACCACGCGGTCGTATGGCGCCACGCTGCATGACGCGGCGGGGGAGAGGTTCGTGGACGAGCTCGCCCCACGCGACGTGGTGGCGGATGCCATCATCCGCGTGGTGGAGGAGGGCCGGGGCGCAGCCGCGCCGGATGGCACCATGGGCGCCTGGCTCGACACCACCGCCATCGACCGGGACAACGGCCCGGGCTTCACCGCCGAGAGGCTGGCCTACGTGCACAACCGCTACCTGAAGCAGGGGGTGGACATCACCAAGGAGCGCGTCCTCGTGTATCCGGTGCTGCACTACCGCAACGGCGGCCTCGTCATCGACGAGTCCGGCCGCACTACCCTCGCGCGGCTCTACGCGGCGGGTGAGATCACCGGCGGCGTGCACGGCACGAATCGGCTGATGGGAAACTCGCTGCTCGACACCGTGGTGTTCGGGCGCATCGCGGGCGCCGCGGCCGCCCGGGAGGCCCGCGCATGAGCCGCGCCGCCGACTTCCTCACGCTGCCCGGCCGGCCCGAGAAGCCGCGCCAGTTCGGGCTCACCCACGTGATCGACAAGGGGCTGTCGCTGCGCCAGGTGGACGACATGTTCGCCACCAGCGGCGACTTCATCGACATCGTGAAGCTCGGGTGGGGCACCGCCTACGTCACCAAGGGGCTCGAGGAGAAGATCCGGCTCTATGAGTCGCTCGGCGTGGCCACGGTGCTCGGCGGCACGTTCTGGGAGGCCTGCCTGGTGCAGGGCAAGCTCGATGAGTGGAAGGACTTCATCGGGGGCCTCGGCCTGCGGCACGTGGAGGTGTCCGACGGCACGGTGGACCTCCCGCACGAGAAGAAGCTCGAGTACATCGAGGAGTACGCGCAGGACTTCACGGTGCTCTCGGAGGTCGGCTCCAAGGACAACGACGTGGTGATCGCCCCGTACCGCTGGGTGGAGATGATCGACGCCGAGCTGCGCGCCGGGGCCTGGAAGGTGATCACCGAGGCCCGCGAGAGCGGCACCGCCGGCGTGTTCCGCGGCGATGGCGAGGTGCGCATGGGGCTGATCGACGAGATCGTGCATGCCATCGACGCCCATCGGCTGCTGTTCGAGGCACCGCAGAAGGCGCAGCAGGTGTGGTTCGTGCGCACCTTCGGCGCCAACGTGAACCTGGGCAACATCCCTCCCGACGAGGTGATCCCCCTCGAGACCCTGCGCCTCGGCCTGCGGTCGGACACCCTGTTCACCATGACCCCGCTGGGCCACGTGGACGGCGCGGGCATCTAGCCTCCCCGCCATGCGCAGCCCCGCCCCCATCATCGCCGCCGCCGCGGTGGCCGCCGCAGTGGTGGTGTCCGGCAGCGCGGCCCAGGCGCAGGCGCGCCCGATGGGGCACGTGTTCGACTGGAGCCACGAGCTCAACCTCGAGGAGCACCCGCGCTGGAAGCTCACCGGTCCGCTGCCGATCCCGAAGGCCCAGTGGCTGCGCATGGTCGACTCCATCCTCACGACGGCCGGCAGCAACAATCTCTGGTTCAGCGGCTTCGGGGCCCTGCCGTACGACATCCCGGTGTCGCCGCGCGAGCCGTCGGGCTGGCGCAACAAGTCCGTGCTCATGCGGCAATACCGCAAGACGGGGCTGTCGTGGGATGTCAACGCCGAGGCCCGCGTGGCCAAGGAGACCCTCTGCATCTTCCCCCGCAACCCGAAGACCTGCAGGCCCACCGGCATGGTGTTCCAGCCCGATACCGATGCGCCCACGCGCCGCATGTCGCTGCTCGACCCGGCGTTCCAGCGCAAGGCGCTGTCGGAGATCCGCCGCATCGTCCCCACCGTGGGCAGGGAGCCCTACGTCTTCTCGTACACGGGGTCGGATGAGCCCATCGTGGTGCTGCCCACCGGCAAGGCGGCACGCAGCGCGCTGTGGCGCCGGCAGTCGGCGCAGATCCGACGCGAGTACGGCTGGGCACCGCCGAAGCACGGCGCGCGGCGCACCACCGCACCCACCGCGGGCCTGTCGTGGCTGGCCTACTCGCGGTGGACCAGCAGGAACTTCTTCGCCATGAAGGCCCAGCAGGCCGCGCTCATCCGGCGCCTCGATCCCGATGCCCGCATCAGCCCCAACAACTACTTCTTCATCGAGGGCTTCATGCCCTGGGACTACACGCAGCTCGGTGGCTTTGCCGACATCGCCGAAGCCGACCCGTTCGTCTCGTACGCCGAGAAGAGCAGTCCGGGGCGCGGTCGCTACAACCCGGGCTTCGGCGCGAAGTTCATGTCCGACCTCACGGGCCGCGACGCCCGCATCATCATCCAGGCCTTCCCCTATGCCGGGTACACGCCCACCACGGGTGACATCGACACCTGGACGAGCCAGGCGCTGCGCGCGGGCGCCACGCACATCAGCTTCTTCGCGATGGACAACCCGCGCTTCACCGACCGGAAGTTCTACGACGGCATGCTGTCGCTCGCGTCGCGCCTCAAGGGGCTCGATCTTCCCGAGAAGCCCGTCGACACCTCCACGGTGGTGGTGTACTCGCTGATGAGCGAGGGCCAGGGCCAGCCCGACCGGCGCGGCGACGCCCGCTACCGCACCTCGGGCGATGCGCTGTACACCACCTACTCGCTGCTCGGCGAGCTCAATGGCGCCCCGTTCGTGTTCGACACCGACGAGCGCCTGGCCGCCGAACGTGAGCGGCTCGCGCGCGCCAAGGTGGTGTGGCTGCCCCGGGGCGACACCCTGTCGCGTCCCTTCGCCGAGGCGCTGCGCGCCTGGGTGAGCGCCGGCGGCTTCCTGGTGGTCACCGACCCCACCGCATTCGCGCGCACGCCCGATAACCAGGACCTCTCGGACATCGGGTCGGCCCTCATGGGCGGCAGGCTCGGCGGCGAGGCCGGAAGCGTGCTGCTCATGCAGAAGGGCGCTCTCGGCACGGCCATCCCGCCCGACCTCTTCACGATTCCCGCCGACGACCGACGCAGTTGGGCGTTTACCGATGTGCCGGCCGGCGCCACCGTGGTGGCCACGCACCTCGACCGGCGTCCCGCCGCGGTGCTGCGGACCGTCGGGCAGGGGAGGGTGCTGTCGTTCGCCGCCGACCCCATGACCCCGGGATCGCTCGTGGAGCCCATGGACCTCGTGGGCCTGGTGGGGATGATCCAGCGCATGGGCGGGGGCCGCACCGGTGACCCCGCGTGGACCTGGCGCGTGCCCGGTACCGCCGACCTGCCGCCCTGGGAGGGCGCGTACCGCCCGTAGGGCGACGGGGATGGCGGTGTTCGTCTGCCCACGATGCGCCCACCGGGTTGCCGGCGCCGAGCGCGCCGAAGGTCATCAGCCGCGCGGGTGCCCGAAGTGCGGCTTCGGCTTCGTCTTCGAGATGATGGACGACTACTACGCCGGCCCGCTCACGGCGCTCATCTGCTGCGACCAGCAGCGGCGGGTGCTGGTGGCCGGGCACGCGGCCGCGCCGGTCACCGGGTGGCCCGAGGGCGAGCTGATCGGGCACGACGTGGCCGAGGCCCTCGTGCTGCGCTTCCCGGGCGCGCCGGACGACCCCATCGGCCGCAGCCTCGAGTGGGGCGTGCGCGTGCTGCAGCAGCCCTGCACCTTCCGTCCCCACGGCATCGGCGACGACCGCGAGGCCGTGGCCGATATCTTCCCGGCCTATGACGACGACGGGGGGCTGCTGCTTGCCCTCACACCCGGTACGAAGGAGTAGGGATGGAGACCCGCCGGCTCGGCGCATCGGACCTCGACCTCACGGTCATCGGCCTCGGCACATGGCAATACGGCGGTAGTTGGGGCGACGCCGATGATGCCGACAGCGAGGCCGCATGCCACGCGGCGCTCGACGCCGGCATCAACTGGATCGACACCGCCGACATCTACGGCCAGGGTCGCTCCGAGCGGGTGGTGGGGAAGGTGCTGCGCGACCGCCCGGATGACGTGATCGTGGCCACCAAGGGCGGCGTGGCATGGGAGTTCACCGACGACGGCCTGCGCACCTGGCGCGAGGCCTCGGGTGCCTACCTGCGCATGGCGCTCGAGCGCTCGCTCGACGCCCTCGGCGTGGACGCGGTGGACCTCTACCACGTGCACTGGCCCGTGGGCGACGTGCCGCCCGACGACACCTTCGCCGAGCTCGTGAAGATGCGCGACGAGGGCAAGATCCGTTGGATCGGCGTGTCGAACTACGACCTTGCCGACCTCGAGGCGGCTGATGCCGCGGGCCCGTTCGTGTCGCTGCAGGTCGGATACCACGCGATGCGCCGCCAGCTCGAGGATGCCGAGTTCCCCTGGTGCCGCGAGCACGGCGTGGGAGTGCTGGCGTACGGGCCGCTGGCCCACGGCCTCCTTGCCGGTCGCATGGACGAGCAGACCACATTCCCCGCGAATGACTGGCGCGGGAGGAGCGAGTTCTTCGCCGACGACCACTTCGCGGACCGCGTCGCGGTGATGCGCCGCATGCAGCGGATCGCCGACGAGTCCGGGCGCCCGGGCGGCGTGGCCGAGCTCGCCGTGGCGTGGGTGCTGCGCCGGCCTGAGGTGACCTCTGCCATCGTCGGGGCGCGCGACGCCGCCCAGGCCCGCGGAGCGGCGGCCCTGGCGGGCGCGCCGCTGTCCCCGGACGAGGAGGCGGCCATCGATGCCGTGCTCGCCGAGTACCCCGCCGTCGAGCGGGAGTACCGGCACGGCGAGCCGCCCCCGCGCTCCTGACGGACGGCCCCCCGCCTACGACTCCAGGATCTCCCAGGTGCCGTTGAGCGATGCCTGCAGGTACGGGTGGTTCAGCGCGTAGAAGAAGCCCAGCAGCACGGCGAGCGCCACGGACGTGTGGTCGCCCGCACGGCCATCGAGCGCGAGCTCGCGCAGGTCGCGCGTGCGCCGGGCCGTGGTGACCCAGGTCCAGATGGCGGGCACGATCAGGAAGCCACCGGGGAACAGCGCCAGCACGCTGAGGCCCGGCGAGTTGCCGAACGGCGTGCCGAGCGCCTCGGACATGTCCCGGAGCTCGCGGTTCATGTAGTACCAGTGGAACAGCGCGTAGATGCCGAGGGTCACGATGATCAGCAGCCAGGTCACGAAGACCCCGCGCCGCTTCACGACGACCCCGCGTACCTCGATCTCCTCTGCAGCCATGCGTTCTTCCGTCCGTTCGTAGGGTGCGTGGCCACGTTACCGGGCATGATCGGGCCATGCGCGTCGCAATCACAGGTGCAACAGGCCTCATCGGCCGTCATCTCACCCGGGCCCTGCTCGACCGTGGCGACGAGGTCGTGCCGCTGTCGCGGGCCAACGGTGACGTGCACGGCGTGTCCACCCTTGCCTGGGACCCGGTGTTCGACGACCTCCCCGCAGCCGCCATGGACGGCGTTGGGGCGATCGTCAACCTCGCAGGCGCGTCCGTGGCGGAGGGGCGCTGGGGCCGCGAGCAGAAGAAGCTCATCCGCGACAGCCGGGTGATCACCACCACGCGCATCGCCGATGCGCTCGCGGGTGCGGGCGGGGGCGGCCCCGCCGTGCTCGTGAGCGGCAGCGCCACCGGCTACTACGGGAATCGCGACGACGAGCTGCTGCCCGAGTCGGCGGGTCCGGGCCAGGGGTTCCTGTCGGAGGTCGCGGTTGCGTGGGAGGCCGCTGCGATGGCGGCGGCACGCGGGGGCGTGCGCGTGGCCATCTCCCGCACGGGAATGGTGTTCGCCGAGGATGGGGGGGTGATCCCGCGGCTCGCCAAGCTCACGCGCGCCGGCATGGCGGGCCCGCTGGCCGGCGGGCGCCAGTGGGTGCCCTGGGTCGACATCGCCGACGTGGTCGGAATGATCGTCGCGGCCATCGATGACGACGCCTGGGAGGGCCCGTTCAACAACGTGGCGCCGGAGCCCATGCGCCAGGCCGAGGTGGCGAAGGCCTTCGGGCGCGCGGTCGGGCGTCCCGCGGTGGTGCCCACCCCGGCCCTGGCGCTGAAGATGACGCTGGGCGACGCCGCCGTGCTGGTGACCGACAGCCACCGCACCGACCCGGTGGCCGCACGCGATCACGGCTACGGCTGGGCCTACGGCGACATCGACGCCTCGCTGGGCGCCCGCATCACCTAGTCGGCGTCGTCGCCTAGTCCGCGGCGTCGATGCCCGACTGCTCGGGCATGAGGCGTGCCAGGTCGGCCTGCAGCACCAGCCACGTCTCGCGCAGGTGCGTGGTGAGCACCTGGTACCTGCCACCGGGCATGCCCGACACCACGCGGTAGAGCTCGTCGGGGCCGGCCTCCTCGGCCGCGAATGTCATCTGGCGGTACTGCTCGATGAGGTCGGCGAGCTCGCGGTGGTGCTCCTGCTGCATCTGCAGCAGCTGGTCGATGCGGGCGAGCGCCTCGTCGGACATGGCGCAACGATACGCCGCGAGGTGGTGGTACCGTCCCGGCCCGCGGGGGATTAGCTCAGCTGGGAGAGCGCCTGCTTTGCAAGCAGGAGGTCACCGGTTCGATCCCGGTATCCTCCACTCGTCCGGTCCGGATTAGTAAATTCGGTGTCAGGAAAGCGGCGAAAGCCCTCGCACGCCTTGACAACGGACCGGATTCGCCCCATGAAGGACATCACCGCAGAGCCTCCCCTGAGGGGCCTTTTCGCAGATGATGCCGAGATGCTCGCCGTGCCCCGCATCGGCGATGCGTGGGAATCGGCCGAGCGCGCGATCTCGGCGGAGATCGAGGACGAGACGGGCCTGCGGCTCTCCGACCTGGTGGCGCTCGACCGCATCCAGCGGGCCGGGAAGGACGGCATCCGCACCAACGCCCTCGCGCGGGCCCTGCGCATCCCGTCGAACCGCCTCACCTACCAGCTGGCCGGACTGCAGAAGCGGCGCTACATCACCCGCTCCGCGCATCCCGAGGATGGACGGGGCGTGGTGCTCAGGCTCACCAAGGCGGGAGCAGCGGCCCACAAGCGCGCCCTGGCGGCGTACCGGCGCATCACCCGGGACGGCCTGCGCGGGCTCGATTCCGGCCTCGACCCCGAGCGCCTGATGGCCGCTGCCGCGGTGCTGGCCGGTGACGGACCGGCTCCCGCCGATGTGCAACGCCTGTTGGATGCCCTCGGGGCGTCCTCCGTGGACGAGGCGATCGCCGGGCTCGACGGCAGGGGCCGCCACCGCAGGTAGCGGTCATCCGGCTGCGCCTTGTACGGCGGGCCAGCAGCGGTACCCACCCCTTGTGCACAGGGCCATGAGGCGACGGTCCTCCGGTTGAGAGCGTGCGGGAGCCCCGCAGCGGGGCGACATGCATCCCCTTTCCCGGAGGTCGAAGTGAACAGCGTCGCCATTGACACCGTGTGGGTGGTGGTGGCCGGATGCCTGGTGCTGCTGATGCAGGCCGGGTTCGCGTGCCTCGAGATGGGCCTCTCCCGCATGAAGCACTCCGGTGCGGTGGCGGCGAAGATCCTCGTGAACTTCGCCCTGGCCCTCGTGGTGTTCTGGGCCGTCGGCTACGCCATCGCCTTTGGCGACGGCAACGGCCTGTTCGGGTCCTCGGCCTGGTTCATCGACATCGGCAATGCCGGGGGCGTGGACTCGCTCTCGTACTCCGGCATCGACGAGGCCACCAAGTTCTTCTTCCAGTCGATGTTCGCGGCCGTGGCCCTGGCGATCGTGTGGGGCACCATGCTCGACCGCGCGCGGTTCGTCACCTACCTGCCGTTCGCCATCCTCTTCGTCGGGCTCATCTATCCCATCGTTGCCCACTGGGTGTGGGGCGGCGGCTGGCTGTACGAGCACGGGTTCCAGGACTTCGCGGGCTCGGGCGTGGTGCACGTGACCGGCGCCTTCGCCGGCCTGGCCGGTGCGATCGTGGTGGGAGCGCGCATCGGCAAGTACCGCGACGGCAAGCCCCAGCCGATTCCCGGCCATTCGATGCCGCTGGCGATCCTCGGCGTGCTGCTGCTCTGGGTGGGGTGGATGGGCTTCAACGCGGGCTCGTTCCTGGGCGCGGAGGGCAAGCCGATCGGCCAGGTGATCGTGGTCACCTGCCTCGCCGGCGCCTTCGGCGTGCTGGCCGCGGTGGTGATGGCGCGGCTGCTGCTCGGCAGCTTCGACATCGGCATGATGGGCAACGGCGCCATCGCCGGGCTCGGCGCCATCGCCGGTCCATGCGCCTTCGTGGAGCCCTGGGCCGGGGCGATCATCGGCCTGGTGGCGGGAGCCGTGATGGTGCCGATGGTGCTGTTCATCGACCGCCGGGGCATCGACGACCCCATCGGTGTGTTCGCCGGCCACGGCATGGGCGGCATCGTGGGCGTGCTGGCCGCGGGCATCTTCACCACCACCGATGCGGCGTCGCGACTCGGCGGGCGCCCGGGCCTGGTGTACGGCGGCGGGTTCTCGCAGCTCGGCTGGCAGTTCGTGGGCCTCGTGGCCATCGCGGGCTTCGCCTTCGTCACCGCGTGGCTCGCCTTCAGCCTGATCAAGGTGACGGTGGGCCTGCGCGCGCCGGAGGCGGACGAGATGGCCGGCCTCGACATCTCGGAGCACGGCATGTTCGGCTACCCGGAGCGCTTCATCGAGGTGGTCGGCGCCGAGCCCGAGGAGCCGATCTCGCACATGGGGAGCACGATCACGTCACACTGATGGCGTGCTGGTGCTGTTCGACATCGATGGGACGCTCCTCCACGGGCGTCCCGAGGGGCACACGAGGGCCATGGTGGATGCCATGGCCCTCGTGTGGCCGGTGCCGGTGGTGCCCGACGATGTCTGGGCCGTCGACCCGCCGGGGCGCACCGACCGGGAGATCGCCCGGCTGGTGCTGAGAGGGCATGGCATGCCCGATGCCGAGATCGACGGCGGCATGGCGGACTGGATGGCGCTGGCCGCCCGGCTGCACGACGAGGTGGCACATGCGCACCCGGCGCCCGTGGCGGCACCGGACGCGCTCGAGGTGACGGCTGCGCTGCGCGCTGGCGGGGCCGAGATCGCGTTGCTCACCGGCAACCTGGAGCCCATCGGCCGCGCGAAGGTGGCGGCGGCCGGGCTGGGTGACCGGTTCGGGGATGGCGGTGGCTTCGGCTCGGATGCCGAGCGCAGGGCGGATCTCGTGGCGATCGCCCGGTCGCGTGCCACCGGGCGGCATTCCGATGGCGACGTGGTGATCGTGGGCGACACGCCGCGTGATATCGCGGCCGCCCGCGTGGCCGGGGTGCGGGTGGTGGCGGTGACCACCGGCGCATTCGACGCGGCGCAACTCGCGGGCGCCGATGCGGTGGCCGATGGGCTCGCCGCGGCGCTGCCCCTGATCACGGCCTGAGGCCCCGAGGCCTTGGGGCCGCGACCAGGTGCCCGGAAGCCTGACCCGCCGACGGGGCTTGTACGCGCGGCGAACCCCCCACGGGGTCACTTGCTCCCGGTGCACAAGGAGCCGCACGGGACCCGTCCATAGCCTCGGCGGTGCAATGGGGAGCCGACCGGCCCCCGCCTGTTCCCTACGAAGGAGTTGCGCAGATGCGCCTGAGGTCACTCCGGACGACCGCGTTGGCAGCGGCAGTGCTGCTGCTCGCCGTTCCCGGCCTGGCCATGGCACAGGACGAGGGACCGACGCCCACCGATATCGCCGTCAACTCGACGTGGGTGGTGCTCGGGGCGATCCTCGTGCTGTTCATGCAGGCCGGATTCGCGATGCTCGAGATCGGGCTCTCGCGCATGAAGAACGCCGGTGCCGTGGCGGGCAAGATCGTCATCAACCTTTCAATCGCCATCCTGATGTTCTGGGCCACGGGCTTCGCACTGGCCTTCGGCGACGGTGATGGGTTCTGGGGCCAGATGGGCTGGTTCCTCAACGCCACCGACGCCTCGGCCGATACCAACTCGCTCGGCCTGAACTCGTTCATGAACGCCATCGGGGCCTACAACATCCCGGTGGAGGCGTTCTTCTTCTTCCAGGTCGTGTTCTGCGCCGTGTCGCTGGCGATCGTGTTCGGCACGATGCTCGACCGCACGAAGTTCATCGGCTACATCATCTTCGGCGTGGTGTTCACGGGCCTGATCTACCCGATCGTGGCCCACTGGACCTGGGGCGGCGGCTGGCTCTTCCAGAACGGCTTCCTCGACTTCGCCGGTTCGTCGATCGTGCACCTGCAGGGCGCCACCGCGGCACTCGTGGGCACGTTGGTACTCGGACCACGAATCGGGAAGTTCAAGGACGGCAAGCCACAGCCGATACCCGGCCACTCGATACCCCTGGCGATCCTCGGGGTGATCATCCTGTGGGTGGGCTGGATGGGCTTCAACGCCGGATCCACCCTCGGCGCCGTCGGCCTGAACTTCGCCGACATCGCCGTGAACACCAACCTGGCGGCCGCGGCCGGTGTCGTCGGCGCCACCATCGGGTCTCTGATGATGTTCAAGACGCTCGACGTGTCGCAGATGGGCAACGGTGCGATCGCCGCTCTCGTGGCCATCACGGCGCCCTGTGCGTTCGTCGACCCGTGGGCTGCGGTGCTGATCGGCTTCGTCGCCGGCATCATCGTGCCGCCGCTCGTGGTGCTGGTGGACAAGCTCCGGGTGGACGACCCCATCGGGGCCATCCCGGTGCACGGCATCGCCGGCATCTGGGGCACGCTGTCGATCGGGCTCTTCGCCACGGAGGGCCGCATCGGCGCGCTGGATGCCAGCCCCGGCCTCTTCTACAACGGGGGCGGTCACCAGATCTGGGTGCAGTTCTACGGCATCGTGGCGACCATCGCGTTCACCGGTGCCGCATCGCTCATCGTGTTCCTGCTGATCAAGTACACGGTGGGGCTGCGGGTGAGCGAGCAGGACGAGCTCGCCGGACTCGACATCGCGGAGCACGGGATGTACGGGTACCCTGAGCAGTTCATCGAGGTGCCCGGCGCCTTCCCCGAGGGGGCCCGTGGCATGGACCTGGCGAACCTCGGCGTGCGAACGTCGAGTACGGAATAGGGGGTTCGAACGTGAAGAAGATCGAGGCGTTCATCCGCCACGAGGCGTTCGACGAGATCCGGAACCGCCTGGCCGGCATGGGGCTTCCCTCCATGTCGATCAGCGAGGTGAAGGGCTCCGGCCGCCAGGGCGGGTACACCGAGAGCTATCGCGGTGCCAAGGCCACCATCTTCATGCGACCGAAGCTGAAGCTGGAGATGGTGGTGGACGACTCCGATGTGGATCGCGCCGTTGACGTGATCCTCGAGCTGGCCCACACGGGCGAGCCCGGGGACGGCAAGATCTTCATCATGCCGGTGGATGACGCAGTGCGGGTGCGCACCGGCGAGCGCGGGGACGTCGTCCTCGCGCCGCACCCCGAGGACGCGGCCTAGCCCATCCTCACCGGAGAGGCCTCATGGGAGCCCCCGTCCGCCACGGGCGGGGGCTCCCTGTCGCCTCCCTCGGGCGCCGCCGCCGGCAGGGTGAGCGTGAAGCACGCCCCGCCGCCCGGGGCCTCGCCGGCCGTGAGGTCTCCGCCGAGCGCCCGCGCGAGCGAGCGCGAGATGGCCAGGCCCAGGCCGGATCCCACCTGCCCCTCAGGGGTCTCCTCCGACGTGAACGGCTCGAACACGGCCTCGCGCCGCTCGGCCTCGATGCCCGGTCCCGTGTCGGAGACCTCCACCGTCACGCCGCCGTCGGGGCGCGCGGCGGCCGACACCGTGACGGTGCCGCCCGCGGGGGTCCAGCGGATGGCGTTGTCGATGAGGTTCCCGATCGCCTGCTGCACGCGGTCGGGGTCGGTGAGGATCTCCGGCAGGTCGCCGATGTCGGTGACGAGCGCGATGCCCTCGGCGTCAGCGGCCGACGACAGGGCATCCGTGGCGGCCCGCACGGGCTCGGCGGCGTGCGTGGGCGCGAGGTGCACGCGGAAGCGGTCGGCGTCCATGCGGGCGAGGTCGAGCAGGTCGGTCACCAGCACCTCGAGGCGGGTGGCCTCCGACGCGATGGCGCCGAGCGAACGTGGCACGGCGTCCTCGGGCACCACGCCGTCCGACAGCGCGAGGGCATGCCCGCGGATGGCCGTGAGGGGCGTGCGCAGGTCGTGGGTGACGCGCATGAGGAATTCCCTCGCCATGCGGTCGCGCCGCGCCAGCTGCTGCACCATGGCGTTGAACGAGCGGGCCACGGCGTCGAGCTCCTCGGCGCCGCCCTCCGCCACCTCGGCCTGCAGGTCTCCCTCGGCCACCCGTCGGGCGGCCTGCTCGAGGTCGCGCAGTGGTCGCGTGGCGCGGCGGGTGATCCACAGCACCAACCCCACGGCCACCACGAGGCCCGCCAGCACCGCGAGCACCACGGGGCCGATCACGCTGCCCCACGCCGCGGCCACCTCCGCCTGCGGCCGGGTGAGCACGATCGCCCCGAGGTAGCGCCCGTTCACGAGGACCGGCGCGGCCGCGCCGTAGGTGGGCGTGCGCGCGCCCGTGGGCGTGAAGCCGAAGATCTGCGATCCGTCGCGCACGATGACCTCAGGGTCGAGATCACGGGCGACCGTCTCGGGGAGGCCCCCGAACGGGTCCGCGGCGCCGGGGGACAGCGCCAGCCCCACGTAGTAGAGCTTGGTGCCCGGCCCCGCGAGCTCCTCGAGGTTGCCGATGGGCTCGCGGGTGCTGAACTGCTGCCCGGTCTCGAGCGCCATGGTCGCGCGCTCCGACACGATGCCCGCCACGGCCTGGGCCTGGCGGTCGAGTTCGTCCTTGGCCTGGGTGGTGGCCTGCCCCCGGATGAGCGACACGCCCACCGCCGCGAAGAGCACCGCCGCCACGAGGAGCCCCCCGATGGCGCCGAGCGCGATGCGTCCCCAGAGGGTCGCCCACGGCCGCCGGCGTGCCGGCGGCGCGTTCACCGCCGGGCCGGGACCTTGTACCCGGTGCCCCACACGGTCTCGATCGGGCACGCGTCTCCGAGCTTGCGCCGCAGCTGGCGCACGTGGACGTCAATGGTGCGGCTGTCGCCGAGGAAGGTGTAGCCCCACACCTTCTCGAGCAGCTGCTCGCGGCTCAGCACCAGCCCACGGGCCTGCACGAGCGCCGTGAGCAGGTCGAACTCCTTCGGCGTGAGCGCGACTTCGTCACCCTTTACGAACACCTCGCGCGGGCCCACCTCGATGCGCAGGTCGTCCACCTCGAGCACCGGCGGCATGTCGGCGTCCACGGCCTCCGCCGGGGCGTCGGCGCGGCGCAGCACCGCGCGCACGCGCGCCACCAGCTCGCGCGGGTCGAACGGCTTGGTCACGTAGTCGTCGGCGCCGAGCTCGAGTCCAACCACCTTGTCCACGGCATCGTCGCGGGCGGTGAGCATGAGGATCGGCATGGCGCCGCCGCCCTGGCGGATGCGCCGCGTCACCTCGAAGCCGTCCACGCCGGGAAGGTTGAGGTCGAGCAGCAGCAGGTCGGGGCGCTCCGCCTCGATGCTCTCGAGCGCGTCATCGCCGCGCTCGGCGATCTCCACCCGGAACCCCGCGGCTTCGAGGTACATCTTCGCGAACGAGGCGATGTTCGGCTCGTCCTCCGCGATCAGGATGAACGGCTGTTCGTCGGTGGAGGCCATGGCGATCAAGGTTACCCCCGCTCCGGGCGCGGCGTCTGCCGCAGGGGCAGCACCACGGGCCTGAGGGGCCATGTCTGGGCCGGCTGGCTGTTGGCGCGGAAGGTGCCGACGCCATCCAGCCGCACGGTGCCCGTGCCGGTGATCGAGAGGGTCACGTTGCCGTCCCCGCGGAATGAGGCCACGAGGTCGCGCCCCTCGAGCGAGAACATCTCGCGCGCCGCGGGCGTGAACGACAGCCGGCGCGGTGCCGCGCCCCGGCGCCCTGCCGGTGCGCCTCCGCGTGCCTGCGGCCGCAGCAGCGGGCGACCCCCGGCGATCACGCGGGCGTCACCCGCGCGGTCGGTGATGCTCACCTGCATTCCGCTGACGTCGCCGAAGGCCAGCAGGTTGCCCGCCAGGCGCACGTCACCCGCGCCATCCACGTAGATCTGGCCACCGGCGGTACGCGACGATGCGGCCTGGAAGGGCGGTGGAGCCGGCGCGGTGGCGGGCGCGGGCCCGGCCGCCGGGCGGGCGCCGTCGTGCGCGGCCCCGATCGCGGGCAGGGAGATGAGGGCCGCCGCTGCCGCGACGGTGGCGAGGGTCCGGTTCACGCTTTCATGCTTTCGCGCCGGCGTGTCGAGCGCGAGGGGGAGGACGTAAGGGGTTTGTTAGCCCTTGCGGGGCCTATGGCTCCAGCTTGATGCCCTCTTCCACCTTCACGGGCGCCTGCCTGGGCTCCTCGAGCACCACGGTCTCCTCCACGGGCGCGGCGGGCGCCGCAGCCTCGGCGGCGGGTGCGGTCTCGCCCTCCGGCACCGGGCGCGGGCCGTCACCCATGTACGCCCAGATGATCTCGCCGCAATCCGGGCATGCCGGCAGCGTGCCCCGGTTGCTGATGCGGAACTGGCATGTGACGCAGGCGAAGATGCCCGGGACCTTCTGGCCGGCGTGGTAGCAGGGCTTGCCGAGGCGCTGCTCGGCCTGCTGGGCCCCCTGCGCAGGCGAGAGCTTCTGCGCCTGCTTGCCCGCCGTCTTGCCCGGTCCCTGGGTCGGTCCGCTTGTGCTCATCGCCTTACCCCCGCTCACGTATATCCTGCGTGCCCGCTGCATCCTAACGCGGCCGGAGGGCTGTCGATGCGCATTGCCTGCGCGCAGGTCAACACGGTCGTCGGAGACCTCGAGGGGAACCTCGCGCTGGTGCGTGACGCCGTGCGGGCCGCGACCGCGCGCGGGGCATCGCTGGTGCTCACCCCGGAGCTCGCCCTCACCGGGTATCCGCCCGAGGACCTCCTCCTGCGGCCGTCATTCGCCGATGCCTCGCGCGAGGCCCTCGAGGCGCTTGCCGCGGACCTCACCGAGGGGGTCGCGATCGTCGGCTTCGTCGAGCACGACGAGGACGTCCACAACGCGGCGGCGGTGCTGGCCGATGGGCGCGTGCAGGCGATCTACCGCAAGCGGTTCCTCCCGAACTACGGCGTGTTCGACGAGGCGCGGTACTTCCGGGCGGGTGACAGCCCGATGGTGCTCGACGTCGATGGCGCCCGCGTGGGCGTGGTGATCTGCGAGGACATCTGGTACCCGGCCCCCGTCGCGGCGGAGCTGGCCGAGGCCCGCCTCGACGTCATCGCCTGCATCTCGTCGTCGCCATTCCACCTGGCCAAGGGCGACGCCCGCGAGCGCATGCTGCAGACACGGGCATCCGACAGCGCCGCCGCCCTTGCCTACTGCAACCAGGTGGGCGGCCAGGACGAGCTGGTGTTCGACGGCCGCTCGGTGATCATCGACCACTCGGGCGATGTCGTGGCGCGCGCGCCGATGTTCGAGGATCACCTGCTGCTCGCCGACGTCGAGCTCGACCTCGCCGCGGGCCGGAGGCTGCGGGAACCGCTGCTCCGCCGCCTGCCACGCCCCGGTGGCCCGGATCCGGTCGCCGTGGAGGTGCCCGCCCGGGGAGCGGTCGCCGCGGCCGACGATGGGGAGGCCGCGTCCGACCTTGCGGCAGTGCCGTGCGAGGAGGGCGAGCTCTGGGGTGCGCTGGTGCTCGGCGTGCGCGACTACGTCGGGAAGAACGGCTTCCCGGGCGTGATCATCGGCCTCTCGGGGGGGATCGACTCCGCCCTCACTGCGGCCATCGCGGTGGACGCCCTCGGGCCCGACAGGGTGCGCGGCGTGGCCATGCCGTCGGTGTTCACCAGCGGCCAGAGCACCGATGCTGCCGCCGCGCTGGCCGCGTCGCTCGGCATCAGGATGGACGTCATCCCCATCGCGCCGGTGGTGGATGCCTTCGAGGAGCAGCTGGCGGAGGTGTTCGAGGGGCGGCCACGCGACGTGGCGGAGGAGAACCTGCAGGCGCGCGTGCGCGGCACGCTGCTGATGGCCATCAGCAACAAGCACGGCGACATGGTGCTCGCCACCGGGAACAAGAGCGAGATGTCGGTGGGCTACTCCACGATCTACGGCGACATGGCCGGCGGCTTCGCGCCCCTGCGCGATGTCTCGAAGACCTGGGTGTATCGCCTGGCGTCGTGGCGGAACCGGGATGAGGGCCGGGAGGTCATCCCGCAGGCCACCATTGAGCGTGCGCCCACGGCGGAGCTCAGGCCCGACCAGCGCGACTCCGATTCGCTTCCCGCCTACGAGGTGCTCGATCCCATCCTGGAGGCCTACGTCGAGCAGGACCTCCCGCCCACCGCGCTGGTGGAGCGGGGCTTCCCCGATGACGTCGTCCGGCGGGTCATCGGCATGGTCGATCGCGCCGAGTACAAGCGGCGGCAGGGCCCCCCGGGCATCAAGACCACTCCCCGCGCCTTCGGGCGCGATCGGCGCATGCCCATCACCAACCGGTATGCCGAGGACTAGCCGGCGGGTCGCCCGCGTCCTGGCCGGGCTCGCCATCGCCGCCGCGTTCGGAGTGCCCGCCATCGCCCAGGCCGATGCCCCGCGGCTGGCGGACGGTCCGGAGGGCCCGACGCTGCTCGTGACCTTCCGCGACGCCCCGACCGATGATGCCGCGCGCGCGGCGCTCGAAGGGCTCGGGCGCGTGGAGCCCGCCGCCCCCGAGGCGGGCATCTGGGCCGTGCACGCACCCGCCGACGCCGGGCTGAGGGACCGCGCGCTTGCGCGCCCCGGGGTGGATACGGCGGCCTGGGCCCTCTCGCGGCGCACCGATGAGAGGATCAGCCGGAAGCGTCCGTCTGCGACCGGGCCCCCGGTGGCCCTCACGCCCATCGCGGCGGCGCCCACCGACGAGTACTTCGCCAATGGCCGCCAGTGGGCGCTCACCACGCCCGCCACCACGTGGGGCATCGACCTCACCGGCACGCCGCCGCGCCCGCGCATCGCGATCCTCGACAGCGGAGTCGACTCCACGCACCCGGAGTGGTCGGGCCCGAACTCGCCGCTGGTGCGTCCCTACAGCGCCCAGACCGGGCGGCAGTCGGCGGAGGACTGGGGCAAGACGGGGCATGGCACGCACGTGGCCGGCATCGCCGCCGCGCCCATCAACGGCCTGGGCGTGGTGGGCACGGCGCCGGGCGCCCGTGGCAGGGCCGAGGTGATCCCCGTGCAGATCTCCGACTCGGACGGCTACTCCACCGACGAGACCATGATCAAGGGGATCCGCTGGTCGGTGCAGAACGGAGCGAAGGTCATCAACATCTCGGCGGGGGGCGTGGGCGATTCGCCGGCCTTCCAGCGGGTGATCGACTGGGCGTTCGCGCGCGGGGCGCTGGTGGTGGCGTCGGTGGGCAATGACGGCCAGGACTACGGAGCCCTCAACTACCCGGCGGGCTACTGGAACGTGCTCGGCGTGGCCGCGCAGTGCTCGGCCGAGGTGAACGCCGACTGCCCCACGCCGTATGGGCTCGCCACCTTCAGCACCCGAAACCGCTCGGTCGACCTCGTGGCCCCGGGGGTGGACATCATCTCGTCGGTGCCGCCGCGCGTGAAGCAGGGCGAGGTGTCGCCCGGCTACGCCATCAAGGAGGGCACCTCGATGGCCACGCCGTTCGTCGTGGGCGTGGCTGCGGAGGTGTTCGCGGCCAACCCCGGGGCCACGGCCTACCAGGTGCTGATGCAACTGCTGAACACCGCCACCGACATGGGACCGAGCGGGCGCGACACGGCGACGGGCTCGGGCCTCATCAATCCGCGCGCGGCCATCACCCTGCCGCTGCCTCCCGACGACCCGTACGAGCCCAACAGCGACATCGACGAGGTGCGCGCGGCCACGGCGCTGCGGCCCGTCGCCAGCACGGGGGGATTCGCCGACGGCTGGAACGACACGGTGGACGTCTACCCGGTCTCGCTGCGCAAGGGCCAGTCGGTGCGGCTGTCGGCATCGGCGAAGCGCGCGAGGCTCAAGCTCTCGCTGTGGCCTCCGGGCACGCGCAGCATCAACTCCGGAACCGCGGCTGCCGCCAACCGCGGGTCGAGCGCATCTCCGCGCCTGGGCTACGTGGCCACGCGCACCGGGCGCTGGTACGTGGCGGTGCGCGCGACGTCCGGCCGCAGCCCGTATCGCCTCACGGTCGGGAGGTAGGGGTGGACGCGCCCGTGATGGTCATCACCGGCGCGTCCGACGGCATCGGCGCGGCCGTTGCCCGGGCCGCGGTGGATGCGGGGTGGCGCGTGGTCGTGGCCGCGCGGCGGCGCGACCTGCTCGACGCCCTCGCGGCCGACCTCGGCGGCCCGTCGGTCGCCGTGCCGGTGACGTGCGACGTGACCGAGTGGGATGAGGTGCAGGCCATGGCCGACGAAGCGCTCACCGCATTCGGGCGCATCGACGCCGTGCTGGCCAACGCCGGCTTCGGCGCAAAGCGCGGATTCCTCGAGGAGAGCCCGGAGTTCTGGCGCGAGATGATCCTCACCAACGTGTACGGCGCGGCCATCACCCTGCGCGCGTGCATCCCGGCCCTGCGCGAGTCACGCGGGCACGCGCTGCTCATGGGGTCCATCTCGGGCCGGCAGGTGGGCACGGGATCGCTCTACTCATCGAGCAAGTGGGCGGTCACCGCCATGGCGGAGGCCGCGCGCAAGGACCTCCACGGCACCGGCGTGCGCGTCACGCTCATCGCCCCGGGCATCGTGGACACCGCCTTCTACGACGATCCCCCGGGCGGGGATCCGCTGGTGCCGGACGACGTCGCCCGCGCGGTGATGTTCGCGGTGTCGCAGCCGCCGCACGTGAGCATCAACGAGGTGTACATGCGCCCGACGTCGCAGGAGTTCTAGGCTCCGCACGTGGACGATCGCGATCTGCGCCTGCGCCTCGACGTGGACGTCCGGGGCACCGACGAGGTGGGCCTCGGCGCGATGCGTGCCGGGCCGCCCGGCCCGCCCGTGCGCGATGGGGAGGCCGCCGTGGTGCTGGCCACCGAGCTCGCCCGCGCGGCGCTCGCCACCCTGCCGCACGACCGCCGGGCATCGGTGGCGCGCGATCTCGTGGGGCTGGAGGCCACCGACGCGGCGGCCGACCTCGTGGCGGGGCGCGTGCCGGGCGCGGAGGTGCGCGACCTCCGACCCGAGGAGCAGGTGGGCGCGCGCGGCTGGTGCGCCCGCGCGGTGCTGGGCGACGGCGCGGGCCCGCAGGCCGCGGCGCTGTCGGTGGATGCCATCCGCCTGCCCGACGGCCCATGGACCGCGGACTGGGCCGCGCGGGTTCCGTGGATGACCCC
>JAGWYY010000129.1 GCA_018969105.1 Acidobacteriota bacterium | reverse complement strand
GGGGGTGAGGTGCTGCAGGGCCACGGGCGTGGCGCCGCTGATGTCATACGTGTGCACGCGCCCTACCTGAATGGGGCTGCTGGGGCGCGAGGTCGGCGTGGCCACGGCCGCCACCCGGCCATCGCCGGAGATCGCGAGGTCCTCGATGAAGCCCTGGAAGACGAAGTTCCCCTCGGGCACCGGCGTGCTGATGGCGGCCGGGCGCGCGGTCCAGCTGGACCCCGAATGGTCGACGATCACCGCCTGCGCCGAGCGGAATACCAGGCCCACCCCGCCATTCGATGAGAGGGCGACCGCTTGGCCGAGGTTCTCGGACGCGCCGCCGTTGAGGGTCCACTGCGCTGCCCAGTTGACGCCGGTACGCACGAAGGCGGTGGCGGATCCGCTGAAGCTGCCCACGCGGCCCGTTCCCGTAAGGAGGGTGCTGCCGTTGGCGGCCAGGGCGACGTCGCTCGGGAATTCCTCGTTCGCCGCGCCGCCCGGTCGGGTGAGCACTGCCTGCCGGGTATAGGTGAACCCGCTGCGGGTGAACACCGACACGTGACCCTGGTTGCTGGCGCTGCCTGGGGCGCCCACGGCGAGGGTGGCGCCGTCGTACGACAGCGCGATGGGGCATCCGAACTGGGCGTTCGCCACGGCGTTGGGAGCGGTGTCGGTGAGCAGGGTCGCCCCGGCCCACAGGGCGGCGGCCCCCACGCCGGAGACGCCGCTGAGGACGTCGGCCACGTACACGCTGCCCTGGTCGGCGTTGGCCCCGATGTCGTCGTTGGGTATGCCCGTGGCCATCACGAGGCCGTTGCCCGACACCGCCACGCAGCGGCCCATGTCGTCACCAGCCAGCGGGGTGCCGTTGGACACCACCGTCTGGTCGAAGGCCCAACTCGACCCGCTCCTGCTGAAGAGGCCCACGCCCCCGCGGTTGCTTACGGTGAAATCGAACCCGGGGGCTCCCGCGGCGATCGTGCTGCCGTTGCTCGACAGCGCGATGGACCTCCCGAGCTGGTCATTCGCCACTGGGGATGGCAAGGCGAGGATGCCCTGCTGGGCGAGATCGGACGGCACGCCGAGGGTCACGGCGGGAGCACCGATCGCGGTGATGCAGACGAGGGAGAGCAGGCGAAACATGGAGGATGCTCACTTGGGGTGATGGGAACTGAGGTGGGTGCCCGGCACCATAGCGGCTTCCCCGACCACTGGGGAAGCACGTGTGTCACGGTGCAAACGGCAGCGCGGAGGGGCGGCTGCGCGGCGGTCGCCGCTAGAAAAGCCTGCGCGCCTTGAGGTCGCCGATCAAGGCCGTGCTCAACGCGCGCGAGATGAGGGGCACCTTGGCGAGGAAGGGGTTGTCGTCCGGCGCGGCGCCCACCTCGACGATCACGCGCGACTGAGCGGTGGTGCGGTAAAAGCCGTAGAAATGATTCATGCGCCGGTTGGAGTTCGGCGGGATCACCCCGCTGAAGCGGCCACCGGCCCCGTTGGCCGGGGTGAAGATCGACTTCAGCGCCGCGGAGAGGCGACGGGCGGTTCCCGCCGAGGTGCGCTCCACGGCGGGGCTCACCTTCGTGGCCGGCGTGCGGTGCGGGCCGCTGTCGGGGTAGGGGGTGGGGCTGGCCGTGCCCGTGCCCTCGCCCCGGTAGTAGTTCTCGTTGCCGCCGGTGATCGCGTGGCCCACCATGGCCGCGCCTCCGGGCGAGTCGTGGTGGATGCTCACGAAGGTGGCGCCGGCCACCCCGAGCGGCTCCACGCGCGCTGCAAGAGGCCGGGCGTCCACGCCTGCCGCCTTTAACTCCTTGACCATGGCGTCACGCACGCGGCGGTTGAACTCCGACTCGAGCCCGAAGGGATTGCCCGATGCGCCGGTCTGCGCCAGGTAGCCCGGCTCGCCCGGCGAGAGGTGCCCGGCTTGCACCAGCACCACGGGCGGCTGGGCCGAGAGCGCGGCGGGCGCGGCCAGGGCGAGCGCGGCGAAGGTGGCGACGAGGGCGGTGCGCACGGGGCGGCAGGATGCCACCACCCTCGGACTCCCTGGTCCCCGCGGGTTCCACGCCGCCGCGGCGCAGCGCCGGCGGGCCGCTACCGGCTCGAGCGCTTCTTGCGCGCGAATACGTCGAGCGCGAGCGACCTCACGCGGTCGAGGATGAGCACGCCATCGAGGTGGTCCATCTCGTGCAGGATCACCCGGGCCTCGAAGCCGGATGCCTCCACCTCCTGCCGGTCGCCGCCCAGGTCGTGGAACGCCACGGCGATCTCCACGGGGCGCTCCACGTTGGCCGTGATCTCCGGCAGGCTCAGGCAGCCCTCGCGTCCCACCTCGGCGCCCGAGTGATGCTGCAGCACCGGGTTCACCAGCACGAGGGGCCCGTGCGGGTCGGGCACCTTGGGGTGACCGGTGCAGTCGATGAAGCACGCGCGCCAGAGCTCGCCCACCTGCGGCGCCGCGATGCCGGTGGTGCGCGGGAACGAGCGCGCGGTGTCCTCGAGGTCGCGCGCCAGCCGCGCGAGCGCGGGCCCGAACGACCTGACCGGCGCGCAGGTGGTCTTGAGGCGCCGGGCGGGGTAGATGACGACCGGGCGGATCAGAGGAGGCGCTCGGACTCCGACTGCACCGACATGTCGAGCCCGGCGAGGTCCGGGCACCGGATCACCTGCTCCAGCCCTGCGGCGTCCATGCCGTCGGGCAGTTCCGCCTCGATGCCGAGCACGTAGATGGGCGGCTCGCCGACCAGGCGCGAGCTGAGGTCGACGATGTTCACGCCCGCCGCGGCCAGAGCAGACGCCGCGCCGTGCACGATGCCCGGGCGGTCGGCCCCATAGATGGTGATCACGCAGCGCTCGCGCCCCGCGTCATCGGGCGCCGGCGCCGCCGGGCGCACGCCCAGCGAGAGGCCGAGGCCCGATGCCGTCGGCGCCAGCAGGTCGACGATGTCCTGGTCGGTCACCCACGCGGGAACCTCCACGGCCAGCACCATCGCGAACGACCCGGCGAGGATGCTCGCGCGGCAGTTCTCGACGTTGCCGCCCGCCTCCAGCAGGGCCCCGGTGACGGCCGCCACGATGCCGGGGCGGTCCTCCCCGACGATGCTCACGGTGAATTCGCTCATGCGCCGAGGATAGGGGTCCTATGCTTCACGCGTGGGCGGCCGCACCTCGCTGAATCCCGCACTTCTCGTGACGGCAGCGCGCATCGCGCTGATCCCCGTCGTGATGGTGCTGATCCTCGTCGACGACGAGGGCGGCCGGTACTGGGCATTCGCCCTCTACGTGGTCGCCGCCGCCACCGACTCGCTCGACGGCTGGCTCGCCCGATCGCGCGGCGAGGTGACCGTGGCCGGGGCGTTCCTCGACCCCCTGGCCGACAAGCTGCTGGTCACCGGCGCGCTGCTGTGCCTCATCGAGGTGGGCGAGGTATCGGCCTGGGTCGCCATGGTCATCATCACCCGCGAGTTCGCCGTCACGGGCCTGCGCCTGGTGGCCGTGCGGGAGGACCTCGTGATCCCCGCCAGCAACCTCGGCAAGCTCAAGACCCTCAGCCAGAACGTGGCGGTGGCCTGGGTGATCCTGCACGTGGCACCGCAATGGCAGTACGATGCCCTGCTCTACCTGGCCGTGGCCCTCACCGTCATCTCGGGCGCCTACTACTTCATCATGGCGCGCCGCAGGCTCTTCGAGGGCCGCGTGCCCGCCCCCGACGTCACCGGAGATCCGTGAACCAGGCACTCGTGCTCGTGGTCGCCTACCTGCTGGGCTCCATCCCCTTCGCCTACATCGCCGGACGCCTCAACGGGGTGGACCTCCGCACGGTCGGTAGCGGCAACCTCGGCGCCACCAACGTATTCCGCACGCTCGGCCGCACCGTCGGCATCGCCGTGATGGTCCTCGACATCGCGAAGGGCGCCTTCGCCGTGCTCATCGCCCAGTGGGTGGTGGGGGGCCCGTGGTGGCCCATCGCGGCCGGCGCGCTGGCGATCCTCGGCCACGTGTTCCCCGTGTGGACCGGCTTCAAGGGCGGCAAGGGCGTGGCCGTCGGCGCCGGGGCCCTCGTCGGCCTCGTCCCCGCAGCCAGCGGCGTGCTCATCATCCTCTGGCTCCTCATCGTCGTGCTCACGCGCTACGTCTCGGTGGCCAGCATCATCTGCGCCCTCGCCGCCGCGCCCCTCGCCTGGGCCTTCGGCGCGCCCTGGTCCTACGTCGCCTTCATCGGCCTCGCCGGGCTCTTCGTGATCATCAAGCACCGCGAGAACATCCAGCGGCTCCTCGCCGGCACCGAGAACCGCATCCAGCTCGGCCGGAAGGGCGCGCCGGATCCCACCTGATCCGGTCCCCGGGGCGCTCCGGGGGGCCGAGGGGCAGTAGTACCCCCGCCGAAAAAGCGCGAGAGGCGGGAGGCCTATCATGTCGGGGTGGCGGCGATCGCAGCCGGGGATGATGCATTTGCGGTCCCCGCAAATGCCGATCCCGTTTCGGCGAG
>JAGWYY010000128.1 GCA_018969105.1 Acidobacteriota bacterium | reverse complement strand
ACGCGGGCGCGCCGGCCGGAGCCGCCACCGCCGCCCCCGTGGGCGCGATCGTGCTGATCGGCGCGGCGATCCAGATGGCCGTCGCGGTGGCGTCCCAGGTCGCAGGTCGCACGGGAGGCGTGCGCGCGGACATCTGCATCGCCTGGCGCAGTGCGGGGCACTCGCTGCGCCGCTCGCGGCTGCGGTACGGCGCCACCAGCCCCGTGGCGAAGCGGGAGGTCGCACGGGCCGGGGTGCGTGGCATGCATGCCGACCCGTCGGTGACTCGGCCCCTCGAGGAACTCATCGATGCCCACGCGCGCTTCGCCGTGGGCGGCATGATCGTGCTTTCCCTGCCCACCCACGGCGATCCAGCCGAGCGGGCGTTGATCACCCGCGTGACGCGCACCGCCGGCGACCTGGCGATCGCGGTGGGCCACGCGGTCGAGGTCCCCGCGCGCGCCGGGCACATGGCAGCGGCACTCGCACGGTTCGAGCAGGCCGTCACGCAGTGCGCGGCCATCGCCGATGCCCGGATGCTCACGGGCATCGGCGCGATGCGCGACGGCCTCGTGCGGGCGGTGGCGGTGGTGCGCGCTGGAGTCCCGCGCGGCGGCGCGCGGTCGGTGCCGCTCGCGATGTCGGAGGCGCGCGACCCGGTGCGTGCGCTGTTCGGCGCCGTCAGCGTCGACGACCTCATCGTGCGGCATGCGGTGCGGCTCTCACTCGCCATCGGCGCAGGCACCCTCATCGCGCTCGCGGCGCACTTCCCCCACAGCTCATGGCTCCCGATGACGGTGGCGTGGGTGATGCGCCCGGACGCCGCGGGCACGGTGGTGCGCACCCTGGCCCGGCTCGCGGGGACCATCGCCGGCGTGGTGATCGTGGGCCTCGTCATCGCCGCCACGGGGGTCAGCGCGGTGCCCGTGGTGGCCCTGGTGCTGCTCGGTGCCCTGCTGTTCGGCGCCTTCCTCCTGCCGAACTACGCCATCGCCACCATCGGAGCCACGGCGTTCATCGTCGCGATGTTCACGTTCCTCGGCGCGCCGATCATCACGACCGCCGACACGCGCACCTACGGCACGCTCATCGCCGGCGCGCTCGCCCTCGGCGCCACGGCCCTCATCCCGTCCAACACCGTGGAGGTGGTGAGCGCCCTGCTGGGACGCCTCGCAGGCGAGCTCAGCAACTACGCGGCGCTGGTGCGCACCGCGGCCCCACCCGCGCAGCGCGTCGCCGCGCTCGAGGCGCTGACCGCCAGCCGGGTGGCGGCAGGCCGCGTGGTGGAGGACTCGGGCCGCGATGCACGTCGCCATCGCATCGCGCCGGTCGAGGCCGACCGCATGCTGCGCGACCTCGTGCAGGCCATGGCGGTGGTCGCCGCCGACGACCTCGGCGGCAACGCCGTGCCACCGCAGCGAGTGGTGGACGACTCAGCAGACCTCGCCCTGCGGCTCGATGCGAGGCAGGCGGACGAACCCGTGCCGCCGCGACGCCTGCCCCCGGCCGGGCAGGCCGCGGACGAAGCCGCGCGGGCGGTCGACGATGCCCAGGCGGCGCTGGACAGAGCGCTGGGCATGGCGCCTACTTAGGCGAGCAGGTCCCGGGGTAGTCGTGGCGGGCGATGATCGACGGCCGGGCCGGGTCGGTAGCCTGCATGCATGTCCGAGGCCCGCTCGCTCGAGGTCGTCTTCCCTGGCGACACCAATCACCTGGGAACCCTGTTCGGGGGCACGCTCGTGGCATGGATGGACCGCGCGGCCTACTACGCGGCGTCGCGCAGGGCGCGCGGCTCAGTGGTGACGCGCAAGATCGACGAACTGGAGTTCCGCGTTCCCATCCGCACGGGCGACTTCGTGGAACTGGTGGCCACCGTGGAATCCGAGGGGCGCACGAGCATGCAGGTGACAGTGGAGGTGCACCGCGAGGACCCGGTCACCGGCACGCGCGAGCTCTGCACCACCGGGCGCTTCGTGATGGTGAGCGTCGGCGACGACGGCGTGCCGCGCCCCCTTCCCCCGGCCGGAGGCACCGCGTGAACACCCTGCTCATGAGCGTCGACTTCGAGGACTGGCACCAGATCGTGCACCGTCGCCTCGGGCTCGCCGACTGGCACCGGCCCGGCCCGGCGCTGCGGAGGCAGTCGCGCGAGACGCTCGACATGCTCGACCGCCTGGGCGTGCGCGCCACGTTCTTCATCCTCGGCATGACGGCGGATGCCTACCCACGCGAGGTGGAGGAGATCGCCGCGCGCGGGCACGAGATCGCCTCGCACGGCTACGCGCACTACCGGGTGTTCGACCAGTCGCCCGATGAATTCCACGCCGATATCGCGAAGAGCGTCGAGGTGATCGAGGGCATCACCGGCGTGCGCCCCGTGGGCTATCGCGCGCCCGCCTTCTCGATCAACCGTCGCACCGTGTGGGCGTACGAGGTGCTGGCCGACCTGGGGTTCCTGTGGGACTCCAGCCAGAACGACTCCCCGCGCATCCCCAACCGCATCCAGGGCATCCCGGAGACCCCATACGCCTTCACCGAGCCCGGCGGCGCGGAGATGTGGGAGTTCCCACTGGCCGTCGCGCAGGTGCGCGGGCGCGCGGTGCCCGTGGCCGGCGGCAGCTACTGGCGGGTGCTGCCCCGCCGAATGGTGGCGTCGGCGCTGCGAGGCCGCGCGCCCGGCGCGAGCGGCGCCCTCTACACGCACCCGTACGAGCTGGGATCGCGGGGGCTTCGCGCGGATCTCCCGCCCGGCGCATCGGCGCGACTGCGGCTGAACGGGCTCGCCCGCGGCCTCAAGGCGAATCCGGGTCGGCGGCGTGTGGCGAAGTGCCTTCGCTATCTTGCGCGCGACTTCCGACTTACAACATATGGGGAGGCCTTCGATGAGCACCAGCGACATGGACAGCGTCCGAGATCACTTTCGCGAGAAGGCAGCATCGTTTGACGACCTCTACGAGGAGGAGCGCCTCGTCCAGAGGATCACGCGCCCCGGCCTCTTCGCGCGTCGCCAGTTCGCGGTGGACCTCGTGCGCGCCTACCCCAACTGCTCGGTGCTCGACGTCGGATCGGGATCCGGTCGCGTCGGCCAGCACATGCTCATGGCGGGCGCCGCGGAGTACGTGGGCGTGGACTTCTCCGAGCCCATGGTCGAGCTCGCCGAGCAGCGGCTGAGGGACTACGGCTCGCAGGTGAAGCTCATCACCGGCGACTTCATGACCGCCGACCTCGGGGGGCCCTTCGACGTCGTGATCGCCGTGGGATTCTTCGATTACATCCCGAACCCCGGCGCGTTCATCCACCGCATGGCCGACCTCTGCACCGGGTCGATGGCCGCGAGCTTTCCCACCTGGAGCTGGTTCAAGGGCCCCATCCGCAAGGTGCGCTACCAGGTGATCAACAACTGCCCCATCTTCAACTACACCGAGCCGCAGCTGCGCGGGCTCTTCGAGGCCGCGGGCTTCACGCGCACCGAGGTGGTGAAGCAGACCCGCTCGGGCTTCCTCGTGCGCGCCGACAAGTAGTCGCGGGAGCGCGACGCCCCTACCCGACCGGGTAGCCTTGTCCTGACTACCCCGGGGGCCCGGTGGCGACGACGGACGAGTTGCAGGACCCGAGCGCCGACCGCATGGTGGCGGCACGCACGCCGCGCCAGCTGGCCACCGCCCGCCTGCGCAAGGACTACGTGGCCCTCGCGAGCGCGATATTCATCGTGCTGCTGGTGATCTTCGCCCTGCTCGGGCCGGTATTCGAGGCCTGGACCGGGCACCCCGTGAACACCTCGAACTCCACGGGCGTGGACGACTACACGCTCGTGCCCGTGGGCCCCATGAGCGGCTGCGAGAACGGCCTGGCATCGGTGGGCGAGCGCGCGTGCTTCGTGCTCGGAGCATCCAACAACCTCGGCTACGACATGCTCGTGCAGCTGTCGTACGGGGCGCGGACGTCGCTGATCATCGGCCTCGTGGCCACCTTCCTCACCCTCGTGGTGGCGCTGCTGCTGGGCGTGATCGCCGGCTACGTGGGCGGATGGACCGATGCCGTCATCGCCCGCACCATGGACGTGGTGGCGGCTTTTCCCTTCCTGCTGTTCGCCGTGGCCGCATCGGTGGCCATCGGGCCGTCGATGTGGTTCGTGATCATCGTGATCGCGTTCTTCTCGTGGTTCTACCCCGGGCGCATCTTCCGCGGTGAGGTGATGTCGCTGCGCAGCCGCGAATTCGTCACGGCCGCGCGGATGCTGGGGGCATCGAACCGCCGCATCATCTTCCGGCACCTCATGCCACAACTGATCGGGCCGCTCACCGTGTACGCCAGCCTGTCGGTGGCCGCGGCCATCGCGGCCGAGGCCGCGCTGTCGTACCTCGGGTTCGGCCTTCCGCTGGATGTCCCCTCGTGGGGGCGCATGATCGCCGACGCCGTGCCGGGCGGCCTCTACGTGAACGCCCCCTTCCTCATGATCTTCCCCGGAACCCTGCTCGTGCTCACCGTCCTCGCGTTCAACCTGCTCGGTGACGGCCTGCGCGACGCCCTCGATCCACGTGGCGGGAGCAACCAGTGACCGCCGGAAAGGAGTACCCGACATGAACCCCTCGAACACG
>JAGWYY010000127.1 GCA_018969105.1 Acidobacteriota bacterium | reverse complement strand
TGGGCGGGCCGCACCGGCGGGCGCACCTCGAGCAGCGGGACGAACTTGCCCGACTTGCGCGACACGCCACCGCCCAGCAGCACCAGGTCGGGCCAGAGCAGGGCGTCCATGGCCGAGATCACCTCCGACAGGCGCTCCGCCCACGCATGCCACGAGAGGTCCTCGTCGTCACGCACGGCCGCCGCGGCGAGGTGCTCGGCGTCGTGACCGCGCACCTGCAGGTGCCCCAGCTCGGTATTGGGCACGAGCACGCCGTCGTTGATGAGCGCCGAGCCGATGCCCGTGCCCAGGGTGAGCAGCAGCACCACGCCCGGCACGCCATGGGCCGCCCCGTGCCGGGCCTCGCCCACCCCTGCGGCGTCGGCGTCGTTCACCATCACCACCGGTCGGCCGAGGCCCTCGGCGAACAGGTCGCGCGCCGGCGCGCCCACCCAGGCGGGGTCGACGTTGGCCGCGGTCATGGTGGCACCGCCGATGATCGGGGCCGGGAACCCGATTCCCACCGGGAGGTCGGGCGGGAACCCGGCGATGAGCCCGCGCGCGGCGCCCACGACGGCCTCGGGAGTGGCCGGCTGGGGGGTATCCACGCGCACGCGGTCACCGATGAACTCCCCCGCGACCACATCCACGAGGGCGGCCTTGACGCCGCTGCCGCCGACGTCGATGCCGATCGCGCGCATCAGGCCGTCGCGGGCACGTGCGGGCTGCTCAGCATGTCGTCGAGGTCCGGCGGCAGCAGCCGGGCCGCGCCCGCGGGACCCATGCTGCCGCGCCAGTACGGCTCCACGGGCGGCGGGTCCTCGAGCAGCGGCGCGATGACCCGCCACTGCTCCTCCACGAGGTCGTCGCGGGCGAAGAGGCGTCGCTCCCCCGCGATGGCGTCGCCCAGCAGGCGCTCGTACGCCGCCGGACCCGGCAGGCCCAGGCGGGTGGAGTAGTGCACCGAGAGGTCCACGGTCTCCATCACAACTCGATCGCCCGGCTGCTTCACCTGCATGCTGAGCTCGATGAGGTCGTCGGGCTTCATGCGGAAGCGCATGCGGTTGGGCTCGAACGTGCCGTCGGCGTCGGGGAACAACTGGCGGGGCGGCGCCACGTACTCCACCACGGCCTCGGTGAGCGTGCGCGCCAGGCCCTTGCCCGCGCGGATCGTGAACGGCACCCCGGCCCAGCGCCAGGAGTCGATCTCGAACCGCAGGGCGCAGTAGGTGTCCACATCGCTGTCGGGCGCCACGCCGGGCTCCTCGCGGTAGCCCTCGTACTGCCCGCGCACGATCTGGTCGGGCTCCAGCGGACGGATGGACCTGAGCACCTTCATCTTCTCGTCGTTGATGCTGTCGGCGTCCATCGACACGGGCGGGTCCATGGCGAGGATGCACACGAGCTGCAGCAGGTGGTTCTGCACGACATCGCGCAGGCACCCCACGGTCTCGTAGAACGCCCCGCGCCCCTCCACCCCGAACGACTCGGTCATCTCGATGTGCACGTGGCTCACGTAGCGGCGGTTCCAGAGCGGCTCGAGCATGGTGTTGCCGAAGCGCGCCACCAGCAGGTTCTGCACCTGCTCGTACCCCAGGAAGTGGTCGATGCGGAAGATCTGGTCCTCGCGCAGCTCGGTGGCGAGCGTGTGGTTGAGCGCGATGGCCGATTCCAGGTCGCGCCCCAGCGGCTTCTCCACCACCACGCGGCAGTTGGAGGTGAGGTCGTGGTGCGCGAGCGAATCGACGACATCCCCGAACAGCCCCGGGGGGATGGCCAGGTAGAACACCGGCAGCGAGACGTCGCTCAGCACCGCGGCGAGGTCGTCGAAGGTCTTCGGGTCGGTGTACTCGCCGTGCACGTAGCGCATCGACGCGATGAGGGCGCGCCCGGCGTCGTCGTCGGGGTCGAGGCCAGCGTCCTTCAGCGAGTCGCGGATGCGGTCGCAGAGGGTCTCGAGGGTCCAGCCCTCGCGCGCGATGCCCACCACGGGAATGCCCAGCTGCCCGCGCGACTCCAGCTCGTGCAGGGCCGGGAAGAGCTTCTTGTAGGCCAGATCCCCCGTGGCCCCGAACAGCACCAGGCAGTCGGCGCGCTCGGGGATGGTGGCCGCGCCGCTCACGTGGCCTCCTCCACGTGCCCGCCGAAGCCCCTGCGCATGGCCGAGAGGATCTTGTTGGCGTACTCGTCGTTGCCGCGGCTGGCGAAGCGGCTGAACAGCGCCGTGGCCAGCACCGGCACCGGCACGCCCTCGTCCACGGCGGCCTGCACCGTCCAGCGGCCCTCGCCCGAGTCGGATACCCGCCCCGAGAACCCGGCCAGGTCGGGGTCGCGCGCGAGCTCATCGGCCGTGAGGTCGAGCAACCACGACTCCACCACGCTGCCCCTGCGCCAGAGCTCTGCCACGGCCGGCACGTCGATGTCGTACTGGTAGAGCGAGGGATCCGCCAGCGGGGCGGTCTCGGCGTCGGCTGCGCGGTCGGCGGATCCCACGTCGGCGTGGCGCAGCACGTTGAAGCCCTCGGCATAGGCGGCCATGAGCCCGTACTCGATGCCGTTGTGCACCATCTTCACGAAGTGCCCGGCTCCGGCGGGACCACAGTGCAGCCATCCGCGCTCATACGACGGCGGGGCGCCATCGCGCCCCGGGGTGCGCGGGGCGGCGTCCACGCCGGGGGCGAGGGCCTCGAGCACCGGCCCGAGCACCGCCACCGCGTCGTCGTCGCCGCCCACCATCAGGCAGTACCCGCGGTCGAGCCCCCACACCCCGCCGCTCACGCCCGCGTCGACGTGGTGGATGCCGCGTGACGCCAGCGCGCCGGCCCGGCGGATGTCCTCGTGGTAGTGCCCGTTTCCGCCGTCCACCACGATGTCGCCGGGCTCGAGATGGGCGGCGACCTCCTCGATGGCCGTGCCGGTGACGGCGGCCGGCAGCATGAACCACACCACGCGCGGGGCGTCGAGCGTGGCCACCAGGGCCGCTGCGTGGTCGGCGCCGTCCGCGCCGCGCGCCCGCACGGCATCCACCGCCGCAGGGTCGCGGTCGTAGCCCACCACCTCGATGCCGGCGCGCACGAGCCGCTCCGACATGTTGGCCCCCATCCTGCCGAGCCCGATCATCCCGATCCGCATGCGCGCCCTCCGGTGCCGCGGCGCGCCCGTGGCGCCGCCCGTCGCAAGGCTACCCTCCCGCGCATGCGCGAACGCGTCGTTCCCGGGGATGAAATGGCGGCGGCCGGATGGGCCGCCGGGAGGATCGCCGACCTGCTGGCGGCGGCGGTGCAGGAGCGCGGGCGCGCCTCGCTGGCCCTGTCGGGCGGGCGCTCGCCCTGGACCATGATGGCCGACCTCTTCGCGCGCGACCTGCCGTGGGATCGCGTGGACGTCCTTCAGGTGGATGAGCGCGTGGCCCCCGATGGCCACGACCAGCGCAACTGGACCCGCATCGCGCCGCTGCTCGCGGACTCGCCTGCTGCTGCTGCGCGCGCCCATCCCATGCGCGTGGGCGACGGCGCCGATGCCGCCGTGCGCGACTACCTCGGCGTGCTCGCGGGCCTTGGCGGCCCGATCGACATCGTGCAGCTGGGCCTCGGCGACGACGGCCACACCGCGAGCCTGGCTCCGGGCGACCTCGTGCTCGACGTGGTGGATGCCCCCGTGGCCACCACCGCGCGTCCCTTCAACGGCACGGTGCGGGTGACGCTCACCTATCCGGCGCTTGACGGCGCGCGGAATGTTCTCTGGCTGGTCACCGGGGCGCCGAAGGCGGAGATGGCGCGGCGCCTGGAGGCCGGTGACACGTCGATTCCCGCCGGACGGGTTACGGCGGCGTCACAGGTGCTGGTGCTCGACCGTGCCGCTGCCGGCGAGGACTGAGGCGGCACGAGCCGGCGGGCGGGCGCGCCGGCACCCGGGCAGGCGCGCTAGCGCGGCGGCCACGGCGTGACCGTGGACGCGGGGATCCTCTGGCGGTTGGCGCCATCGGGGCCCTCGATCACCGCATGGGCGCCGTCGAAGCCCACCAGCACGCCGAACCGCCATCCGCGCCGGTGCGGATAGCGCACCTGGTCGCCCGGCACGAGGTCGGGGTACACGAGGCTCATCTGCGCCTGGGCGGGATCGGGTTCGGCTGGCATGTCCATCGTCACGTTTCGGCGCCCCCGTGACATCCCCTGCGCCCACGCGATGGCCGCCCCGGTAGTGTCGCCGCGCGCCTCACCGGAGGCATCCCAGAACGCACGACCCAGAAGGGGACCGCATGAACACGACCGAGTTCGCACGGGCACTCGCCACTCGAACGGACATGAGCGTGGCCGAGGCCACGAACGTGACCAAGCACTTCCTCGACCTGCTCAAGGAGGGCGTCAACAGAGGCGAGCGCATCGCGTTCCTCGGCTTCGGCACCTTCTCGGTCGCGCGCCGGCCGGCCCGCACCGGGGTGAACCCCCGCAACCCCACCCAGAAGGTGAAGATCCCCGCCCGCAACGTGGTGCGCTTCACCGCGGGCTCGTCGCTGAAGGAGGCCGCGAACGGCAAGTTCAAGCCGATCGCCGCCGCGAAGAGCGCCGAGAAGAAGGCCGTGGCCACGGCCAAGAAGGACGTGAAGAAGGCCACGACCGCCGCCAAGCGCACCACTGCCAAGGCGAAGGCCACGGCGAAGAAGGCGACCACGAAGGCCGCCCCCAAGAAGCGCAAGTAACCCGGCGAGGGGCGCGGGCGGCCGCATGGCCCGCCCAGCGCCCCGCCGGTCGGCCGGCGCCCCCGTCCCATGCGCGCGAGCGCGCGGG
>JAGWYY010000126.1 GCA_018969105.1 Acidobacteriota bacterium | reverse complement strand
TACCGCAAGCGCATCGGCGTGCCGTGGACGCAGACGGCCACCATGGAGCGCCAGGAGCTCGCGCTCGAGGTGGACGTGGCGTACACGAACATCCTTGTGCCCGTGGTGGCCACGGAGTCGTCGGAGGAGATGATGGCCACGGCCGGCAAGCTGGCCGCCGACCGCGGGGTGACCATCCACGCCATCACCGTGGTGGAGGTGCCGGTGGAGCTGCCCCTCGAGGCCGAGATGCCGCGTGAGCAGCGCGGCGCCGAGCAACTGCTGGCGCACGCCCGGCAGATCGCCGAGGAGTATGGCGCCACCGTGGACACCACCGTGGTGAACGGCCGCCAGGCGGGACGGGCGATCGTGGAGGAGGCCCGCCGCACGAACGCCGAGGTGATCATGATGGGCGTGGCGCGCAAGCGCCGCGTGGGCGAGCGCCTCTTCGGGCGCACGGTGGACTACGTGCTGCGGCACGCCCCGTGCCGGGTGGTCATCGCCAGTGACGCCGCCGCGCCGGGATCCACCTCGGCCGAGGCAGCCGTCGCAGCGCTGTCGGACGTGGTGTCCACGGCCGCGCGGACCCCGCGGGGCGTGCCCGTCGAGCCGCCGCGCGAGGCCCCGCGCGAGGCACCGCGGAGCTGACCCGACGCGAACATCACAACCTTTTCACGATTGATTGTAACAGTGATTGTGACAGTTCGTGACTCTGTGCACTAAGTCATAAAGCGCCTAATTGCAGGTAAAGAATCAGCGCCCCCCCTGCTCGTCTCACCGGATGCTCACAAGCGCTTGTGACACCCGGGACAAATTGACGCTGGCCAGGCAGCCACCTAGGGTCGCGGCAGATGCAGGTGAACACCCGGAATCCACTGCTGCGGTCACGTGATGGCCGCGCGATCTTGGTCACCCAGGCAGCCCACGCGCTCGCGCAGGGGATGCTCACGGTCATCATCCCGTGGCTCATCCTCGAGCAGGGCGGCTCGGCGTCGCAGGCCGCGATCGGCCTCGCGATGACATTCGTGCCGTTCCTGCTGCTCGCAGCACCCGCGGGGCTCGCCGGTGACCGGATGGCGCGACGGCCCCTGCTCGCGACCGCGCTGGCCATCGGCGGCGTGCTCGCCGTGGGAATCGCCCTGCTCATGGCCGCGGGAGACCTCTCGCTGCCCTGGCTCTACGTGGCCGCGTTTGCCATCGGCTCAGTGCGCGTGTTCGTGGACGCCGGCATGTTCGGCGCGCTGGCCACGGTGGCCTCGCGCGACGAGATGATGCCGGCGCAGGCCGCGCTGGCGCAGGCCTTCAACCTCGGCTACTTCGGGGGCCCCGCCGTGGGCGGACTCGCGCTGGTGCTGGGCGCGGGATTCGCCATGGCGCTGGTGGCCGGTGCGCTCGCGATCGCGGCGATCGCCGCGATCAGCGCGTCCGCCCGCCTCGACGAGCGTGCGGAGGGTGCGCCCGCGCCATCGGTGCGCCGCGGGCTGGCCTTCCTGTTCCTGTCACGCGACCTGCGCGTGCTCACCGTCACGGGCATCGCATGGAGCCTCGCCTCGGGCGCGGCGATCAGCCTCGCGGTGCCGCACCTGCGGAACGACCTCGGCGTGTCCGGGGCGGCGCTGGCGGCCGTCCTCGGCGCGGGGGTGGCCTGCATGATGCTCGCCACGCCCATCATCACGCGGCTCGACCGCCGTCACGCCGACGAGACCATCATCGTGCTCGCCTGCGCTGCCTACGTGGTGCCGGCCCTCGCCATGGCCGCCGTGCCGGGCGTGATGGGCACCGCGCTGGCCTACGCGCCGCTCATGCTGGCCAACGCCGTGTGCGCGGCCACGCTCATGGGCGCCCGCGCACGAAGGGTGCCGCGGTCGATGCAGGCCCTGGCGGGCGTGGCCGGTCGCACGCTGGTGATGGCCGGCCTGGCGGCCGGCGCGGCGCTCGGTGGCCTGGCGGCCGACTGGATGGGCGCGCGTGGCGCGTACCTCATGGTCGGAGCCGCCCTGGCGATCACCGCGGTGGCGGCGCGGCCGGCGCTCATGCGCGCGCGTGACCGCCGGCTTCGCAGCCGCACGGCGCCCACCCGCTCCTAGACCGTCGGGCTACCCCGACCGGGCCGACCCGGCGGGTCGCTTCGCGGTCGGGCTGACGTAGGCTCGCGCCGTGCGCAAATGGCTGCCCGTCATCGTGCTGGGCCTCGCCCAGTTCGTCATGGTCATCGACGCCACCGTGATGAACGTGTCCATCACCACGGTGGTGAACGACCTCGGCACCACGGTGAGCAACATGCAGCTGGCCATCGCCACCTTCACGCTCACGATGGCCGGCTTCATGCTGGCCGGGGCAGGGATCGGCGACCGCCTCGGCCGCAGGCGCACGTTCGTGATCGGCAGCGTCGTCTACGGCATCGGATCGCTCACCACCGCGCTCGCGCCCGACTTCACCGTGCTGTTCATCGGGTGGTCCATCGTCGAGGGCCTCGGCGCGGTGCTGGTGATCCCCGCCATCGCGGCCCTCGCGGCCATCAACTACGAGGGGCGCGACCGGGCGGTGGCCTTCGGGATCCTCGGCGGCATCGCCGGCGCGGCCGCGGCCGCCGGCCCGCTCATCGGCGGCTGGGTGACCAGCGAGTTCTCATGGCGCTGGGTGTTCGCGGCCGAGACCATCATCATCGCCGCGATCATCCTGCCCCTCACGCCCTTCATCCGCGACGGCGCGCGAAAGGCCGTGGCGGGTCGATTCGACATCACCGGCGTCATCCTCTCGGCCGCCTCGATGATCCTCATCGTGCTGGCCCTGGTGTCGGCGAGCACCTGGGGCATCATCCACCCCATCGACCCGCCGTTCGAGGTGCTCGGCTTCTCGCCGGTCATCCCGATCGTACTGGTGGGCGTGCTGCTGGGCTGGGCCTTCTTCGCGTGGGAGCGCCACACGGTGGCACGGGGACGCCAACCGCTGCTCGGCACCGACCTGCTGGGCATCCGCAGCCTGCGCGCCGGGCTGGGATCGCAGATGACCCTCTACTTCCAGATCGGCGGGGTCTTCTTCATCCTGCCGCTGTACCTGCAGACCGTGCTGGGCCTCGACGCCTTCGAGTCGGGGCTGCGCATGCTGCCGATGTCCATCGCGCTGTTCGTCATGGCGATCGTGGGGTCGCGCCTGGCGTCGAAGGTCTCGCCCCGCACGCTCATCCAGGCCGGGCTCGTGATGGCCTCCATCGGCGTGCTGCTGCTCATCGGGTCGATCCAGCCGGAGGCACGCGGAACCCTTTTCGCCGTGGCCATGGCGGTGATCGGCGTCGGGCTCGGGCTCGCGGTGTCGCAGATCACCAACGTCAACCTCTCGGCCGCCGACGAGTCGCGCAGCAGCGAGCTGGGCGGCCTGCAGGGCACCGGCCAGAACCTGGGAACCTCGCTGGGCGTGGCGCTCGCGGGGTCCATCCTCTTCATCGGGCTGGCCGCCACGTTCAATGCGAACCTCGCCGACCAGCCCGCGGCCGACGCCAACCTGCAGGCGGCGGCGAAGGAGGCCACGGCCACGGGCATCCAGGTGGTGTCGGCCGACCAGGTTGACCAGGCCATGATGGAAGCCGGCCTGCCCCCCGACCAGGTGACCGCGGTGGTGGACGCCTACGAGACGTCCAAGCTGGAGTCGCTGCGCGGCGCGCTGGGCATCGTGTTCGTCATCGGGCTCCTCGGCCTGCTCGTGACCGGCGGGTTGCCGAGGACCCCCATGGCCGCGCGAGGGCCACCCGCGGCGTGATGCGCGAGAGTGCCCGGAAGCGATGCCGCCCGCAGGCGGCGGGGAGGTGAGCGCGATGGGCGCGGACTTCGGGGTGGAGATCGACGTGGCGGTTCCGGCCGCCGAGGCGTGGGCACTCGTGGGGGACCCCTGCGGCGTGCCGAAGTGGTACCCGCTCTACATCAGCTGCACGCTCGACGGCGACGTGCGAACGCTCTCGCGCGCCGACGGCGCCACGCTCGTGGAGGAGATGCTCACGCGCGACGACGACGCCATGACCTACAGCTACGCCGTCACCGCCGGGCTGCCCCTGGCCGAGCACCAGGCATCGTTCACCGTGGTGCCCACCGACGCGGGCTGCCGGGTGATCTGGAGCACCCACGCCGTGCACGAGGACCCTTCCATCGACATGGAGGAGCGCCTGGTGGACCGCCAGATGGAGGCCCTTCAGGGGCTGCGCGACGTGCTGGAGGGCGGCACGGCCTGACGCCGCGCGCCCCCGGGGCTGCCCCGGACGCGCTCCGGACGCGCTCCGGACGCGCTCCGGCGCAGCCCGGGGACATGTTCCAGGGCGACGCGCATTCTTACGGGGGTCTTAGGTTCGTCTTGTCCCATCCTGAGGTCGGCGGCGCAGGATGGGCCCCGTCACTGATGACCGACTTCGGGGGACGACCGTGAAGACCAGGAACAAGCGCATCGCAGTGCTCGCCGGCGTCGGCGTGCTCGTGGGCGGGGGACTCGCCGGCGCGTTCGCCGCGACAAGCGGCCAGGACGACCCGGCCGGCGACTTCGCCAGCGCGCTGTCCAAGCGCACCGGCGAGCAGATCACGCCCGCAGAGGTGAAGGGGGCCTTCACCGACGTGCTGAAGCAGCGGCTGCAGGAGCAGGTGGCCGCGGGCCGCATCACACAGGACCAGGCCGACCAGATGCTCGAGCGCGCCAAGAACGCGCCGCTGCCGGGCGTGGGTGGCCCGGGTGGTGCCGGCATGCACGGCGGCGGGCACCACGGCATGGACGAGATCGAGGTCGCGGTGGGCAAGAAGATCGGCATGACCGAGG
>JAGWYY010000125.1 GCA_018969105.1 Acidobacteriota bacterium | reverse complement strand
CGGCGGGACAGCAGGATGCGGTAGGTGGACGCCGGCCAGTCGCCCGAGGGCTCGCCCTGCGTCATGCGGATCGGCGTACCTCCCCCCACCGGCACGAGGTCCACGCGCACGTCACGCAGGGTCTCGGCGGTGAGGCCCTCGGGGGTTACGTCGCGCATGCCGATGCGCACCACCACCTGCCCCAGCCCCGACCCCGTGCGGCGCACCTCGGGCGTGCCGAGGGCGGCCTTCGGCACCGGCACGCGCGGGGCCGCCCACACCAGCGCCGACCCGGCGGCGATGTCGCCGCCCTCGGGCGCGATGACCAGGCGGCCGCGCCACGCCTCGTCGCCCGATCGCGGGGCGCGCGGCACGTCGATGGACGCCGTGGCCGTGCCGCCGGGCTTCAGCACGATGGGGTTGCCCACCGGCTGGTAATCGCCGTCGGGGCCCTGCAGCAGCATGCGGAAGGGGCCGCCGGTTCCGGTGAGGTCGCGCGCCGAGAACCTCAGCGTGGTGTCGTCGTCGCGCCGGCGGATGCCGCTGATGATCGGCGGGTCGATGGCGATGCCGGGAAGTGCCCGCGTGGCGATGGATGCCGGATCGGGCGCGCTGCCTGCGCCGGAGTCGGCCAGGGCGGAATTCGGCACGGGGCCGGCCGACTGCACGAGCACGCTGCGCACGTCCGCCGGGCGCCAATTCGGATGGTCAACGCGCAGGCGCAGTGCCGTGGCGGCCACGGAGGCCGTGGCGGCGGAGGTGCCGCTGAGCGGGGCCTGGCGCGGCTGGCCGGCGTCGTCCTTACCCGGGTAGGCGGCGTCCACCGCGATGGCGGGCGCCACGAGGTCGGGCTTCACGCGACCGTCGGAAGTGGGACCGCGCGACGAGAACGATGCCACGGCCGCCGGAGCGCCCTGGTCGCCGCGCGGCACCACGCTCACCGACGCCGCGGGGTCGCGGGCGAGCATGTCCATCACGGCCCTTCCCTGCCGCGAGCCGAGGCCGACGATGGGGATCGGCACGTCCGCGCCGCCCACGATGCCCGGGAACGCCCCGGTGCCGTCCTCGTCCCACACCACCAGCGCCAGCGCACCGGCGCCCGCCGCACGGCGCGCGACCTCGGCGATGGGTGCCCCGCTCCGGGTGACCATGGCCACCGCACCGGCCACGGTACTGCGGCCACCCTCGCCGGCGAAGTCGCGGATGTCCGTGCCCGATCCCACCCCGGCATCGCCGCTGGCCGGCACCAGGCGCAACCCGGACTGCAGCGAGCCCGAGGGCTCGGCGCCCATGAGCGGCAGCGGACCCATGCGGGCGGCGGCGGGCCCGATGGACATCGTGAGATCGGCGGTGCGCGGGGCCGTGCCGCCGGCCATTCCACCCACGATGAGCGCGTCCCGCACCGCCGCGGCGTTGCCGAGCGTGCCCGGCGTTCCCCCGGTGGGGCCATCGTTGCCCGCGGGGGCCACCACCACGGCACCGGCGCGGTTGGCCGCGGCCATGGCGCGGGCCACGGGGTCAACCCCTCCGGCGCCGAATCCCCGGGCCACGCCCATCACCACCACGTCGGCGGCGTCCTCGGGCCTGCCGTCACGGTTGGGGTCCATGGCGATCTCCAGCGCGGCGAGCACCCGGTCGGTGCGCGCGAGGGTGCGCACGCGGCCGTCCACCATCTCGCGGGCGGTCACGCGGTACACCAGCATGCGCGGCATGGCCGAGGCGGGCAGGCCCGCCAGCGCCGGGGAGCGCAGGATGATGGATGCCATCTGGGTTCCGTGGCTCTCGGCGGACGGATCGCTGGGGTCGGGCGCCGGGTCGGCGTCGCCCTCCACCAGGTCGGACCCGGCGATGATCAGGTTCGCGGGGCCGATTCCGCCCCCGAGCCACGGATGCGTGGCGTCCACGGCGCTGTCGATCAGCGCCACGTGCATGGGGCCCGTGGGAGCGCTGGCCGATGCCGGTGCCTGCCCGGGTGCTGGGGCCCGCTGGGAGGCAGGGGTGGGCGCCGGGTCCTGCTGCGGTGCCGGTGCCTGCTGCGGTGCCGGTGCCGGGGCCGGGGCGTTGCCGGATGTCGTCGTGGCAGCAGGGGCAGTGATCGTGGCGGTGGACTGCGCCGGGGCGGTGGGCAACGGCTGGCCGGCCTGGGCCTGCGCGGGCGCCATATAGAGCACGGGCACCACGGCCTGGATGCCGGGGATCTCCGCGGCCGTGCTCAGGCGCCCGGACGGCAGGCGCACGGCCAGGCCGTTCACGAGCGTGCGATAGCGGTGGGTGACCACCCCGCCCATGCCCTGCAGCGAGCCCTCGATGGCGAGCTGGTCGGCCTGCATGGCGGCCAGCGCGGCTGCGCGCCGGGCCTCGGGCACGTCCACCAGCCCGGGGCCGTCGAGCAGGATGATCGCCGACTCGGTGTCTCCCGCGGGTGGCACCTGCGGGGCGCGCTGGCCATCCACCACATCGCGCCATCCGGCGGCGGCCACCAGCGCGCCGTCGGCGGGACCACCCTCCTGCGCCACCACGAAGGCGGGGGCGGCGATGGCGGCAACGGCCGCGAGCGCGATGCCGATGTGCAGGCCCCTCATGCGGCGATGCCCCCCGGAGGCGCCGTGGCGATGGCGTCCTCACCCACGTAGTCGGGCCACGGGATGGCCGGGGTGAATGCCGCGGCGGCGGCGATCATCGCGGCGTTGTCGGTGCAGAGCGCGCGATCGGGGATGGCCACGCGCAGCCCGCGTGACGCCGCCGCCTGCTCCACCAGCTCGCGCAGGCGGCCATTGGCCGCCACCCCGCCGCCGATCGACACCGCGGGCACGGCGTGGATGTCGGCGGCCAGCATGAGCCGGTCCACCAGCGGGCGCACGATGGCCTCCTGGTACGACGCCGCGAGGTCGGCGCGGCGGGCCTGCACGCCGTCATCACCGAGGTCGCGGGTGGCGTAGAGCAGCGCGGTCTTCACGCCGGCATACGAGAAGTCCAGCTGGTCGGGACCCCGCGAGCGCAGGCCCACCGGGAAGTCGAACGCCGTGGCGTCGCCCTCGCGCGCCAGGACCTCGAGCCCGGGACCACCCGGGTACGGGATGCCCAGCAGGCGCGCGCCCTTGTCGATCGCCTCGCCCGCGGCGTCGTCGAGGGTCTGCCCCAGCAGCTGCGGCGCCGCGTAGTCCTCCACCAGGTCGAGCCGCGTGTGCCCGCCGGATGCCGTGAGGGCCACGAACGGCGGGTCGAGGGCCAGTGGCTCGAGCCAGCACGCGGCCACGTGGCCATGCAGGTGGTCGGCCATCACGAGGGGCTTCCCGGTGGCGTAGGCGAGCGCCTTCGCGGTGGCCACGCCCACCAGCAGCGCGCCGATGAGGCCCGGACGCCGCGTGACGGCGATGCGATCGACATCGCCCAGCGACATGCGGGCATCGTCGAGCGCGCGGTCCACCACGGCGTTCACCGTGGTGAGGTGGTGGCGCGCCGCGACCTCGGGCACCACGCCGCCGTACACGGAGTGGAGCTCGGCCTGTGATGCCACCACGTTCGAGAGGATGCGGCGGCCGTCCACCACCGCGGCGGCGGTCTCATCGCAGGAGGTCTCGATGGCGAGCACCACGTCGCCCATCAGCTGCCGTCCTCCTGGGGCTCCCGCCACATGATCAGCGCATCCTCCTGGTTGTCGGAGTAGTAGCGCGGCCGTACCCCGCAGTCCACGAATCCCCGTGCGCGATACAAGCGTATGGCGACATCGTTGGAGACCCTCACCTCGAGGGTGTAACGATCGTACGGCCGTCCATCGAGCAGCGAGATGACGCCGTCCACCAGCAGCCCGCCGATGCCGCGGCGCCGATGGTCGGCATCGACGGTGACGTTGAGGATGTGCCACGAGTCGCCCTGGCCCGCGCACGCGATGAAGCCCACGACCGCATCGCCATCCACCGCCACCAGCATGGCGCCCTCGCGCCGGTCGAGTTCCTTGACGAACAGCTGGCGCGACCACGGCACGGGGTTGCTGCGGGTCTCGATGGCGAGGATCCCGGTGATGTCCTCGGGGCGGGCGCGGCGCACCACCGGCGGGCGCACCCTGGCCGACCGCGCCGTGGCGGTGCGGCGGGCGCTCACGCCGGCGCCTCCTCGCGAAGCCGTCGCAGGCGATTCTCCTCGGCATCGGGCAGGCGCAGGTACTCGGGCGCCACGGGGCGGGCGGCGCCCGCACGCACCCGCCGCACGAGGCACATCGGCGAGATGCGATCGGCCACTTCATCCGCCACCCGATGCGCATCGGCCGGCAGCAGCACCAGCCCGGCGCCGTCACCGGCCACGGCGCAGGGGCCGATGCCGGCCACGGCCGTCGCGAGGTCGGCGGGATCCCACGCCGCGGGGGCGATCACCCGCTGCAGGCCGCCCGAGGGGTCAACGCGATACGCGGCGCCGAACACCTGCCCCCGGCGGGCGTCGATGACGGGCACCACGAGCATGCCCTCGGCGGGAGGTCCAGCGGGCTCCGTGACGAGGGCGATGCCCAGCGCAAGGGCCTCAAGGGTGGACGCGCCCTGCACGGGGATTCCCAGGGCCTGCCCGAGTCCGAGCGCCGTGGCGATGCCGATGCGGATGCCCGTGAAGCCACCGGGACCGATGCCCACCACGATGTCGTCGAGGTCGGCCGGGGCCACGCCGGCCGAGGTGAAGAGGTCGTGGGCCGCCTCGAGTACCCGGCGCCCTCCGCCGGGGATGCGACCGAGCCACGACTCCGCCACGACGTCGTCGCCGTCGACGATCGCCAGGGCCGGGTCAGGCGTTGCGGTGTCGAGCGCGAAGGTCGTCACAAAGGGCCTCGAGCGATGCATCGGTGCCGGGATCGGCACCATCCAACCGTAACACCCGCCTGTC
>JAGWYY010000009.1 GCA_018969105.1 Acidobacteriota bacterium | reverse complement strand
AAAGGCAGCCGAGGAGGCAGCGGCCCTCGAGGAGGACGGCGACTCCACCCCGAGCGTGGAGTAGCCGGGCAGGCGCCCGGCGCCCAACCGCCCCCACGGGCCACGGCGCTCGGCCGTGGCCCCGGGCGATCAGGCGCCAGGCCCCGGCACGGTGATCAGCCGATTCCCGGCAGGGCCGCCAGGGCCTCGGAGGCGCGGGCGAGCTCGCCCTCGTCCACGTCGAGGTCCTGCATGTTGCCGCCGAGGAAGTCGGCGTATGCGGCCATGTCGAAGTGGCCGTGGCCGCAGAGGTTGAAGAGGATCGTCTTCTCCACGCCCTCCTCCTTCGCGCGCTCCACCTCGGCGATGACGTGGCGGATGGCGTGCGACGGCTCGGGCGCCGGGATGATGCCCTCGGCCTGCGCGAAGCGCACGGCCTCGGTGAAGCACTCCACCTGCCCGTACGAGGTGGCCTCCACGAGGCCCTCGTGCACCACGTGGCTCACCAGCGGGGCCATGCCGTGGTACCGGAGGCCACCCGAGTGGATGGACGGCGGGATGAAGCCATGGCCCAGCGAGTGCATGGGCAGCAGCGGGGTCATCTGCGCGGTGTCGCCGAAGTCGTAGCCGTACGTGCCGCGCGTGAGCGTGGGGCACGAGGCCGGCTCGACGGCCACGATGCGGATGTCGCGGCCGGCGATCTTGTCCTGCAGGAACGGGAACGAGATGCCCGCGAAGTTCGAGCCCCCGCCCACGCAGCCGACGACCACGTCGGGGTAGGCCCCGGCCATCTCGAGCTGCTCCTTGGCCTCCTGCCCCACCACCGTCTGGTGCAGCAGCACGTGGTTGAGCACCGAGCCCAGCGCGTAGTTGGTGTCATCGTGGGTGGCGGCCACCTCGACGGCCTCGCTGATCGCGATGCCGAGGCTGCCCGAGGAGTCGGGGTTCTCGGCGAGGATCGCCCGGCCCGCGTTGGTCTGATCGGACGGGCTGGCGATGCACGTGCCGCCCCAGGTCTCCATCATCAGGCGCCGGTACGGCTTGGAGTCGTACGACACCCGCACCATGAAGACCTCGCACTCCAGGCCGAAGTGCTGGCACGCGAACGACAGCGACGACCCCCACTGGCCCGCACCGGTCTCGGTGCTGAGCTTGCTCACGCCGGCCTGCTTGTTGTAGTAGGCCTGCGGCACGGAGGTGTTGGGCTTGTGGCTGCCCGCGGGCGAGACGCCCTCGTACTTGTAGAAGATCTTGCAGTTGGTGCCGAGCGCCTGCTCCAGCCCGAGGGCCCGGTAGAGCGGCGTGGGGCGCCACATGGCGTAGACCTCGCGCACGGCATCGGGAATGGGGATGTAGCGCTCCGCCGAGACCTCCTGCTCGATCAGCGCCATCGGGAAGATGGCGGCGAGGGCCTCGGGGCCGATGGGCTCACCGGTTCCGGGGTTGAGCGGCGGAGGGGGCATCGACGGCAGGTCGGCCGCGATGTTGTACCAGTGGTCCGGGATCCGGTCCTCGGGGAGCATGTAGCGGTGCTGTGCCACGGGGAGACTCCTTTGGTTCGGCAGCCCCCGAAGCCTACGCCGCTAGCGGAACCTCATGCGCAACTCGGCCGTGCGGGTGGTGGATCCTGCGCGATCGGTTGCCGTCACCTGGTAGGTGAGCCGGTACTCGCCGGGGCTCTCCGAGCGCGCCACGCGAATGGGATCGGACGCGAAGTAGCGCCCCGGATCGGCCGTCTGGGGGCGCGGGCGGATGGACACCAGCTTGTCGCCGTAGGGCGACCAGAACGCACCCGAGCGCCGCAATTGCACCACGACCCGTCCACCCACGCGGTAGTCGAGCCGGTAGCGGTATGCCACGCCGCGCGTGAGGGGCTGGGTGGCGGGCTTCCTGCCGCTGGCATCCATCACCCGGAAGGCCGTGATGGTGAGCGGCGGCGCGGCCGATGCGGCGCCGGCGCTCGCCAGGCACGTGCCGCCCACCAGGGCGGCGGCCACCAGCGCAGCAGCGCGGCGTCCGGCACGGTGGCGGGCGTGTTCCAGCGGTCCGGATCGCACGGGCGTTGCGGCGGGCATGGTCATTTCGCGGCCTTCGAGACGATCGGCAACAGCACCCGGAACGTGCTGCCCTCGCCCGGCGTGCTCTGCACCTCGACCCGCGCGCCGAGGGCGTCGACCAGGCCCTTCACGATCGCCAGGCCGAGGCCGGTGCCACCCGACGCGCGGTCGCGCGCGCTGTCCACCCGGTACATGCGGTCGAAGATACGCGGCAGGTGCTCCGGGGGTATGCCCACCCCGGTGTCCGACACCTCGATCGCCACGTCGTCGCCCTCGGCGGCCGCCGCGATGCGCACGGTGCCGCCCGCAGGGGTGGCGCGGATGGCGTTGGTGGCGAGGTTCTGCAGGATGGTCTCCACGTGCGCCCCATTCGTCTCCGCCACGATCGGGTCCTGCCCGTCGGCGGGGCCGCGCAGGAGCACGCCATTCTCCCCCGCCGCGCGCTCCAGCCGGTGGGCCACGTCGCGGCAGCACTCCACGAGGTCCACCGGCTCGCGCGCAACCGCCTGATCGAGGTCGGCCACCGTGAGCGCCTGCAGGTCGCTCACCAGCGCGCAGAGCCGCTCCGACTCCACCTTGATGGTCTCGGCGGCCTCCCGGCGGTCGTCATCCGTGCGGGCGGCGCCATCCACGAGCGCCGACGCGAAGCCGTCGATCGCGGTGATCGGCGTGCGCAGCTCGTGCGCCACGTCGGCCAGGAACTCCCGCTGGCGGCGGTCGGTGTCGGCCAGCTGCTCGGTCATCGCGTTGAGCGAGGTGGCCACGCGCGAGAGCTCATCGTCCTCCACCTCCACGCGCGCCTCGAGGTCGCCGCCGGCCACGCGCTCGGCCTGCCCCGCGAGCGCCGAGGCATCCCGCCGTAGGCGCCGGCTCGTGAGCCCCGCCAGCCACCAAGCGACGCCGCCGATGATCAGGATGACGCCACCCACCACCAGCGGCACGGCCCACTCGCCCCACACGCCGGCGTTGGCCTCGCGCTCGAGGGTCACCTCGATGTCGCCGTCGTTCACCACCGCACGCGCCTCGAGCACCTTCACGGGGTCGCTCCAGTAGATCGTCTCGCCGTCGCGCCGCACCACCACCCGCGTACCGGGGAGGAACCTCTTGGCCGCGGCGATGCCCGCGTAGCCCTGATCGCGTGCCACCACGGCGATCTCCTGCCCCTGCTGGCGCAGCTGCTGCGTCACCTCCTGCTGCACGCGCGTGCCCACGAAAAGGCCCAGCAGCAGCTGGGTGGCGATGACGGCGATGACCAGTGCGGCGCCGATGGCCAGCGCGATGCGACCGCGATATGAGGTGGGCAGGTACTTCGACCAGGGGCGACCGCCCTGCTGCGCGCTCACGACCCCGAGGTGTCCAGGCGGTAGCCCACCCCGCGCACCGCCACGATCGGGAGGTCCTTGCCGAGCTTGCGTCGCAGGTTGGCCACGTGCACGTCCACGGTCTTGCCGCCCACGCCCGACTGGTAGCCCCACACCCTCTCGAGCAGCCGCTCGCGGGTGAACACCACGTTGGGGTGGGCCGCCAGCTCGGCCAGCAGGTCGAACTCCAGCCGTGTGAGCTCGACGTCCTCGCCGTCCAGGCTGCAGGTGCGGCTCGTGGGGTCGAGCTCGGCGCGCCCGGCGCGCAGCACGCCGACGGCGTCGGGCTCGCCCTGCACGCGCCGCAGCACGGCCTTCACGCGCGCCACCAGCTCACGCCCGGAGAAGGGCTTGGTCACGTAGTCGTCGGCGCCCATCTCGAGCCCCGTCACGCGGCTGGCCTCGTCGTCGCGCGCAGTGAGCATGATCACCGGCACCGACGGATGGTCGTCGCGAATGCGACGGCACGCCTCGAGCCCGTCGATCTCCGGAAGCATGAGGTCGAGCAGCACAAGGTCGATGCCGCCATCGCGCATCTTGGCCAGCGCCTCGGCGCCGTCGGCGGCCTCGGTCACCGTGTATCCGCCCTCGTCGAGGTACATGCGGAGCAGCCGACGAATCGGCTTCTCGTCATCGACCACGAGGATGTGTCCACCTGTCGCCACGCGCCGATGGTACCGCTGGATACGGGTTGCATCGCCGGTGATGCGCGCCTAGCGTTCCCCGGCCGGGCGAGATAGCTCAGCTGGTAGAGCACACGACTGAAAATCGTGGTGTCCCCGGTTCGAGTCCGGGTCTCGCCATCTGCGCGCGCCGCGTTCCCCCTGGGGCCGCGGCGCGCGTGCGTTCAGCGCTTCCGAGGAATGCGAGGAACGGTGATGCGCCGGGTGACCGTGGTCGCTCCCCCACCCCGCGGGGTGAAGGTGGTCTTCAACGTCACGGTCCGCTTGCCCAGGGCAAGGAGAGTGCGCACCCGTGGCGACAGGACGCACCTGATGGTCCGGGTGGCCGCCGCCCCCGGGCTGATGGGCTTCGGGGCACACGCGCGAATGGCCTTGGGGGCCGGCTTTCGTGCACGCTCAGACTTCGCTGAGCCACGTGGCGACGTCACGGTGCCGACCTGCGTGAGCGTGCCGGGTCCGCTCACCGTGGCGCTGGTGAAGATGACATAGCCCTTCCGGCGAGGCTTCCCGATGGTGGCCCTCGCTGCAGGGGGTGAGGCGTTCGTGAGGATGTTCGACGCCGCCGGAGCAGAGGTGCCGTTGAGGTTGGCGGCGGATACCACCACCCTCAACCCCTTGCCGACGTCATCGCCTGCCACGCGGTGGGTGGCACCTGTTGATCCGGCGATGTTCGCGCACGTCCTGGGGTCGTCCCCGTCGCAGCGCTGCCATTGGTACGAGTAGCCGGTGGGGGCGTACCTCCACTGGCCATCGCCTGTGGTGAGCGCCTCCCCCGACGCCACTTTCCCCGCGGCCACGGGAGCTGAGACGCTTTCCGGGACGATGCCGGTGAGCACACGTGCAAACAGGTACTCGCCCGCAGCCCGCGCATACCCGAACCAGAGATTCCCATCTGACCCGATGACGGGAGATACCGTTTGCAGGGCATCGGGGACCGTCAGCACCTGGACGGAGAGCGACTGCGTCACACGGTAGATGCGCCCGGCATTCGCGTCCGTGGCCCATGCCACCCCATCCGGCGACACGGCGATGCCAGTGGGGTAACGCGATCCATCCACGGTCTCAGCGACGTTGCCGCCAGGCCCCATCCGCCCGATGGCACCCGACCCGGCATCCACGTACCAGACGAATCCACCTGCGGAGGATGCGAGCGCCAGCGGCTGGGATGGTGTCGCGAAATCCGTCGTCGAACCGTCAGGGCCGACCCTCCGGAGGGCCGGGGTATTCACCGTCGTCCATGCAACACCTTCGCCCGGGGCAAGAATGCTCGACGCCCCTGCCGCGATAGGAGCCAGGGAGGTGCCCTCCCTGGTCATCCGCGCGATATTGCCGCCCACATTCCAGGACCAGAGATTGCCGTCGGGGCCGGCCATCGGCGCGTAGCCCGCCACGCCGATGGCAAAGGGCGCGTAGGAGCCCCCCGTTGCATAGCGAGTTGCCCGATAGGGACCGAAGCCGGGTACGTCGGATGAGAAGACCCAGAGGTCACCGGCGAAGGTGGTGAGGCCGTCGATCACGGTATTGCGGAACGGCGTCGCGCCCCGACTCGTCACGCTTCCATCCAGGCCCACCCGCATGAGGCGGGACGAGGTCGGTGTGACGCCCATCGCACGCTTGCGGGTCGTGGTCTGACGGTGGCTTCGGCTGGCGATTCCCGGATCGGTTGCGTAGTTGCCGAAGAACCACGTGGCACCATCGGGACCCACGGTCGGCCCCTGGGGGAATGCCCCGCCGGGCGCAAGGGTGGGAAAGCGGGTCATGTCGCCGACAGCGCCGAGCGCCGGAGAACATGCGGCGGCGAGTCCGACAATGAGGGTGGCGACGCGCAGAACGGGACGGCGCATGAGCCAACGCTACTCCGATCAGGCCACAAGGCGATTCGCTCCTCCTGCCCCCGTCTGCGACCATCCCGCGATGGATCTCTCGATCGTCGTGCCCGCCTACAACGAGGAGCGCCGGCTGCAGCCCACGCTCGACGGCTGGGCGGCCTGGATGGATGGCTTCGCGGGCTCGGTGGAGCTCGTGGTGAGCGACGACGGCAGCAGTGACGGCACGGCCGCGCTGGTGGAGCGGGCAGCGGCGCGCGATTCGCGCATCCGGCTGAACCCGCTGCCGGAGAACCGCGGCAAGGGCGGCGCGGTGCGGTCGGGCATGCTGGCCGCCACCGGCGAGTACCGCTTCTACGTGGACGCCGACATGAACATCGCGCCGTTCCATGTTGATCCGGCGCTCGGGCTGTTGAGGTCGGGCGTGGCCGACGTGGTAACCGGCAAGCGCAGCCTCGCGGCGTATGCCGACACCGAGCGCAGCGCGGCGCGGCTGGCCGCGGGGGCGGCCGTGCAGGCCACCCGGCGGCTGCTGGTGCTGCCGGTGATCAGCGACACCCAGGCGGGGTTCAAGGGGTTCACGGCCGCCTGGGCGCGGCGGGTGTTCGAGAAGGCCACCGTCGACTCGTTCGCCTTCGACATCGAGGTGCTCTACCTGGCGCGGCGAATGGGGGCGCGCATCGCGGAGATGCCGGTGTCGGTGGAGTTCCGGGATGAGTCGACCTTCGACGTCGGCCAGCACCTGCCGCCGTTCATCGAGGACATCTGGCGCATCCGCATGAATGCCTGGAAGGGCCGCTACTCCTGACGCATGAGGGCCACGACCTCCCCGGCCGTCGCCCGCACCCGCTCCTCGGCGCTGCCGCCGTTCAGCGCCACCGACACCAGCCCGTGGGAGTCGACATAGGCCAGCAATGCGCCGCGGGGCACGTCGGCGAAGGTGCGGCCCATCGTGGCCTGCGTGCGACCCCCCTCGGCACTGGCAAGCCACAGGCGGTCGCCATCCACCAGGCCCGCGGCCATCAGGTGCTCGGGCTGGGCCCAGAGCGCGAGGTTGCCGAAGCGGTCCACGCCTGCCACCAGTGCCTCGAGCGTGCCCGGCATGGCGCTGGGCTCGGGAAGGTGCGGGCGCTGCAACGCCGATGGGTCGATCGCCGGGCCGAGGTCGTCGAGCGGCGTGCCCAGGGCCAGATGGGCGGCGGCCGGCGTGAACACGTCACGCCCGTGGAAGGTGGCGGACACCGGCGCGCGCATGTGGTCGGGGTTGGTGATCTCCACGGCGCGCACGGCGCCGAGGCGATCGGCGGCCAGGCCGAGGAGGCCATTGTCGGGGCCCACCACCACCCTGCCCCACTCCACCTCCAGCGCCACGCCCGGGCGGTCGGTGCCCACCCCGGGGTCGACCACCGCGACGGTGACCGAGTCGCGCGGCATCAGGCGCACGAGCCGATCGACGAGGATCGCCCCCCAGCGGATATCACCGGGCGGAACATCGTGGGCCAGGTCGATGCGGTCGCTGCCCGGGGCCATCGTGGCCGCCACGGCGTGGAGCGCGCCGACGTGCTCGGTCTGCGGGCCGTAGTCGGTGAGGAAGCCCAGCGGTTGGCTCACGGCGGCCGGCTAGCCCGTCGGCAGGGTGGCCTGCTCGGGGAACTTCGCGAAGGCCGTCATCTTCCATGCGCCGTTGACCCACGCGAACGAGAAGAGCCCCGGCGCGTACGCGGTGGCCGGCGGCGTCCAGGCGACGGCGCTCACGGTGAGCACCGGCGCCGCGTACTCGGCGCCGAGCACCTTGATCTGCCGGCCCGGGAAGTACGGGTGGTTCTTCAGGTACTGCGCCCGGTTGAGCGTGGTGCCGTCGGAGCGCCGGATGATGAAGGCGCCGGAGAGGAACGTCGCGAGCTGCGCGCCGCGATCGGGTGCGAGGTTGTTCTCGAACCTCTGGATGAGCTGGAAGCCCGTGAGGGCGGGATTGGGAAGCGACTTCGGCGCGGGTGCCGGGGCCGCGGATGCGGACATGGCGAGGGCGGCTGCGGCGACGGCACCCGCCACGATGGCGGCGCCGGAGCGTGCATGGGTCATCAGTGCTCCTTGGGGCTGGACAGATCGATGATCGCCTGGATGAGGCCGGGGATATCGCTGCTCCCGGCCTCGGCGGCCACCGTGAGCCCGGCCTCGCGGGCCGTGGCAGAGGTGATGGGGCCGATGCTCACCACGCGGGGGCCATCGGTGAGGTGGGCACGCTGGGCGTCGTCGAGCACCGCGAGGGTGTTGGTGACGGTGGACGACGCCGTGAAGGTGATGATGTCGGCCTCGAGGGCCTGCGCGATGGCCTCGTCGGCGGGGCGCTCGGGCACGGTCTCGTACACCACGAGGTCGTCCACCTCGGCGCCGCGGGCGCGCAGGGCGTCGGCGATCACCGGCCGGGCATCGAGGGCGCGCGCGATGAGCACCCGGCGGCCATCCATGGGATGGGCCTCGAGGGCCTCCACCATGGCCTCGGCCACGAAGCGCTCGGGCACCACGTCGGCGCGGATTCCGTGGCTGGCAAGCGCGGCCGCGGTCGCCGGGCCCACGGCCGCCACCACCTGATCGGGGCGCAGGCTGCGGGCATCGAGACCGCGCGTGGCCATGAGCCCGGCCAGGGCATCCACCCCGTTCGCGCTGGTGAGCACGATCACGTCATACCGGCCGATGGCATCGAGGGCGGCCTCGGCATGCGGAGTGAGGCCGGTGGGCCGGACGCGGATGACCGGCATCTCCACCACGTTCGCCCCGAGCGCCTCGAGCGCGCCCGCGAGCTCGCTGGCCTGCGCGCGGGCGCGCGTGACCACCACCGTGCGACCGGCCAGCGGGCCACGGCCGGCGGCGACGAGGCCGGGCTCGCGCGAGACGACGTCACCGAACACGAGGATGGCCGGGTTGCCGAGGCCGTCCTGCTCCACCCGGTCGGCGATGGTGCCGAGCGTGGCGATGACCGATCGCTGGCGCGGGGTGGTGCCCCACTGGATCGCCGCGGCGGGCTGGTCGGCCGGGCGCCCCGCGGCGATGAGCCGCTCGGCGATGCCCCGCAGGCGTCCCATGCCCATGAGCACGATGAGCGTGTGCGGCAGGCCCGCCAGGAGGTCCCAGTCGTTCTGCTCGGCGTCCTTCGCGGGGTCCTCATGGCCGGTGACCACCGTGAACGCCGTGGACATCGCCCGGTACGTCACGGGGATGCCCGCCGCGGACGGGGCGCCGATGGCCGACGTGACGCCCGGCACCACCAGCACGCGCACGCCGGCCTGCACGAGCGCCTCGGCCTCCTCGGCCCCGCGCCCGAACACGAACGGGTCGCCACCCTTGAGGCGCGCCACCACCCGGCCCTCCCGGCCCAGGCGCACCAGCAGCGCGGTGGTCTCGTCCTGGGTCAGCTTGGCCCGACCGGGGGCCTTGCCCACGTCGATGAGCTCGGCATCGGGGCGCACCAGGTGCATGAGCTGCTCGGTGCCCAGGCGGTCGTACAGCACGACGTCCGCCCGCATCAGCGCCTCGCGCCCGCGCACGGTGATGAGCCCGGGGTCGCCGGGGCCGGCGCCGATGAGGTAGACCATGCCCTCGCTCACGGTGCACCCACCTCCGTGGCGGCACGAGCGCCCAGGGCCGCGGCGCCTGCCGTGGTGCCCTCGACGTCGGCGAAGCGGCCAGTGCCCTCCCACCACGCGCGCATGCGCAGGGCGTCGCCATCGAGCTCGCACAGGGCACCCGCGGCCACGCTGCAGCCACCGCCGAGGCGGGCGAGGAATGCCCGCTCGGCGAGCAGGCACGCGTGGGCGGCTGGGTCGTCGATGGGCGCGCAGGCATCGCGCACCGCGGCGTCATCGGCGCGGCCCTCGATGGCCACGATTCCCTGCCCGGCCGCGGGCAGGCACACGTCGAGTGGCAGCACCACGGCGTCGGGGCGGGCGATGCCAAGGCGACTGAGGCCTGCGGCGGCCAGCACGAGGGCATCCACCTCACCGGCATCCAGCTTGGCCAGGCGGGTGTCCACATTGCCGCGCACCTCCACCACCTGCACGTCGGGGCGCGCGGCCCGCACCTGGGCGCTGCGCCGGGGGCTCGTGGTGCCCACGCGCGCGCCCTCGGGCAGCGCATCGAGGCCGCCGGGGCTTCCCACCAGCACGTCGGAGGGGTCCTCGCGCGGAGGCGTGGCGATCACCGCCAGGCCGGATGGCAGCTCACCCGGGAGATCCTTGGCCGAGTGCACCGCGATGTCCGCGCGGCCGTCGAGCAGGGCCTCCTCGAGTTCCTTCACGAACATGCCCTTCACATCCATGCCGGGCGCGGACTCGGCGCCTGCGAGGCTCCAGCGGTCACCCGCGGTGGTGAGCTCGAGCAGCGGGGCCTCATGGCCGGCGTCCTCCAGCGCCCGCGCCACGGCCCGCGACTGCGCAAGAGCGAGGGCGGAGCGGCGCGTGGCCACGGTGACGCGCATGGGCGCCCCTCAGCCGGGGGCGCCGGGGCGGGCCGCAAGGCCCGGGGCGTCATCGGCCTTCTGCTCCCGCGGCCCGCGCTCGGGCAGGTCGAGCCCGAAGAGCATGCGCAGCGACTCCACATGCCGCAGGCCGTCGATGCTGGTGGCCGCCTCACGGGCGCGCACCGTGGGCTCGTGCAGGAGCTTGTTGAGGATCGCCCGGGTGACCTGGTCGATGCGCTCGGCCTCCTCGGGGGTGATCTCGCCATCGGGGCCGGCGATGCGGGCGATCTCGCCCTGGCGGATGGCCTCGGCCATCTCGCGCAGCGACGTGATGACCGGGGTGACGGCCAGGCCGGATCGCCAGTCGGCGTAGCGCTCGACCTCCTCGCCCACGATCACCTCGGCACGGCGGGCGTGGTCCTCGCGCTCGTCGCGGTGCTGGGCCACCACGCGCTCGAGGTCGTCGATGTCGAACAGCACGGCGCCGTGCACGCCCGAGGCGGCGGGGTGAACATCGCGCGGCACGGCGATGTCGATGAGCACCATCGGGCGGGCGGGGCGATCCTCGAGGGCCACCGTCACCTGCTCGGCCGAGATGACCGGGTGCGGGGCGTCGGTGGAGCACAGCACCACGTCGGCCTGCGCGAGCTCCTCGGGCAGGCAGTCGAAGCCCAGGCCCATGCCGCCGAGGCGCTCGGCGATCTCACGGGCGGTGCCGACGGTGCGGTTGATCACCACCAGCTCGCCGAGCCCGCGCTCCATCAGCGCGCGCGCCGTGGCCTCGGCCATCTGGCCGCCGCCCACCACGAGGCCGCGGCGTCCGCCGAGGTCGGGGATCGCCTCGCGCGCCAGGTCGGCCGCCACGGTGGACACCGACACGGGACGCACGGCCACGCGGGTCTCGGTGCGCACCCGCTTGCCCGTCTCGAGCGCCTGGCGGAATAGGCGGTCGATGAGTACGCCCGTGCACTCCTCCTCGGCGCAGCGCTCCCAGGCGTGGCGCACCTGGCCCTGGATCTCGCTCTCGCCCACCACCATGGAGTCGAGGCTCGACGCCACGCGGAACAGGTGGGCCACCGCGCGGTCGTCGAGGTGCGCGTAGCGCACGCAGTCGAACTCGCTGCGCGTCATGTCGGTGCTGTGCTGCACGAAGGCGTCGCACACGGCGTCCTCGGCAGATCCGGCGTCGAGGGCGTGCACGTACACCTCGGTGCGGTTGCACGTGGACAGCACCACGGCCTCGGCGATGTCGGGGTGGCGCACCAGCTCGCGGGCCATGGTGCGCGCGGTGGTCTCGGTGAGCGCCACCTTCTCGCGCTGCTCCACCGGCGCGGTCTTGTGCGAGATGCCGACGGCGATCAGGTGGGGCATCAGGCGGCCTCCACGGCGGCGGAGTCGATCCCCAGCGCCACGCGCACGCGTGCGCGCCAGGCGTCGGGGCCCTCGGCGGCGATGTCGTCCACCACGCCGGAGTCGAGCAGGGCCTCCACGGCGGCGCGGCGCGATGCGATGTCGGGATGGGCGATGATGAGCTCATCGCGCGTCTCGGCGAGCAGTGCGATGAGGCCGGCCCAGCCGGGGCCAAAGCGCTGCTGGAGGTCCTCCCGGATGCGACGCGACACCACGGGGCTCGCGCCGCCGGTGGTGATGGCGATCGCCAGGTCGCCCTCGCGCATGAGGGCGGGGATCACCGCGGTGGACCCCTCGGGGTCGTCGGCCACGTTCACCTCGGCGCCGGCGGCGCGGGCGTGGTCGCGCACCAGGCGGTTCACGTCGGCGTCATCGGTGGCCGCCACCACCAGCACGGCGCCATCGAGGTCGCCCCCCTCGTAGCCGCGGGCGCGGTGCTCGGCCACGCGGCCGTCGGCCACCATGGCGGCGAGGGCCTCGCCCAGGGCCGGGCTCACCACGCGCACGCGCGCGCCATGCGCCGCGAGCTTTGCCGCGCGCTCGGTGGCCACCTGCCCGCCCCCCACCACCACCACGAGGCGGTCGGTGAGGTCGAGGAACACCGGATAGAGATCGCGCGCCATCAGGGGCGGTCCCCGGCCTTCTCGGGCTCGGCCGCGGCGTGGCCGTCGTCCTGCGCGCCGCCCTGACCGCCCTCCTGGCGGTCGAGCATGCGCATGATGGCCTCCACCTGCCGGCCCACGCGCGCGGTGCGCGCGCCCAGCATCACCACGTAGGCCAGCACGAGGAACCAGATCACCGCGTAGGCGGCCACCACGTATTGCGCGCCACCGCTCATGCGCTCTCCAGTCTCATGGCCAGGCGCCGCAACGCGCGCTCGGATCGGCGGCCCAGCAGGTCGACCTCCAGCAGTGCGATGAACAGGGCGATCATGGCCACCTGCGACACCACGAACCACCAGAGCATCGAGCTGGGCATGGCGGCACCACCGGAGGTGAACACCACGGGGTGCACGAACGACTCGGCCACCCGCACCGAGTAGAACGACAGCGGAACCGACGCGAAGCCCGCGATGGCGTAGATGGCCGAGTAGCGCATCTTGCGGTCATCCTCCGCGGACGACCTCAGCACGAAGTACGCGGCGTAGATGAGCACCACGATGAGGTAGGTCACGAGGCGCGGGTCGCTCCACACCCACCAGGTGCCCCACGAGGCCTTCGCCCAGATCGACCCGGTGATCACCACGAGCACCGCGAACAGCAAGCCGATGCGGATGCTGGCCTCGCCCACGTCATCCCAGCGCTCCTTGCGCGTGCGCAGGAAGAGGATGCCCGCCACGCAGGCCACGGCGAACGCCACGAGCGACGCGATGGCGATGGCCACGTGGAAGTAGAAGATGCGCTGGATGATGCCCTGGTCGGCATCCTCGGGCGCCACGAGGAACACCCCGATGGTGGACACCACCACGAGGATCGTCGCGAGGACTCCCCAGATCACCGCGGCGCGCTGGCCGGGGATGCGTGCGGGGCCGTCAGTCGTCGAAGACGGCGTCATAGGTCGCGACTGAGACAAGGGCGAAAAGTATTGCGTATGCGAGCAGGAACAGGCAGTACCCACGCCACTCGCCCATGTCATGTGGCCCTCCCGCCACGGCATGGGTGGCGCCGGCACCCGCGATGACCACCGGGACCAGCGCGGGGAGGAACAACACGGGCAGGATGAGGTCACGGGCGCGGGTGAACAGCGCGAGGCCCGAGAACAGCGTTCCCGACAGCGCGATGCAGATGTTGGCGAGCACCGCGGCGATGGCGATCCACCCGATGGAGTCCCAGTAGGGACCCTTCACGAAGAAGATGCCCACCAGCGGGATGACCACGATCTCCACCGCGGTCATGTAGAGGAAGATGGCGATCGACTTCGCCGCGAGCATGACCGTGCGCGGCACCGGGGCCACCAGCAGGCCATCGAGCACGCGCTGCTCCCGCTCGGCCACGTACGAGCGGCCTACGCCCAGCACCGCGGTGAAGGCGAGGGTGACCCACATGAGGCCGCCCACGAATCGCGTGAGGTCGTCGTCGCGGGTGCCGAACCCGAACTGCAGGATCGCCAGCATCACGATGGCGAACAGCACCATGGCCACGATGGTCTCGCGCGTGCGCAGCTCGAGGCGGAGGTCCTTGCGCACCAGCGCTATCAGCTGGCGGCGCCTCACGAGGCAACCTCCTCGTAGCGCCGGCGCACGGCCATGGGGTCGAGCCCCGCCGTGGGCTCGTCGAGCACCACGCGCCCGGCGCGCAGCACCACGAGGCGGTCGGCCACCCGCGCCACGCGCTCCACCTCGTGCGTGACGATGATCGCGCCACGGCCATCCGCGGTTGCGGCGGCGAGCTCGTCGTCGAGCAGCGCGGCGCCGCGGGCGTCGAGGCTCGCATGCGGCTCGTCGAGCAGCAGCAGGCGCGGGCGGTGCAGCAGCATGCGCGCCAGGGCCAGGCGCTGGGCCATGCCGCGGCTGAAGGTGCGCACGGTGTCCTCGGCGCGCCCGATCAGCCCCACGCGACCCAGCAGGTCGTCGATGCGCCGGTCGCGGTCGTCGATTCCGTAGAGGTCGCCGTAGAGCTCGAGGTTCTGGCGGGCGGTGAGGTCGAGGTACACCAGCGGGTCGTGCGCCAGGTAGCCGATGCCCTCGCGCGCGGCGCGCGTGGCGCCCGGGATCTCCTGCCCGAGCACCTCGAGGGTTCCCGACTGTGCCCGCAGCAGGGTGGCCACGAGGCGCAGCAGGGTGCTCTTGCCCGCGCCGTTCGCGCCGGCCACGGCCACGCGCTCGCCGGCCGCGAGGCTGAGGTCCACGCCGTCCACGGCGCGGCGCTCCCCGTACGCGTGCACCAGCCCGCGCGCGGTGACCATGGCCTCAGGCGACGGCCACCTCGCCGATCACCCCGGCCAGGAACACCAGCGACATCACGCCGTTGGCGGCGCCGAACGCGGCCTGGATGCGGGCGTCATCCCCCGGGCGCACCGTGGCGTGCTCCCACAGCAGCACCACCGCGCACGCCGCCACGCCCACGTAATAGGGCCAGGTGACCGAGGCGGCGACGCCGGCGAGCACCAGCAGCAGCACGGACAGCACGTGCAGGCCCGCCGCGATGCGCAGGGCGCGGGCCTCGCCGAACCTCGCGGGCACCGACCTGATTCCGGCCTCGCGGTCGTGGTCGACATCGAGCAGGGCGTAGATCACGTCGAAGCCGGCGATCCACAGGGCAACGGCAACCCACAGGAGCACCGGTGCGAGCGCGAAGGCGCCGGTGACGGCGATCCACCCGCCGATGGGGGCGATGCCGATGGCCAGGCCGAGCACCAGGTGGCACGCCCAGGTGACGCGCTTGGTGTACGGGTAGATGACGAACAGCGCCACGGGGACCGGCCACAGCCACCAGGTGATCTCCGGCAGCTGGCTCACGGCGCCGAGCAGCGCCGCCATGCTCACCGCGGCGAATGCCCACACCTGGCCGGTGGTGAGCCGCCCCGACGGCAGGTGGCGGCCCGCCGTGCGCGGGTTGGCGGCGTCGAGGTGGCGGTCGATCAGCCGGTTGAGCGCCATTGCCAGCGACCGGGCACCCACCATGGCCAGCAGGATCCACCCGAGCGTGGACCACGGCGGCATGGCGTTGGTGGCCATCAGCGCGCCGGCGAACGCGAAGGGCAGCGCGAACACCGTGTGCTCGAAGCGCACCATTCCCAGCAGGGCCGGGATGATCGCGAGCCCCGATGCGGGACGCGCCGTGGGCGTATGGCTGCTCACGCTGCCGATGCTATTCCCGCGAGGGGTCCTCGGCGGGTCCGTAGCGCGGCGTGCCACCGGTGACGGCCGCCCAGAACTGGTCGCCGAAGTCGAAGTGCCACCACTCCTCCACGTAGGCGGTGAACCCCTGCGCCGTGAGCGCGTGGAAGAGCAGGCGGCGGTGTGCGCGCGCGGGGGTATCGATGTCCTCGAGCGCCGCCGCGCCGGCCTCGGGCACGAAGGCATCGAAGCCCGTCCCGAGGTCGAGCTCGGTGCCGTCATCCGTGGCGAGGGTGAGGTCCACCGCGCCCCCGGTGAGATGCGGCGGCGGCGCGTGGTGGCCGGGGTCGGGCGGCGTCACGTAGGGCCGCGCCACCTGCTCGAGCTCGGCGCGGTCGAGGTCGGGGTACTGCGCCGCCAGGTCGTCGACATACGACTCGAAGAGGGCCGACTGGGTCTCGATCGACCTCCAGCCGTCCCACACCAGCAGCATCAGGCCGTCGGGCAGCGAGTCGGCCGCCCGCACCAGGCGCTCGGCAACGCCCTCGCGCACCCAGCACCCGGCAAGCGAGCCCGGGAGGCCCATCGCGAAGTAGCGGGGGTCCTCGGCGATGCGCGGGCCGAGGCCGGCCACCGGCACCAGCGGCTCGTCCACCGGCTCGATGGGGATGTCCCGCCAGCCGGCGGGCTGCACGAGCCGCGGCATCGGCTCGCGCGTGCGCGGGTCGGGCGTGCTCGGGTGGGGCGCGCTCACGAGAGCCCCCACTCCGACGCCTGCACCCGCGGCCCGGGGTCCACGCCCTCGAGCACCGCGAGCACCGGCGCCACGCGCTCGGCGGGCGGCGGCACGGTGGCGGGATCCTCCGCGGGGTGGGCCTCGGCGCGCATGTCGGTGCGCACCGGCCCGGGGTTGACGGCCACCACGCGGATGCCACGGGGGGCCCACTCGTCGCGCAGCATCAGCCCGACGGCCTCGAGGCCCGCCTTGCCGATGGCGTAGGCCCCGTACCCCGCGCGGGCCGCCGCGCCCGACGTCACCAGCACCACGCCGGCGTGATCGGCGATGAGCGGGGCGATGCGCTGCAGCAGGCGCACCTGCCCCGTGAGGTCCACGTCGATCGCCCGGCCGGTGGCATCGGCATCGAGCGCGTCGAGCGGTCCCACGGGGCCCAGCACCCCGGCGTTCAGCACCACGCCCTCCAACCGCGGTACCGCCCTGCCCACCTGAACGGCCGCGGCATCCACCGACCCCGGTGATGACAGGTCGAGCGCCACGAGGTCGCAGGCCGCGCCGTCGTCGGCGCACTGCTGCGCCACGCGCGCGAGGTGCGCGGGATCGGTGGCGGTGAGCACCAGGTGGGCGCCGCGCGCGGCGAGCGCGCGGGCGACGGCGGCCCCGTAGCCGCGCGATGCACCGGTCACGAGGACGCGCGCGCCGTCAAGGGTCGCGCCGTCCGCGTTCATCAGGGGACCTCGGCGCCTCCGTCGGCGGGCGTGGCCGGGCCCTTCCCGGGCGCGGGCGGCGTGCCCGCCACGGCGGGAGTGATGGCGCGCACGTCGCTGCCCGGCTTGATGCCGGCGAACTTCGCGACGTACGCCGCCACGTCAATGGCCTCCTGGCCCGTGACGAGGTTCTGGGGCATGGCCACCGGGTACGAGCCCGGCAGGGGCTGCTGGGGTGCGATGGCGATCCAGCGCTTCACCACGCCGAAGAACTGGGTCTCCTTGAAGCCCTGCTCGCGCGGGTAGCGGAAGGCGTCGTCGAGGTTCGGCCCGGTGACGCCCTTCGTGCCGGCGTCGGCCAGGGTGTGGCAGCCGCCGCACTGCTGCACGAACTTCGTCTTGCCGGCCTCGGCGTCGCCGGACGACAGGGCGTCTTCGGCCCCGCCGCACCCGGAGAGCGCGAGGGCGCCCGCGGCGAGGGCCAGGGCGACGGACGATGCGATGAGTCGTGAGCGCAACGGTGTCCCTAGATGACGTAGACGAGGAAGAAGAGCAGCACCCAGACGATGTCGACGAAGTGCCAGTAATACGAACCCGCGGTGAGCGGCGTGTGGTACGCGTGCGAGAAGTCGTGCTTGTACGCGCGCCTGAGGCACAGGCTCAGGACGATGAGGCCCACGAGCACGTGCGCCCCGTGGAAGCCCGTGAGCGTGTAGAAGGCGCCGCTGAACGCGCGGTCCTGGGGCGTGAAGCCCAGGTGCGCGTACTCGTTGAGCTGGATGAGCAGGAAGGTGGCGCCCATCAGGATGGTCACCCACAGCCCGCGGATGAGCCCCTTGTTGTCACCTGCGGCGAGGCGCTTCTCTCCCCACCACAGGGTGAATGACGACGACACCAGGATCAGGGTGTTGACGCCGGTGAGCACCACCGGCAGCTCGAAGGGCTCGCCGTCCTGCTTGAGGGGCGGCCACGTCTCGTTGGCCACGCCGTACCGGATGAAGAAGTACGCGGTGAACAGCGAGGCGAACAGCATCACCTCGGAACCGATGAACAGCAGCATGCCCATGAGGGCGGCGTTCACGTGCTGCTTCTTCTCGGGAGCGGCGTGCCCCTGGTCTGCGGGTGCGTGGCCTGCGGTGGTCGCCATGCCTATGCCCCCGCCGCCGCGCCGAGGTTGACCGACTCCACCGGGGTGTCGCCCGCGGCGGCCTCGGCGGCCTCGCGCAGGCCCGCGGCCTCGCCGTTGATGCCCGCGACGATGATGACCGACGGCTTGTAGGCGTCGATCGCCAGCGGGAGGGCGACGGATGCGGCGTCGTCCATGACCTCGCCCTCCACCGCCACGCCGCTGTTGATCAGCGCGTTGACGGTGGCGGTCATGGCCTCGCCCGCCGAGCGGCGGAGCTCGTTGGCCTCCGCACCCCAGCGCGGATCGGGCAGGTCGAGCGGTGCGATCACCGTGAAGCGCGCCGGCTGGGCGTCGGCCCGGGTGCGCACGGCCGTGGCGAGCGCCTCGGCGCCCACGGCCTCGGTGGCGACCACCATGACCAGCGGCAGCGCCGCCGTGCCGAGCAGGGCCCGGGCGTCGTTGGGCGGCACGATGACGTGGCTCACGGGAACGCCGGTTGCCTTGCGCACCTTGTCCACCGAGTCGCTGCGCATCCACTGGCTCTGGGCGAGCGGCAGGGTGGCGATCACCAGCTCGTGGGGCGCGACCTCCTTCGCGGCCTCGGTGGCAACTGCCACCACGTCGCCCTCGGCCACGCGGCCGGTGGCCGACACGCCGGACTCGGCGAGGATCGCCAGGGTGGTGGCGAGGCGACGCTCCGACACGGCCCGGTCGCCGTCACCCACCGGGGTGACCAGCTGGAACGACCAGAGTCCCTCGGAGTCGCGCGATCGGATCTCATCGATCAGCGTCTGCGACGTGAGCGTCTCGTTGGCGATGATGAGCACCGGATAGCGGGTGTCCTCGGTGAGCTCGCCCCCGAACTCCTCGGGCGCGAACACCACGGCGTGGCGGGCGTCCGGGATGCCGTACTGGTACGGGCCACCCACGACCTGCGGCTCGACGTCGAAGTTGAACAGCGGCGGCGGCGAGGAGACCATCCACTCGAGGGTCTTGCCGCGCCAGGGGTTCCACGGGGCCTTGGGGCCCGACTTCCACGACGTGATGATGTTGTAGAAGAAGATGATCGTCGCGATGCCCAGCATGTACGACCCGATGGTCTCGACGGAGTTCACCGTCTCGAACCGGGGGTCGTAGTCGGCCACGCGGCGGGGCATGCCCTGCAGGCCCTGCCAGTGCATCGGGAAGAACGTCAGCTGGGTGCCGGCGAAGGTCAGCCAGAAGTGCCACTGGCCGAGGCGCTCGTTGTACATCTTCCCCGTCATCTTGGGGAACCAGTAGTAGAGCCCTGCGAAGACCGTGAACACGGTGCCGCCATAGAGCACGTAGTGCAGGTGGGCGGTGACGAAGTAGGTGTCCGACATCTGGATGTCGGCGGGCACGATGCCGAGGAAGACTCCCGACAGGCCGCCCAGGAGGAAGGTGAAGAGGAAGCCCAGGGCCCAGAGCATGGGCGTCTTTATGTGGATCTTCCCCTGCCATAGCGTGGCGAGCCACGACCACATCTTCACGCCGGTGGGCACCGCGATGATGATGGTGGTGACCATCATCGGCACGCGCAGCCAGGGGGCCATGCCCGACACGAACATGTGGTGGGCCCACACGCCGAATCCGAGCACCGCGATGGCCACGAGCGAGAAGGCCATGGCGCGGTATCCGAAGAGCGGCTTTCGCGCGAACGTGGCGATGATCTCGCTGATGATGCCGAAGCCCGGCAAGAGCATGATGTACACGGCCGGGTGCGAGTAGAACCAGAAAATATGCTGGTACATGATGACGTCGCCGCCCTGGTCGGGCACGAAGAAGTTCGTGCCCATGATGCGGTCGAACATCGTCAGGAACTGCGAGCCGGCGATGAAGGGCGTGGCGAACACGGCGAGCACCGAGGTGACGCCGGTGGCCCACGCGAGGATCGGCATGCGCCAGATGGTCATCCCGGGCGCTCGCATGGTCACGATCGTCGCCAGGAAGTTGATGGCCGTGGCGATGGATGATGCCCCGGCGAACTGCACGCCGAGCTCGAAGAGCGTCTGGCCCATCGTGCCCTGGCTGGCCAGCGGCGGGTAGGCGGTCCAGGCGGCGCCGAACATGCCGGTGAACATGCTCGCGAGGAACATGAACCCGGCCACCGGCAGGAACCAGAACGACAGGGCGTTCAGGCGCGGGAACGCCATGTCCTTGGCGCCCAGCATGATCGGCAGCACGTAGTTGGCGATACCGCCGAACACCGGCACGGCGAACACGAAGATCATCAGCGTGGCGTGCATGCTGAGGAACCCGTTGTACGTCTGGCCGTCGGCGATCTGCTGTCCGGGCGCGGCGAGCTCGGTGCGGATGAGCAGGGCCATGAGGCCGCCCCACAGCATGAAGAACAGGGTCATCCCCAGGTACTGGATGCCGATGACCTTGTGGTCGGTGTTCACCCGGAAGTACTGCTTCCAGTTGGTGACGCCGTGGAAGGAGTGGTCCTCCTCCGAGATGTCCTTGCCCTTCGCCCAGCCGAGCCAGAAGTCGAAGCAGCCGATGCCCCACAGGAACCCGATGGCGCCGATCAGGCCGGCGACGCCGCCGTACACCGCGCCGTCGTAGAGGGGCTCGAAGCCGAACAGCGCGCGCAGCAGGAAGAGCAGCAGGAACGAGAACAGCACCCCGGCGACCGTGCCGAGGATCGCGCGGGTCCACCAGTACGAGACCGGACGCGGGTCCTGGTGGATCTCGTGGCCGCCATGGCCTCCACCGGGAGCGTGTGCGGGAGCGGGTGCGTGAGTAGCCATGTGTGGTTCTTCGCTCGTTCTCGGTTACTGGATGGACTGCACGTATGCGACGACGTTCGCGAGGTCGGTGCCGTTCACGAGTCCGCCGGGCATCGCGCCCTTGCCGTTCTTCACCTGCGTGCGGATCTGCTCGTCGGACCAGTTGATGCCTGCCAACTTGGGCCCGACGCCCCCTGCCTGCGTGCCGAGCCCGGCGTGGCAGCCGCTGCACTTGGCCTCGAACACAGCCTTGCCGGCGGCGGCGTCACCCGGGGCGGTCTCGAGCTTGGCCGCGGCCGCGCTGGCGGCGGCGGCGGTCTTCACCGTGGCCGACGACTTCGCGAGCCAGGCCGCGTACTGCTGCTCGGTGACCACGTGCACGCTCGAGCGCATCACGCTGTGGCCCACGCCGCAGAGCTCGGCGCACACCACGGGGTAGGTGCCGACCTTGGTGGGGGTGATCCAGAGGGTGTGGGTGATGCCGGGCACGGCGTCGCCCTTGATGCCGAACTGGGGCACCCAGAAGTCGTGGATCACGTCGCGGGCGCGCACGTTGAGCTGCACCTGGCGGTTGACCGGCACCATGAGGTCGCCGCTCTCGATGCCCGCCGACGGGTATCCGTAGGTCCAGTTGAACTGCTGCGCGTAGACGTCGATCTCCACGCGGTCGGCGGCAACGGCCTCGTTGCGCTCCAACACGATGTAGCCGTACACCGCCACGACGATCAGCAGGATCGACGGCACGGCCGTCCACACGACCTCGAGCGTCGTGTTGCCGTGGGTGGGCGGGCCGTCCTCGAGGTCGTCGTCCTTCGCCCGCCACTTCCAGATCGCGTACACCAGCACGCTCGTGACGATGACGAAGAAAACCACGCTGCACCAGAAGAGGAACCACAGCAGCGTGAAGGTGCGGCCGGCCTCCACGCTGTCCGCCGGCGGCAGCCAGTCGATGAAGAGGGCCTGGCCCGCCGTGATCGCCGCGATGATGACGCCGATGACGGCGAGGGGAATGATCGGAACGTTCTTGTACACGGGGGCGAACCCTAGTCGGCCGGTGGGGCGGTACGCATCGGCAAATGTGCGCGACACGCCCCCTTTTCAGGGGTCCTGTTGTCCCTGATGAGCCATCCGGGAAAACCCGAAGGGCTCATGCCACCGCCGGACGGCGCGCGAGGGGCGTGGCGGCGATCAGGCCGCACACCACGAAGAGCAGCCCGCCGATGATGAGCGGCGACGACACGCCGACCGCCTGGAACAGCGCGGTGGCCGCGATCGGGGCGATGAGCCGGGCCAGTCCGCCGGCCGATGCCAGCACCCCGAGGATCCCGCCCTGGTCGGCGTCGGGCGCCCTCTGCGACACGATGGCGTTGACCGTCGGGAACACCAGGCCCGACCCCAGCGCGAGCAGGGCCAGCACCGGGAACAGCGCCCAGAGCTCGGTGGTGAGGCCCAGCAGCACCAGCGAGAGGGCCGTGATCCAGAGCCCGGCGCGGAGCACCGGCCACTCCCCCATGCGCGCCGTGATGCGATGGGCCACGCCGCCCTGCACGATCGCGGCGAAGACGCCGATGAACATGAACACCAGGCCGGTCTCGGTGAGGCCGAAGTCGAAGCGCCGGTTGCCGAAGAGCGCGAACACCGACTCCATCCCCACGAAGCCAAGCCCGCCGATGAAGGAGATCCAGATGAGCGGCCCGTACTCGCGGGATCCCACGGCCTTCACGAGTGCCGTCCAGCGCGACTGCTGGGCGCCGGTGCGCGAGCCGGGCACCCGCGACTCCGGCAGGCGGCGCACGGCCACCGCGAAGTTGGCCATGGCCAGGGCCGCCGCGAGGATGAACGGGGCCCGCGGGTCGATGGCCGCGAAGATGCCGCCGATCGCGGGGCCGATGATGAAGCCCAGCCCGAAGGCCGCGCCGATCAGGCCCATGCCGCGCACGCGCTCCTCGTCGGTGGTGATATCGGCCACGTAGGCCTGGGCCGCCGCGTACGACGCGCCCGAGATGCCGTCGAGGATGCGCGCGAGGAACAGCACCCACAGCGCGGGCGCGAAGCCGAAGAGCAGCCAGGCGATGGATGAGCCCACGAGCGAGCCCAGGATCACCGGGCGCCTGCCGTAGCGATCGGATACCCGGCCCCACACCGGGGCGAAGATCAGCTGCATCAGCGCGTACACGCCGGTGAGCAGGCCGATCTCCACCACGCTGGCGCCGAACTTCTCGGCGTACAGCGGCACGAGCGGGATCACGATGCCGAAGCCGATGAGGTCGATGAGCACCGTCGAGAAGACGATGCCGAGCGGCGTGCCGAAGAACGACAGGCCGCCGATGCGGTAGCGCCCGCCGCCGGGCATCAGGCCGCCGCGTCCACGGCGACCACCACGAACAGCAGCGCCAGGTAGGCCAGCGAGTAGTGGAAGGTGATGGCCGCCCAGGGGCGGTCGGCGTCGCCGCGCCAGAGCTTCCAGGCCATCCAGAGGAAGGGCAGCCCCAGCACGAGCGCGCCCACCAGGTAGATCACCCCTGCCCCGGCGGCGAACGGCAGCAGCGTGGTGCCGAACATGACGATGGTCCAGAGCAGCACCTGCACGCGGGTGGCCTGCTCGCCGTACACCACCGGCAGCATCGGCACGCCCGCCTCGTCGTAGTCGCGCTCGAGCATGAGCGCCAGCGCCCAGAAGTGCGGGGGCGTCCACACGAACACGATCGCGAACAGCAGCACCGCGCCGAACGAGAGGTCGCCGGTGACCGCCGCCCAGCCCACCAGCGGCGGGATGGCCCCGGCCGCGCCGCCGATCACGATGTTGTGGATCGTGGTGCGCTTGAGCCACAGGGTGTAGAGGCCCACGTAGAGCAGCACGCCCACCAGCGACAGCCCGGCCGCGAGCCAGGTGGTGAGGAAGCCCAGCACCAGCACGCTGGCCACCACCAGGCCCACGCCGAAGGCCAGCGCGGCGCCTGCGGAGATGCGGCCGGTCACGATGGGGCGCCGGTCGGTGCGGCCCATCACCGCGTCGATGTCGCGGTCCACGTACTGGTTGATGGTGTTCGCGCCGCCGGCCGACAGGTAGCCGCCGATCACCGTCCACAGGATGAGCCAGCCATTCGGCACGCCCTGCTGGGCCGCGAACATGGCGCACACGGTGGTGACCAGCAGCAGCGAGATGATGCGCGGCTTGGTGAGCGTGATGAGGTCGCGCACGATGCCGCGGGGCGGCGTGGCGACATCTGCGGCGGCGGTGCTCACGGCATCACCCAGGCGGTCCACGCCACGAGCGCCACCGACATGAGCAGCGGCAGCACGAGCCACAGGGTCTCGGTGCCGCTGGTGGCCCCGCGCGCCAGCGGCGCGCGCATGCCCCACATGCTTCGGATGATCGCCAGGCCGGCGCCCACGACGAGCACCGCGGCGATGATGAGGACGACGAGCCGCACGACGGGCGAGGATAGTGCAGCGGGGGGCACCGTCATGGCCGTATGAGGGTTGACGTTCGGCCCATAAGGCGGCACCGTGGGGGGTGATGGACTCCCGCTGCGACGTCATCGTGCTGGGCGCGGGCCCCGCCGGGCTCGCTGCCGCGCTTCGCGCGGTGCGCTCGGGTGCGTCCGTCACCGTGGTGGAGGCGGCCGACGCGGTCGGCGGGCTCTGCCGCACGTTCCAGTCCGACGGCTGCCGCTACGACATGGGCGGGCACATCCCGTTCTTCCGCACCGACGAGCGCGTGGCGTGGGCCGAGCAGGTGCTGGGCGACGACCTGATCTGGGTCGACCGTCCGGTGGCGCGGGTGGTGGACGGCGTCATCCGTCCGGGCCGGTACATCGACCAGCACCCCGGCCTGGTCACTGACGCCACGGCGCCTGACGGCAGCGCGGCGGGCGAGTTCGGGGCGACCGTGGGCCCGGCGTTCCGCGACCGCACCATGCGCCGGTACATGGAGAAGGTGGACGGCTGGCCGCTCGAGGTGATCTCGGCCGACCGCGCCGTGAAGCTGCGCGATGAGCAGCGGGCGCCCGAGGGCTTCTGGTTCCCGCCCGGAGGCATCGGCTCGCTCATGCAGGCCATGGAGCAGGCGGTGCGCGACGAGGGCGGCGAGGTTCGCCTGGACACCCCGATGACGGCACTGCGCCACGACGGCGGACGGGTCACCGGCATCGAGGTGGCGGGCGCCGACCCCGGTGCGATCCACGCCGCATCCGTCATCTCGGCCATCAGCCCCGGGCTCGTGGTGCGCGCGGCCACGCCCGCGGCGCCCGAGGGGCTCCTGCCGCCCATCACCATGCGCGCGGTGGCGCTGGTGTACCTCATCGCCGACCGCGAGCCGGTCACCGAGGAGGCCTGGATCCAGGTGGACGACCCGCGCGTGCCGTTCTCGCGCATCGCCGAATTCGTCAACTGGGACCCGGGCATGGTGCCCGCCGGGCGCACGGTGCTCTGCGCCGAGGTCTACGGCACCGGCGCGGACGACGACCCGTGGTGGTCGCTCGACGACGACGCCCTCGCACGTTCCGTGGCGGGCGCCCTGGCCGACCCCCTGGGATGGGTGGAGGACCCCTCGGCCTTCCGCCTGCTGCGCGTGGTGCGCATGCCCCGGGCATATCCCCTGGTGGAGGCCTGGCGCACGCGCGAGGCCATGCTGGCCCCCATGTGGCTGGCGTCGCTCGAGGGCCTCGAGCTCGCGCGCGGGGGCACGGTGGTGACGGCCATCGAGGCCGGGGAGTCGGCCGCCGACCGCGCGGGCGGCGCGGTGATGGCGGGAGCCGCGTGACCACCACGGCGGGCGCGCTGGCCGACCAGCTGCGCCACCTGCTGGGCCCCGACCGCCTGCTCGAGGGCGACCTCGCGCGCAACCTCTACTCGCATGACGGCTCGATCGTGGGCGGCGACTGCGGCATCGTGGCCCTGCCCGAGACCACCGACGAGGTGGCCGCGTGCATGCGCATGGCGCACGAGGCCGGGGTGGATGTGGTGCCCCGGGGATCGGGCACCGGGCTCACCGGCGGTGCCGTGCCGCTCGAGGGCGGCCTGGTCATCTCGCTCGCGCGCATGCGCGAGATGGGCGAAGTCGACGTGGCAAACTCGTGCATGTGGGTGCAGCCGGGGGTGCTGAACCTCGACGTCAGCACCGCCATCGCGCACCTGGGCCTGCACTACGCACCCGACCCCTCGAGCCAGCAGGCATGCTCGATCGGCGGCAACGTGGGCACCAATGCCGGCGGCCCGCACTGCCTGGCATACGGCGTGACCGTGCAGCACGTGCTCGGCGTGGAGATGGTGCGCCCCGACGGCGAGGTGGTGATCCTCGGGGGCGTGGCGCCCGACCCGCCGGGCTACGACCTCCGCGGCGTGGTGGTGGGCGCCGAGGGCACGGTGGGCATCGTCACGCGCGTGCTGCTGCGGCTCACCCCGCTCCCGCCCGACGTGCGCACGATGCTGCTCGACTTCCTCAGCGTGGCCGACGCCTCGGCGGTGGTGCAGGCCATCATCGCCGCGGGGGTCATCCCCGCCGCGCTCGAGATGATGGATCGCAACATGACGCTGGCGGTGGAGGAGTTCGTGCACGCGGGCCTCCCCACCGACGCCGCCGCACTGCTGCTGGTGGAGGTGGACGGAACATCCGCCGACGTGGACACCGCCACCGAGGTGGTGGAGCGGGTGGCGCGCGAGCATGGGGTGCGCACGGTGCGCGTGGCGCAGGACGAGGAGGAGCGGGCGCTGCTGTGGAAGGCGCGCAAGACCGCCTTCGGCGCCGTCGCCCGGGTGAAGCCCTCGTACTACCTGCACGACTGCGTGGTGCCGCGCACGCGCCTGGTGGAGGTGATGGAGGCCATCGGCGAGATCACCGAGCGCGAGGGCGTGATGTGCCTCAACGTCTTCCACGCAGGCGACGGCAACCTGCACCCGATCATCGCCCTCGACCGCAGCGATCCCGACGAGACCGAGCGCGCCATGCGCGCGGGCGACCAGATCGTGCGTGCCTGCGTGGCGATGGGCGGCACGCTCTCGGGCGAGCACGGCATCGGCGTGGAGAAGCGCGACTACATGCCGCTGGTGTTCGACCACGACGACCTCGAGGCGCAGGCGTGCGTGCGCCGGGCCTTCGACCCCGACGGCCGCATGAACCCCGACAAGGTGCTGCCCACGGGCACGCGCTGCGGCGAGGTGGGCCTCGCCGATACCCAGGTGCCGGAGGGCACGTGGATCTGAGGCCGGAGGGCCGCGACGAGCTCGCGGGCATGCTGCGCGCGGCCACGGCCGACGGTCGCGTTCTGGACATCCGCGGCGGCGGCCTGCACTCGCAGCGCGGCTGGCCATTCAGGCCCGACGACGTGCTGCACACGAGCGGGCTCGCCCAGGTGATCGACTACGAGCCCGACGACATGACCATCACGGTGGAGGGCGGCGTGACCGTGGGCGAGGTGCTGCGACGTGCCGGCGAGCGTGGCCAGGGGTGGCCGCAGGCGCCATCCGAGCCCGACGCCACGGTGGGCGGCGTGCTGGCCGCGGCCGCCGGCGGGCGCCGGCGCCTGCGCTTCGGACCCATCCGCGACTCGCTGCTCGAGGTGGTGGTGGCCACGGGCGACGGCCGCATCGTGAAGGGCGGCGGGCGTACCGTGAAGTCGGTCACGGGGTACGACCTCCCCCGCCTGCTCACCGGATCGCTCGGCACGCTCGGGGTGATCGTGCAGGCCACGCTGCGGGTGTGGCCGCTGCCCATGGCCGAGCAGTGGTTCACTGCGCGCGGCGACGCGGCCGAGGTGCTCGACCTGGCCCAGGCGCTTCTGGCCGACCTGCACCGCCCCACGGCCGTCATCGCCGGCCCGGGGTCGCTTCACGCGTGCCTCACGGGCGTGCCCGGTGACGTCGTGGCGCCGCCGGGCATGGTGGAGGCGTCGGAGCCCACGTGGCCCGGTGCCGCCTCGCGCGACGACGCCATGGGCGTGGTGGAGGCCGGGGTGCCCCCGGCCTCGCTGCCCGCGCTGGCAAGGCGGCTGGCCGACGACGGCCGCGACTACGAGGCGTGGATGGGCACCGGCATCTGCAGGGTGCTGGTGTCCACCCCGGGCGACGTGATCGCCGTG
>JAGWYY010000008.1 GCA_018969105.1 Acidobacteriota bacterium | reverse complement strand
GATGCCCGTATGGGGCCCGTCGCTCGAGGAGGCCCGTGCCTCCGCTGCCCTCCGCGCCGCGGAGGACTAGCCCCGGAACGCGCGGAGGGCGCCCGATGGGCGCCCTCCGATGTACTGCTCCCTCATGATGCGGCGTGACTTCGCGTGCGGTCCTACTGGCCCCGCACCGTGAGGCGGATTCCGCGCCACGGGTTGATCGCGTAGCCGGGAATGGTCTGCGGCGTGGTGCCCACCGCCGACAGCCACATCTGGTACGCCGTGGCCGTGACCACGCCGCCGTGCCAGCGACGCCACACGATGCGCGGGTTCTGGTCGGGCGGCGGCGGGGAGATGGTGTCGGTGGTCTCCACCACGTTGCCGCCCTGGTCGAGCGTGCCCCATGGCGAGCGCGTGGCGGCCTGGCCGACGCTGCTCACGTTGCCCACGTAGATCTTCGCCAGCCCCCCGAACGGGGTGATCTGGCACTGCGCGGCGGTGAACTGCGGCGGGCACCAGTCGGGCGCGGTGCCCGGCACGGCCTCGAAGCTCGCGAGCGGCTGCGTGCCCGCGTTCGTCACGTTGCCGGTGGCGTCGAGCTGGGTCTGGTTGGGCTGCTGGCCGGCGGCGCAGCCGGAGACGTCCACCGGGCAGTTGGTGTAGACGCCCGGGTTGGTGGGGTAGTCCCACCACGAGTACTTGCCGCCCCCGTTGGGGTCGAAGTACGCCGCCTTGATCCACTCGTCCTGGCTCGACACCGCGAAGCCGGAGGTCGAGTTACGCGTGGCCTTGCGGTTCTTCATGGTGTACATGCCGGTCTCGGTCTTGGTCGAGAGCCGGATGGTGAACACGGTGCGCGTGAGCGAGGTCCCCGCAGCCGTGGTGATCGTGTTGGTCTTCTTCGACAGCACCCTGCCGTTGTCGATGGCGTTGGCCAGGCGGGCGCCACGCGAGAAGTCACCCTGGTTGTAGGGCTTGTTGGCCCATGCCGGTGACGACACGTAGTACCGCTGGCCGCGCGGGGCGCGCATGTTCTTGTTGATCGAGCCGTACTTGGGCCACACGCGCGAGCTCTGGGCGATGTCCCAGAGGTGCCGCGGGTTGTGGCCCATGGGGTCGGCGGTGTTGAGGAACGTCACGTACTGCGCGGTGGTGAGCTCCGTCTCGCCGATGCGATACGTGTAATCCACGGCGCCCACCGACATGCACGAGGTGGCCGATACCGTCTGCACGGACGGGTCGGGGTTCGCGTTGATGCCGGCACGCACCGACGGGAAGGCCGCCAGGCACGATGCGCGGTTCTGGTAGACGTCGTTGTAGAACGGGATGATCCACGCGGGCTGGTTGCTGGCCGAGCCCACCGTCACGGTGCTGAGCGTGATGACCCCGGGCTTGGCCGGCGCCTGCGGGAACACCTCGGTGACGGTGCTCGTGAGGAAGTTCGAGACGTAGAGGAAGCCTGCGGCGTCGGACGCGATGGCGATGGGACGCCGGCCGGTCTGGGCGACCACCTTCGACTGGCCGCTGGGCGTGATGCGCGTGACGCTGCTGGCGCCGTCGTTCGCGGTGTAGACGTTCCCGGACGGATCGATGGCGAGCCCGATCGGCCGGCGCCCGGTGGTGCCGAGGATGGTCGAGGTGCCCTGCGGGGTGATCTTGGAGACGTTCCGGGAGTTCCAGTTGGCCGTGTAGACGTTGCCCGCGCTGTCGAGGGCCAGGGCCTGCGGCCACGCGCCCGTGGTGCCGAGCACCGATGACGCCCCCTGCGGGGTGATCTTCGTGACGTTGTTGGCGCCCTCGTTGGCCGTGTAGACGTTGCCCGCCGAATCGACGGCGATGCCCAGGGGCCGTGACCCCGTGGTGCCGAGCGTGCTCGACGCGCCCGCAGGGGTGATCTTCGTGACCGTGCTGTCCACGTAGTTCGTGGTGTAGACGTTGCCCGCCGAGTCGAGCGCGATGCCGATGGGCTGGCGCCCGGTGGTGCCGAGCGTGCTCGACGTGCCGCTGGGGGTGATCTTCGTGACCGTGTTGTCGCCGAGGTTGCTGGTGTAGACGTTGCCGGCGCCATCCACCGCGATCCCGCGCGGGGTCTGCCCCGTGGTGCCGAGCTGGGTCGGCTTGCCGTTGGCGTCGATCTTCGTGACCGTGTTGGCACGCGAGTTGGCGGTGTAGACGTTGCCCATGGCGTCGACGGCGATGCCGTCGGGGCCGGCGCCGGTGCGCGCGAGGATCGATGACTCCCGCGGCGACGGGACGGCGACTGCGCTCTGGGCCGCCACGGCGGCCGAGGTGAGCACGAGCGCGCACGAGGCGGCGATGAGCCCCATGCGACGGCGTGCAGGGAGGGCGGCGTTGGCCTTCATGTTCAGGGGTATCCCGGGGTCGAGGTCAGTGCGGTGACGCTATCAGCCGACCACGCTAGACCAATCGCACGGGGGTGCTGTGGGGTATACCCCAACGCGCTGCGATCCACCCCGGATCCGCGCGCATCCGCCCCGTGCGTGCTAGTCGTCGTCGACGACGAACTTGTACGAGTAGTAGATGTCGCCCTCGTGCCCGAGCTTCATGCGGCGGAGCGTGGCGGACACGCGGGTGCCCACCTCCACCGCGTCGGGGTCCACGCCCATCACCGGCGCGGGCAGGTTGACGCCCTCATCCATCTGGATGTGGCCCACCACATAGGGCTCCTGGCCCAAGAACTCGCGCGGCGGGTAGTAGACCACCGTGTAGTTGGTGATCTCGCCCTTGCCACCCAGTTCGAACTCGCTCAGCGAGTCGTTGCCGCACTTGTAGCAGTGGCTGCGCTCCCACCAGGGGCTGAGCTCGCCGCACTTGTCGCACTTCATGGCGAAGAGGTGCAGCTTCGGCGGGCCGAGGCGGGAGAACTCGATGGCGGAGACGGTCATCGGCTAGCCCTCGCGCTGGTAGATGTGGATGGCGCCCACCGAGCCCGGGCCGCCACGGCAGGCAGAGATGCCGATCTCGGCATCGGCGCGCAGCATGCCCTCGGGGGCGGTGCCGCGAAGCTGCTCCACCACGTCAACGGCCTGGGTGGCGCCGGTGGCGCCCAGCGGATGCCCCTTGCACAGCAGGCCCCCGGACGGGTTGACGGCGATCTTGCCGTCGAGCCAGGTCGAGCCGTCCTCGGCGCCCTTCCAGCCGTCCCCGCGCTTGGCGAACCCCAGGCCCTCGATGCCGAGGGGCTCCTGGATGGCGAACGAGTTGTAGATCTCGGCCACGTCGACGTCGTCGGGGCCGATGCCGGCCATCTCGTACGCGCGCTCCGCCGGGCGGGCGAAGAGGTTGTAGGCGTCGTCGAGGGTGTCGCTGGCCTGGTACCAGGTCCCCGAGCCCATCGACGTGGCGGTCACGAACACCTGCGGGCGGTTCGGCTGCGCCTCGAGGATCTCCGGGCGGCACAGCACCAGCGCCGACGCGGCGTCGGTCATCGGGCACACCTCGTAGAGCTTCAGCGGGTCGGCCACCTTGGCGCTCTTCATCACCTCTTCCACCGTGCACTCGAAGCGCAGGTGGGCCGAGGGGTTGCGGGCGCCATAGAAGTGGTTCTTGACCGACGTGTGGGCGAGGTCCTCCTCGCTCACGCCGTAGGTCTGCATGTACTTGCGGGCCGTGAGCGCGGTGCCCGAGGGGAACGTCAGCCCGGAGAAGTACTCCTCCTTGCTGTCGGCGGCCTGGGCGATGATCGACGTGCCCTCCACCGTGGCGAGGTCGTTCATCTTCTCGCAGCCCAGCACCATGACGGTGTCGTAGAGGCCGGAGGCGATGGCCACGCAGCCCAGGTGAAGGGCCCACGCGCCGGTGCCGCAGGCGGCCTCCACGCGCACGGCCCCGGCCGGCACCACGCCCAGGTGGTGGGCCACCATGAGGCCGGTGGAGTTCTCGTAGTTGAAGCCGACCGAGCCGACGTTGCCCACGTAGAGCATCTGGATGTCCTGCGGGGACACCCCGGCGTCGTTCATGGCCTTGCGCCCGGCCTCGACCGCGAGGTCCTTGAGCGACTTGTCGTGCTGGATCTTGTGCGGGGTCTTGCCGATCCCCAGGACGCCGACCTTCATTGCTCTCTCCACTCCTCGCCTAGTGGGGCTGCTGCTGGCGCCCCTCGGTCCAGCGGTAGTAGGTGCCGACGGCGATCTCCTCGCCGGCGTCAATCATCGCACGCGTGCCGGTGGACTTCGGCTTCCTGGTGACCTCGATCTCCTGGGCCACGGCCTCGCCGCCGCCGTAGGCCAGGGCAAGCAGCGTGCTGCCCTTGCGCGAGGCGTCGAGGCCCAGGCACAGCGCAAGGCCCACGGATGCCGCGCCGACGTTGCCGATGTCGCCCACGAACTGCGTGGACTCCAGCTGCTTCGGCTGGGCGCCGATGCGCGCGAGCCCGCGCAGCACCTGCGGGTGCGGCTGGCTCGGGCAGATGCTCGTGTACTTGCCGGTGGGGCGCTCGGTGACCTTCTCAAGGCCCTTGGCCGCAGCGCCGGTGGCCCGGGCGTAGGCGTCGAACAGCACCTCGAGGCGGAACCGCGGCTCCTGCTCGCGGCCGAGCATCCAGACGTCGAACACCTCCTCCGACGCCCGCGACTGCGGGCCAAGGGTCGCGATGCCCTCGGCCTTCTTCCCCGGGTCAATGACGAAGGCCGTGGCCGCGCCCGCCGACAGCACGTCGGCCACGCGATCGCGGTAGCTCACCAGGTGATCGGTGGCCACCACGAGCGTGGGCCCAACGTCCAGGCCCTGCGCGATGCGGAAGGCGTCGAGCAGGCCCGTGGAGTTGGCGCCCAGGTCGATGTTCACGGCCCCGTCGTCCAGGCGCAGCGCCCGGCCGAGGGTCTGCGACATCTTGCGCAGCTCGAAGGGCGGGGCCTGGGTGGCGGTGATGACCGCCCCCAGGCCCCTCTCGCCCTTCAGTGCCTGGCGCGCCGCCTCGTAGGCCATCGTGAGGGTGTCCTCATCGAGGCCCGGGGTGGCGAGCCCGCGCGACCGGGGACGTCCCGGTCGCCCGTAGAACTTCTGGATCTCACCGAGCGGAGCCCGGTACTGGGGTACGTAGGCCCCGTAGCTGGTGAGTACCGCCATCGGCTAGCGCTTCACCTTCACGCCGGCCTCCTCGCGGTCCCAGGTGTCCGCCGTGATGCCCTCGTCGCGCAGCTTGTTCTTCTGCACGCGCTCGGTGGGCGTCTTCGGCAGGGCATCCACGAACCGGATGTAGCGGGGAACCATGAAGTACGGCATGCGCTCGGCCATGAACTCGGTGAGCTCCACCATGTCGGGAACGTCGCCGTCGGCGATGCACACGATCATGATCTCGTCCTCCGAGGAGGCACCCTCGCCGGCCTTCACGCCGATGGCGGCGGCCTCCTTCACGTTGGGGTGCTCCGAGACCTGGCGCTCCACCTCCATCGACGAGACGTTCTCGCCGCGGCGGCGGATGTAGTCCTTCACGCGGTCCATGAAGTAGATGTAGCCGTTCTCGTCCATGCGGCCGAGGTCGCCGGTGTGGAGCTTCAGGTTCTTGAAGTCCTCCGCCGTCTTCTCGGGCATGCCGTAGTAGGCGCGCATCACGATGTTCGGGATCTTCATGTCCACGACGATCTCACCCGGGGTCTCGGGCGGCAGCGGGCGGTCAGTACCCGGCTCCACGACGAACACCTCGTAGCCGGGGTTCGCCTTGCCGATCGAGCCGGGAACCGCCGGCTGGGTCGGGTCCATGTACGTGGCCATGCCGGTCTCGGTGAGCCCGTAGCCCTCGATGAACTTGACCCCGAAGCGGTCCTGGAAGTCGTAGTAGATGTCCTTCGGCGTCGGCGCGGCGAACACGGTGTGCACCTTGTGCGCCTTGTCGAGGTCCGACGGCGGGATGTTCCAGATGAAGTACGACACCGCGCCGATCGAGTTGAAGATCGTGGCCTCGGCGTCGATTACCTGCTGCCAGAACTGGCTCGATGAGAAGCGCTCCACGTAGGCGATGCGGGCGCCGGCGACCAGGGCCGGGTAACCCGACAGCACCTGCGCGTTGCTGTGGAAGAGCGGCAGGCACGAGAAGAAGGTGTCCTCCGCAAGGTCCTCGATGGAGCGATCGGCGGTCTTCGACACGACCTCCAGCAGACCGCGTGCCGAGAAGTAGTCGGCGGCGTTCTGCTTGATCACGCCCTTCGAGCGGCCGGTGGTGCCCGAGGTGAACATGATGCGGGCATCGTCCACCCACGAGTACTCCACGCCGTCGGGCTCGCTGTCGGGCGCCTCCATCAGCGCGTCGAGCGGCTCCCACTTGAACGACGGGTCGGGGCCCTCCTGCGCGCCCGTCTTCATCACGATCACGTGCTCCAGCATCGGGAGCTCCTTCGCGATGAAGTCCAGGCGGTCGAGGAAGATGTCGGAGATGAACAGCTTCTTGGCCTCGACCAGGTTGATGGTCCAGGACAGGAAGTCGCCCTTGTAGGCGGTGTTGATCGACGACATCACCGCGCCGGCCTTGAGGATGCCGTACCAGACCGGCAGGAACTCCTCGCAGTTCGGCAGCATCACGCTCACCGACTCGCCCTTCTCCACGCCGCGGGCAAGCAGCGCGTTGGCGATGCGGTTCGACCGCGCGTTGACCTCGCCGTAGCTCACCCACGGGTTGCCCGCGAACTTCAGGTAGTCACGGTCGGGGTGCGCCTCGGCCTTGTCCCTCAGCACCTTCGCGAGGATCCAGTTGGTGGGATCCTCCTTGGCGTACCAATCACTCCAGTCGGCCATCGCCGTTATCTCCTCGTGAGCTTCTCGGTTTACCTGGCCCCGCGCCGTCAGCCGGCGGGGGTGAACTTGGGCAGGGTGATCTCGTCGGTGACGTCGTCGAAGACGATCTTCACCTTCATGCCGATCGAGACGTCCTCGGGGTCCAGCGACGGATAGCCGTCCTCGTCCTTCACGAGGATCGTCATCATGCGCGGGCCCTCGTCGAGGTCGACCAGCGCCACGATGTGCGGCGGGTCGCCCTTGTAGGCCTTGCTCGGCCCGATGAAGTGGGTCGAGTAGGTGTAGACGGTGCCGTTCCCGGAGGCGTCGCTCCAGCTGGTGGCGCTGAGCGTGCCCGGCGCGTACTTGCGCGGGTACCAGAACGGCTTGCCGGCGTCATCGCACGGCAGGATGAAGCGGTGCTCCTTCATGGCCTCCCAGAACGCGGCGTCCTCGGGACGCAGGTCGGGGAGCGGCTTGGTGTAGGCGGGCTTCTCTGACATTTCTCGGTGTCTCCTCGTTCTCGTCGTGGCCGTGGGCTACGCCGCCGACGGCGGCTCGCTGGACAGCACCAGCGCGCTCGTGGCCGCGAGGATGCCGCCCGAGCCGTTCGTGATCGCGAGCTTGGCGTCAGGCACCTGGTGGTTGCCGCCGTTGAACTCGGTCTTGGATGAGTCGTCGGCCTCGCCGCGCAGCTGCAGCACGGCCTCGACGATGTGGTGCATGGCGCCGAGGTGCGCCTGGCGGATGAGCCCGCCGTGGGTGTTCATGGGGAGCTTCCCGCCGAGCTTGGCGTTGCCCTCCATCACCCACGCGCCCGCCTCGCCCGGACCGCACACGCCGAAGCCCTCCAGCGCGATGAGCGGGGTGAACGAGAACGAGTCGTAGATCTCGGCCACGTCGAGGTCCTGCGGCGTGATGCCGGCGACCTCCATGGCACGGCGGCCGGCGCGGCCGAGGCCGTCGCGCACCGATGCCACCGACTCCGCTTCGGAGATGTACTGGTGCGAGAAGCCCTCGCCGATGCCGGTGATGTAGACCGGCTTCTTCTTCATGTTCTTGGCGCGGGCCTCGGTGGTGACGATGAACGCCGCGGCGCCGTCGCTCACCAGCGAGCAGTCCATCGCGTGGAACGGGGTGGCGATCCAACGGTCGGCCATGACGTCCTCGACCGTCACCACGTCGCGCAGCATGGCGTTCCACTTGAGGGCGGCGTGCTCCGACTGGGTTGCCACGACGGCCGCCAGGGCCTCCTGCGGGATGTCGTGCTCGTACATGTAGCGCTGCGCCAGCAGGCCGTACCCGCCGATGGTGGTGAGGCCGAACGGGGCCTCGTACGCGCCGTGGCTCATCTCGCGGGCCATGGCGATCATGCCCGACGACGAGATGCCCGAGCGGGTGTTGTCGCCGCGCACGCACAGCACGACCTCGGCGAGGCCGGCGTCGATGGCCATCGCGGCCTGCACGGCCATGAGCGGCGCGGTGGCGCCGCCGACGGCCACCGATGCGAAGTAACCGGGCTTCATGCCCATGTAGTCGGCGAGCGTGGTCGAGTGCATCAGGGTGGACTCCACGAAGGAGAACGCCGTGACGATTCCGTCGACATCGCTCAGCTGAAGGCCGGCGTCGTCGAGGGTGGTGCGGGTCACCTCGGTGAGCAGCTCGAACGAGCCGCGGTCACTGATGATGCCCTGCTCGGTCTCACCGACACCTGCGATGCAGATGCCCTTGCCGAGCATGCGGCGCGCTTCCTTGATGTCGGGCGTTCCCTCTGCCATTCCAGTGTCCTCCACGGGAGTCATCGCGGTTCCGGGCGCGACGAAGACGGCCACCGAACCCGCGGGTATCGGGACCGCCTCGGCAACGACCGGAGCCTGGTCGCGCGACCCTTCTATATGGGTCGCCCTATTACCGGTGGGGGAAGTTACCCACCACGGGGCGGCTTTGCACGAGAACGGTCGTTTGGCCCCGGATCGGCGGCGTCAGGTGGCGGGGCCGCCGCGCAGGGGCTTCCCCTCGCGCAGTTCGGCGATGCCCTCGGCGCACACGCCGTATTCGAGCCACGGGCACCCGCCGCAGAGGTCGGCCAGGTCGGCGGGGGCCACCCGGTCGCGCACCTTCGCGCGCAGGTCGTCCCAGGCCATCTCGTCGCCCGATTCCACGCCCAGCACCGCCGCCACTCGGGCATCCTGCCTCACCACGGACTGCCCGTACCTCATGCAGCCGCCGGCGGAGAGCGACGGGCACGCCCGGCACACGGCATCGGAGCCCACGCGCACGCGCACGCGGATTCCCGGCTCATCGCGCAGGCGGGCCACGATGCCCGACAGCGAAGCCACGAACCCGTCGGAGTACCCCATTCCGCGGAACCCGTGCACGCACAGGGCGTGGTGGGCACTCAGTTCGATGAGGTCGTCGGGCATTCGCGCAGGCTAACGCCCGCCCGCGCCCGGCGTCGGCAGGCGCTAGGCGTCCGCGGTGTCGAGGCGCGGCGGGCCAGCCGCCATGAGGGCGTCGGCGACGGCCTCGGTGAGGAACTGCACGCGGGCCCAGAGCAGGGCGGCCTCGCGGGCGCGGGCCGTCTCGGGGGCGCGCTCCCAGAGCGGCGCCGCCACATCGGAGCCCGACAGGCCCTCGGGCGTGGTGCGCGCGATGGCGTCGTCCACCAGCTCGCGGTTGCGCAGCAGGTGCTCCGACTGCCACTCGGTGACGCGCCTCGCGAACGACGGTCCGTCGTCACCGCCTGGGTGGCACGTGGTGCCGATGCCCTCGGCGAACAGCCGGCCCAGCGAGCGCAGCTCCACCTCGCGGTGGTCGTCGTTGGGGTCGGCGGCACGCCCGCGCTGCTCGGCCTTGCTCTCCTCGTCAAGCCTCAGCGCCTCGAGGCGCTCCTCACCCGAGGTGAGCCACTTGTCCATCGAGGAGGCGAAGTCCGCCGGCGCGGCGCTCCAGTTGGCCTGGATTGCCGCGGCCAGATGGCGCAGCCACGCGCGGGCCGACGCCTGCCGGGCGCGGTCGAGCCGCTCCTCCGGCGACGGCAGGCCCTGGCCGCCCTCGGCGGCCATGAACTCCTGGATGAGGGCCTTGGAGCCCTCCTCCTTCATCTTCTCGTCGAGGCCCGGGCGGTTGTCGACCATCCACGTGACAAGTGTCGCCCCGAGCAGCTCGCCGCTGTACTCCTGTTGATCAGCCACGCGGCGACGCTACCATCGCCCACCGAACCCGGTAACCGAGATCGGTGACTAAGGAGAACTGGTGGCCGACGATCCGTATTACGACAAGGAGACCGACACCTACCGCGTGATCCACAAGGGTCACGCGAGCGCGTCGGCGGTGACGAACGCCGAGGGCGTGACGGTCTTCTTCGACCCGGACAACCACGATGTCCTGGGCTTCTCGATCGCGAACTTCTCGAAGTACTACGAGGACCACGTCACGCCCGAGGGCGAGTTCGAGGTGGTGCTCCCGGCACGCGTGCCGGCGAACCTCGAGGAGGAGATGGACTTCGACGAGGAGAGCCTGACGAGCAACGTGAGGATCGCCGAGATCTACTAGGCGTCAGGACACCGGCACGGCGGGGGCGGGCGCGACCCCCCCGCCCGCCGGAAACCTCCGGTCGATCTTCCCCACGAGCGCGCGGATCTCCGTGCGCAGGCCCCGCGAGGTGCCGGCGATCACCGCGAAGTCGGATCCGTTGAAGTACGCCGTCGACGTGCTGCCCACGCGCCCGAGGTCACTCCCACGGGGGATGCCGAAGTAGCGTGTCACGCGGTCGGTGGACCACCCGAACGACTTCAGCGGGTGCTCCTCGATGTAGATCTCCTGGATGGTGGTGAGCACGTTCACCGGAACCACCTGGCCGTCGCGCACCACCTCAACCCCGCGGATACGGCGCAGCTGCTGGGCGCTGCGACCGCCCTGCCAGTGCCCGCCCACCGCGCGGATCACGAAGGCGTCACCCGCACCGATCCTCAGCGTCACCGCGGCAGCACCCCGCCCGCTCGTGACGCCCCGCGTGGACACCGCGCGCTTGGTGATGGGGTCGATGGCCTGCACCACGGCGCCGGCCACGGGGTCGCCGGGGCCCATGGCCACGCGCACGACCATCGTGAGGTCTGATCGGGCGCCCGAGCCGAGCTGGGCCAGGGCAGGTGATGCCACCAACCCGGCGGCGGCCATGGCGGCGGCGAGCAACAGCATGCGGGGAGAGGTCATGGGCCGGACGGTACCGCGGGCGGCTGCTGATCAACACGCGGGTGCGGCCACCGTGCCCGTCGGGCACGTGGCCTTCACCCAGATGGTGTCCGTGATCGACGCGCCGGTGAGCACGGCGCCGGTGAGGTTGGCCCCCTGGAACACCGCCTCGCGCAGGTCGGCGCGCGCGAGCACCGCGCCCGTGAGGTTGGCCCACGAGGCCCCCGTGCGCACGAGGATCGCCCCCGTGAGGTCGGCGCCGGTCAGGTCGGCACCGCGCACGGTCGCGCCGGTGAGGTCGGCGCCCTGCAGGTTGGCCCCCGTGAGCGTGGCACCCGAGAGATCGACGTCCTGCAGGTTGGCCTTCGAGAGGTTGGCGCCGGAGAAGTCGGCGCGCGCCAGGCGTGACCCGGTGAGGTTCGCACCGGAGAGGTCCGCGCGCACGAGCGTGGCCGTGAGGAAGTTCGCGTAGCGGATGTCATTGCCCGCGAGCTTCGCATCGGTGAAGTCGCTGTTGTGGCCATCCGACTTATAGAGCACCGCGCCCGTGAGGTCGGCGCCGGTGAAGTTGGCGTGGTGCAGCACCAGGTGATTGAGATCGGCCTTGCGCAGGTCGGCGCGGTCAAAGCGCGCATGGCCCGCCACCGCATGGCGCATGTCGATCGACCGCATGTCCGCACCGCGGAAGTCGGCGTGCTGGGCCATGGCCAGGAAGAAGTGCGCCCGGCGCATGTCCGCCCTGCGGAAGTTCGCGTGGTAGACGCTGGCGTTGTTGAACACCACTCCCCGGAGCATCTTGCCGCTGCAGTTGACGTGCGGCCTGGGCACGCAGGCCGTCTTCTTCTTCGCGGCCGGAGTGGCAGCCATCCCCGGCATGGCCATGCACGTGCCTGCGCCCGCGCCTGCGAGGGCGAGGACCGCGAGGGCGAGCGCAGGGGCGGCGCGGAGGGGCACGTGCGAAATCCTAGCGAGGGTCCCTACGCCGCCGGGGCGAGCAGGTCGGCCACCCCCGGCAGCACCTCGGGCGCCGTGCGGGGGATGACCAGCTTCGCGTAGCGGTCGTAATGGGTGCGCGTGGTGCCCACGATGGCCACCTTCCCGCCGCGCTTCAGCGGCACCGAGGGCAGCATGGCCATGGGATCGGTGCGCAGCTGGGTGTCGAGCACGAGGAACAGGTCGCTCCACGCCGCCATGTCCCACGCGCGGATGATCGCCTGCTCCACGAGCGGCTCGCCCCACAGCGTGCCGGTCGGCCGCAGCGGGTATCCGCAGCCGTCGCGCGTGCACCGGGGCACGCCGTCGTCCGCCGCGTCCACCAGCGCCTGCACCTCCGAGAGCGCGTAGACGTCGTCGCAGCGCGTGCACCGGCACGAGAGGACGTTGGCATGCACCTCGATCAGGTCGCCGTCGCCGGCCCGCCCGTGCAGGTGGTCCACCGCCTGGGTGATGATCGCCTTGATCACCCCTGCCGACTCCAGCCGCGCCAGGGCGAGGTGCGCGTCGGTCACCTCGCGCTGCGAGGCCTCGAGGGCGCGGGGCAGCCAGTTGTCCCAGAAGCGCGCGGGCTCGGTGAGCAGCACCTCGAGGCTCGCGAACTCGCCCCAGGCGCTGCCCGCCGCCTTGGCCTCGGTGTCCTCGGTGGCGCCCAGGCGCACTCCCGTGAGCGCCACGCATCGCTCCGCCTCGGCGAGCAGGTCGGCGAGCCGCCGGATGTCGTCCTGCAGGTCGTCCGCCATGGCCCCAGCCTACGAGACCACGACGGGCTCGGGGCGGCGCAGGGCGTCCACCGCGCGTATGCCGATGGTGCCCACCCACACCGCGGCGCATGCGCTGGTGATGGCGAGGATGAGCAGCGCGGTGGTGAGCCCGAGGATGTCGGCGAGCACCCCCACCACGAGCAGCGGAATGGAGAAGCCGCCGAGGTAGCAGGCCACGTAGTAGGCCGAGAGCAGCTTGCCGCGGTGCTCCACGGGCGCGATCTCCGTGGTGAGGTCCACCCCGCCCTTCATCATCAGGCCGCAGGCCCCGCCGGTGATGGCCACGCTCACCAGCAGCAGGGCCTCCGACTCAAGCGGAGCGGCGGCCACCACGCCGAAGAACGCCACGGCGCCCACGGCGAGCCCGATGAGGATCGCCCGCCGCGGCGCCATGTTGGGCACGAACGCCTGGCTCACCGCGCCGGCGACCAGCACCAGGAACCCCGACGCGCCCACGAGCGCGTAGTTGGTGATTCCGAGCACGCGCACGGTGAACACGGGGATGAGCGACAGCGACACGCCGTCGAAGAGGCTGAGGATCATCCCGGAGGGCACGAGCACCCGCCAGAACACCGATCGCTCGCGCGCGGGCACCTCGAGCGCCAGGCGTATGGGCCTGCGGTTGCGCTCGATCACCGTCTCGGGGAGGTACACCACGATGCCCGCCGCGATGGCCAGGAGCACAAGATGCGCGGCGAAGGGCAGCTGGAACGGGTCGGGCGCGTACTGGATGAGGATGCCGCAGATGCCGGGTCCCAGGCCGAGCCCGAGGCGCACCGAGATGGTGGCGAGCGCCGACGAGAACCTGCGCTTGCCCACGGGGCTGGCATCCACGAGGAACGCCGTGCAGGTGCCGAAGAACGCGCCGGTGGCGGCGCCCTGCATTCCCCGGGCGATCAGCAGCCCTGCGAGGCCAGGCTCGCTGAGGATGATCACCTGCGCCACCCCGAGGGTGCCGATGGCGCCGAGCAGCACGGGGCGCCGCCCGATCTGGTCGGAGAACTGCCCGAGCGTGAGCATCGAGGGCACGAGCGCCGCCACGTAGCAGAGCAGGAAGAGCGTGACGACGGTGTCGTTGAAGCCCAGGTCCTGCTGGTAGAGCGGGATGAGGGGGGTGATGAGGCTGGTGCCCATCGCGAAGAAGAGCAGCACCACCCATGTCCGCCACACGCGCCCCATGGCGGGGCACTCTATGTCGCGCGCGGGCCTACGGCGCGCCGAGGGCGACGGCATGCCAGCGGCCCACCGCGTCGCTGCGGGTCACCATGAGCCCGCGGGCCTCCCAGGCGCCCGCCACCTCATGCATGTCGTCGGCCTGCAGGCCCGAGATCAGCACGGCCGCCGGCACGGGATCCCCGGGCACGGCAAGCAGGGCGTCCTGGGCGACCCGCGGTGCGTTCACCAGCACCACCCGCCCCGCCACCTCCTCGGGAGCCAGCACGTTGAGGGCGGCGCGCCGCACCGTCACCATGGCATCGAGGCCACTCGCCCACGCCGACTCCCGCGCCTGGGCCACCGCGTGCGGGTCGAGGTCGACCGCCAGCACCGCACCGCGACCAAGACGCGCCCAGGCGAGGGCGAGGATGCCGCTGCCGCATCCGGCATCCAGCGCGGGGCCGTCGGGCAGTCCATCCAGCATGTCGAGGCACATGCCGGTGGTGGCGTGCTCGGCCAGGCCGAATCCCTCGCCGTCCACCAGCACCACCTCGGGCGTGCCCGGCGGAGCGGGCGCATGACCCGGGGAGCGCCGGTACACCCCACCGCCCACCGCGGCAGGGAACGGCAGCGGCGGGGCGGGGCCGTCGTCCGCGCGCCAGGGCAACGCGACCGCATCGAGGCGCGTCCGCTGCTCGTCCGGGCTCCGACCACCCGCGAAGGGCGCCACCACGAGGCCACCCGGCACCCATGCCACGGGCTCCAGCCCCGCCAGCACCGCGAACTCGGTGGCCAGCTCCGACGGGTCGCCCATCACGACCACCCGCGGCGGCACCGCGCTCCTAGACTCACCCACCGTGACCACCGCCGCCGGGGACATGATCGACGTCGCGCGCTACGCCGTGCAGGAGATCGCGCGCAGCGACCTCGACCAGCGGCTCGACCTCATCGCGGCGGGGGCGCAGGCCATCGCGGCCGAGGCGCAGGCCATCGAGGACCTCGCCGTGGCCGAGGCGGGCCAGGCCCGCAAGTTCGCGCGGCGCGAGATCGGCAGCGCCCTCGACCTGCTCGACGCCCTGCCCGGGCTTGCCGAGGCCATCCGCGCCCGCGAGGTGCCGGCACGCTCGGGCACTACCCGGCTGGAGTTCGCGCCATACGGCGTGGTGTTCGGCTGGCACTCGGCCAACTCGCCCATCTGGGTGCCCACGCTCATCGCGGCGTCGGCATTCGCCGGGGGCAACGCGGTGCTCGCGCGGCCCTCGCGCCGCGTGGGATCCACCACGGCGCGGGTGCTGGAGGCGCTCACCTACCGCTGGCCGCTCGGGGCGCTGCAGGTGGTCACGAGCCCGCCCGAGGAGGCCGAGGCCATGATCGCCGCACCGGGCATCGGCGCGGTGGTGGCGCATGCGTCCACGGCAACCTGCCGAAGGCACATGGCACGCCTCGCCACGGCCTATGAGCACGGGGCCACCATGCGGCCGTACATCCCCGAGGCCTCGGGCAACGACGCCATGGTCGTGCTGGACGGCGCCGACATGGACCGCGCGGCCGACGCCGCGGCGCTCGGGGGCTTCGCGAACGCCGGCCAGCTCTGCATGGCCGCGAAGCGCATCATCGTGGAGCGGTCCGCGCGCGACGAGTTCGTGCCCCGCCTCATCGAGGCCGTGCAGGCACTGGTGACCGGCCCGGCCGATGACGAGCGCACCGACGTGGCCCCCATCGCCCCCGCGGCCCTCGCCCGGGCGGTGGAGGACCTGGAGGAGGCCCTCGCGGCGGGCGGAAAGGTGATCACGGGAGGCGGCGCGAGCGCCGGGGGTGACAGTCACCCCCATGCTGCCGTCCCCCTCGAACCGACCGTCGTGCTGCTTCCCCGATCCGCGCTGCACGTGCGCCTCTGGCGGGACGAGTCGTTCGCTCCGCTTCGCGGGCTGGCGATCGCCGATGATGCGCGGCAAGCCGTGGCACTGGCCAACGACACGCCGTTCGGCCTGGGGGCCGCGGTGTTCGGCCCGCACGAGGCGGCCATGAACGTGGCGAGGGCGCTCAAGGGGGCGCGCATCACCGTGAACGAGGGACCGCTCTACCAGGACCCGCATCTGGTGGTGGGCGGCATCGGCGACTCCGGGCTGGCGGGGGCGCGCCCGAAGGTGGAGCAGCTGGTGTTCGCGCGGCGCGTGCACGTGGCCGCGGGGGGATGACGCCCTAGGCCAGCACCCGCAGGTGCTGCCAGCGGATGAAGGCCTCGAGGCCGGGCTGGCCGAGCTCGGCGCCCACGCCCGACCCCTTCCACCCGGCGTAGGGGGCGTAGGGCACCACCACGCGCCAGCCATTCACCGCGACGGTCCCGCACTCGATGCGCTCCGCCACCTCGAGCGTACGCCGCGAATCGCCGCCCACCACGTACGACACCAGGCCGTAGTCGGGGCGGTTGGCCTCCGCGACCGCCTCGTCGACGTCGTCATAGGGCAGCACCGCGACCACGGGCGTGAAGGGCTCCTCGTCCACCAGCAGCACGCCCGGCCCGGCGCCCGTGACCAGCGCGGGCTCCACGTAGTTGCCGTCGAGCAGCGCACCGCCCTCCACCGTGGCCCCCTTCTGGCGGGCGTCGTCCAGCAGCATCCGGTGCCGCTCGCGCCCGCGATCGGTGGCCATGGGGCCGAGCTCGAGCGCCGCGATGCCCGGCCGCAGGCGGTCGAGGAACTCCTGCTCCATCTCCCGGGGCACGAGCACCCTGTTCACCGAGTAGCAGGCCTGGCCGCAGTTGGCGAAGCCCTGCACCAGGGCCACCTCCACCGCGGTGTCGAGGTCGCCGTCATCGAGGACGAGCAGCGATCCATGCCCGCCGAGCTCGAGCGACAGCGCCTTGAGCCGGGGCGACGCCCACGCGGCGATCTGCTCGGCCACGCGACGCGACCCGGTGAAGGCCACCTTGTCCACCCCGGGGTGGGTGCAGAGCGCCTCGCCGAGCAGCGGGCCGACGCCGGTGATGCACGACACCACGCCGTCGGGCATGCCGGCCTCCGTGGCCAGGTCGCAGAGCATGCGGGCCGCCAGGGGAGCCTCCTCGGCGGGCTTGACGATCATGCAGCAGCCCGCGGCGAGCGCCGGGCCCATCTTCCAGAGCACGAGGGCCACGGGGAAGTTCCACGGGGTGATGGCCGCCACGACGCCGATGGGCGCCGGGCGCACGATTGATCCGGTGGAGAGCGTCGGCCCCGGCAGCTGCATGGTCCACAGCCGCTCGGCCTCGGCCGCGAAGTGGTGCATCACCTCGCACGCGCGGGCCACCTCGGCCTGGGCCTCGCCCAGGGGCTTGCCCTCCTCGCGATGGATGGTCTCGGCCAGCAGGGGCTGGTGGGCATCGAGCACGGCGGCGTACCGGCGAATGGCGCCGGCGCGCCCCTGTGGCCCCAGCGCCTCCCACCCGGGCAGCGCCGCGCGGGCGCGGGCGACGGCGGCATCGACGTCCTCGGGTCGGCCCGCGGCGATCTCGGCGATCACCTCGCCGGTGGCACGGTCGTCAACGGGGAGCCAGTCGGGGGTGTCGACACGGGAGTCGCCGATCACCAGGGGATAGCGCGGGGCGGTCATGGGGTCACCCTACCCCCGCTGCGCACGGGGTGTCCCGGCCCGCTAGGCCTTGTCGGGAACGCGCACGACATGGCGCACGCGCCACGCCGGGTCGTATCCCGGCACGTCCTGGATGTCGGCATGGGACAGGCGTCGGGCGTCCTGCGCGTCCGCGGCCCACACCTCGAGCTCATGGACGTCACGTCGCTCGAAGAAGTCATCCTTGGGCTCCCAGACGGCGTACACCACGCGGAAGCGATGCGTGCCGGGCGCCTGCGGAGTGAGGGGCTTGAGCACGCCGAGCGACCACTTGTCGTCGCCGCACTGCCGCTCCTCGAGATGACGCCGCGCAGTGGTGCGCGCATCGGCGAGGTCAGGCGCCTCGAAGACCACGCGGCCCGCAACCCGCGGGCGCCGCGCACCCGGCGGGCGGCGGAGGATGGTGATCTCCCATGAAGGAGTTGAACCCATGGACGCGGCACTCTACCCATGCCCGGTTTCGTTTGGCCGGAGTACCACGGGAAGATTCTTATGCACGGGACACTCGGGGAGCCGCCCGCGGGGCGATCGGCCACCAACCCCGGCTAGGGTCGCCGCCTCGCACCCCGAAAGGAGCCACGTGAACCGCACCGTTACCCTCGCCGTGGTCGGGATCTCCCTCGGCGCCATCCTCGCCCCGACCGCCTGGGGCGAGGCGTCCAACGACCCTGCCGACGCCAACACGGTCATCTCCATCGAGGGCCGTAGCGCCAACATGCTGCTGCCCCACTGGGTGGCCGTGCGCAAGACCGGTACGAGGACCGTGCGCGACAGCGGTGGCCAGCGCGTGAAGATCACCGACCGCAGCGTGCTGTCGCAGGCCCTGCTCGGCACCTCCGAGAACAAGGTGACGATGAAGTGGTCGTGGTACGAGGAGTTCGGCGCCCCGTGGATCACCTCGATCGGCGGCCAGGGGCCCAAGGGGGCCCAGGGCTGGAACTTCCGCGTGAACAGCCTCTACCTCGCGCGCGCCGCCAACAAGGTGAACCTCGGGGTGGGGGATCGCGTCACCTGGTACTGGGGCAAGGAGTTCGCCACGGTGCTCGAGATCGCCGCGCCGGTGCTGGGCATCGCACCCGGTGCCAGCATCTATGCGGGCCCGTTCACCGTGAAGGTGAATGAGGTCACGTCGAAGAACGTGCGCACGCCATCGGCGGGCGCCACCGTCACCTACGGCACGGCCACGGGCACCACCGGCGCCGACGGCAGCGCCACCTTCACAACGCAACCGGGCCTGAACATCCTGCGCGTCACCAAGGCCGGGCGCATTCCGGCCACGAAGCAGGTGTGCACCATCGGCGCCCCGGAGTGCAACGTCTCGTGATGCCGTGCCCCTGATGGGCTGCGAGGAGGCGGCCGTCGCCGCGGGGGCCGATGCCCTCGCGGCCGGCCGCCTCGTGGCGTTCCCCACGGAGACCGTCTACGGCCTGGGGGCCAACGCGCTCGATGCCGGCGCCGTGGGGCGCGTGTTCGCCGCCAAGGGGCGACCCACCGATCATCCGCTGATCTGCCACGTGGTATCCGCCGGTGCCCTCGCGCCGCTCGTGGCTGACGTGACCCCCGTGGCGCAGGCCCTCGCCGCTGCATTCTGGCCCGGGCCCCTCACCCTCGTGATGCCACGCTCGGCCGCGGTGCCCGATGCCGTCACGGGTGGCCGCGACACCGTGGCCGTGCGCGTGCCGGCCCATCCACTGGCGCTCGCCCTGCTGCGCGCGTTCGGCGGCCCGGTGGCCGCGCCGTCGGCCAATCGCTTCGGGCGCCCCTCCCCCACCACCGCGACCGACGTGGCCGACGAACTGGGGGAGGCCGTCGCGGTGATCCTCGACGGCGGACCGTGCGAGATCGGCATCGAGTCGACCGTGCTCGACCTCACCACCGACCCCCCGCAGGTGCTGCGCCCAGGGCGCATTTCCGCCGAGCAGGTGGCGCAGGTGATCGGCGGGCCGGTGGACGCCGAGGCCTCCGGCCCGGCACGTGCGCCGGGAATGCTCGAGAGCCACTATGCCCCCGGCGCCCGGGTGGAAGTCGTCGCGGCCGAGCAGGCAGCGGCGCGCGCCACGGCGCTGCACGCGGAGGGCATGCGGGTCGCCGTGCTGGCGCCCGACCCCGTGGACGCCCTGCCCCAGGGCGTGCTGGTGCTCGGCCCGGTGGGCGGGGCCGACGACTACGCGGCGCGCCTCTATGCGGCGTTCCGGCGCGCCGACGCCGAGGGCGCCGGGGTGATCGTCGCCATTCCGCCTCCCGCGGAGGGCATCGGGGTCGCCGTGCGCGACCGCCTGCAGAGAGCGTCCGCCGGCCGCTGACCGTTCCCCGGGGAGCGCGCCCCGGAACGTCCTACCCTCAGGACATGCGCATCGCCCTGCCCGCCCTGATCGCCTCCATGGCCCTGGCTGCCCTCGCCGCCCTGCCCGCGGCCGCGAGCGCGAGCGCGCCGGTGATCCCGGCGAAGGACCGCGGTGCGCCGGTGCTCTCGGGCACCTACCAGCGGCTTGATGGCGCCCCCATCAACCTCGCCCGCCTGCGCGGCCGCGTGGTGCTGGTGGTGAACACCGCGAGCCACTGCGGCTACACCAGCCAGTACGGGCCACTCGAGCAGCTCTGGCGCGACAGCCGGGCGAAGGGCGTCATCGTGCTCGGCGTGCCCTCCAACGACTTCCAGCAGGAGTACCCGAGCGACGCGCTCGTGAAGCGCTTCTGCAAGCGCAACTTCGGCGTGTCGTTCCCCATGCTGCGCATCTCGAAGGTGAGCGGCCCGAAGGCCATCCCCCTCTTCCGCGGGCTCTCCTCGCCCTCCTGGAGCAGCGAACCGCAGTGGAACTTCAACAAGTACCTGGTGGATGCCCGGGGGCGGCCCGCCATGTACTTCCCCTCATCCGAGGAGCCCGACTCCCCCGCCATCGCCTCGGCCATCGACGCCCTGCTCGCCGAGCGCAAGGCCTAGCAGCACCCACGAGGTACCTCGCTGCGCCCCATCGGGCGCGCGCCGCGGCAGGCCCGGCACATCGGGGTGGCGGCCACTCGCCGAAGCGGGATCGGCATGTGCGGGGGCCGCACATGCATCATCCCCGGCTGCGATCGCCGCCACCCCGTCATGCGGGAGCTGCCGTCGTGGTTCTCAGCGGCGCACCAGCGTGGTCTGCTGGCGCACCGACTCCCGCGGCGCGGCGCCCTTCTGCGAGGCCGCAATCACCGTGGTGCGCACCCGGGGGTGACGCGCGAGGATCGCGCGCGCCTGGCGGGTGAGCGGTACTGATACCGAGCCCCTCCAGCCCGCGGGCAGGGTGGCGCGCCGGGTGCCGAGGGCGACCCAGCGCGAGCCCTCGATGCGGCGGGGTGCCACGCGCATGCGCAGGGCCACCGTCACCGCGCACGTTGCCGTTCCCGTGTCCTCACAGGTCACGGGAACGGCAGCACGGGTGGCACCGGGGCGCAGCGTGATGGTGCGTCCCGCGCGAAGCGCGAGTGCCCGCGCCATGGGGGTCGCAGGGGTCGTAGGGGTCGCAGGGGTTGACGGGGTTGACGGGGTTGGCACCGCTGCCAGGGCGGCGTTGACATCCACCCGGCCGCCGGTCACGACCTTGCCCGTGAGCGCCGCCATGGGGACCACCGTCGAGGTGAGGGCCCGCTTCAACTCAACGGCCGTGAGCCCGGGGTTCTTCGAGAGCAGAAGGGCCGCGGCGCCGGACACCTGCGGTGCTGCCATGGAGGTTCCGCTGAGGAACGCGTAGTCCCCACCCGCTGCCTGGGGGACGATGCACTTGACCGCCATCCTCGCAACGGACACGTTCAGCGGGCCGACGCCGGCGCCCTTCTCGGACTGGACCACCACCCGGAGGCGTACCCCGCTCTCGCCTTCGATGGCGGAGAGGTCACCGCCCCATCCCACGAAGTTCTGGTCGGTATCCCTTGACACCGCGCTGTCGGGAGCGAGATGCCATTCCGGATCACCGGAGACCGCGTACTGCAGCCCCATCGCCTGGCTCTTGGCCGGGTTGAGGTCGAGGGCGACGATGGCCTCCATCCGGCACGCACGCCCGACGGGGGTGAAGGTACCCGGCGCCTCGATCGTCCACTCCTTCAGTCCCGACCCCGCCCCGGGGGCCTGCTCGAGGTCCACGTAGCTCATTCCGCCGCCTGTCTGCCGCCATGTCCATCCCGTCGTCGGGGTCTCCGTGGGCGTCTGGGTCCAGCCCGCAGGCCTTGGCGGCGACTGTCCGTCCGACGTGATCGCGGGCTCGAAGGCGGTGCCGAAGTTGGGCACGGTGCTCTGGATGGCGACGCCCGGAGCGGCGACATCAACGGACGTCGCGCCGAAGTTCGAGAAGCTCGCGAGGGCCCCACTGGCATCGATCGCCGCCACGCACAGCACGTTGAGCAGCGGGACGTTGCAGGGGGCCACGGGGTTCGAATCGTTGTCCATGTCCTCGTTGCCGGCAGCGGCGACGAAGAGGGTGTTCGGATGGGCCCTGATGACATCGGTAGCCGGCTCGATCAACACCGACGGCATCCCGAGACTGATATTCACGACCCGCGCCCGACCGCTGGCGTATGCCAACCCCTCGAGGAACGTATCGCCCTGGATGATCCCCCGGTAATCGCCGACGCGCACGGTGGTCATCCCAACGGTCCACGCGACGCCGGTCACGCCGACGCCGTTGTTGCCCACCGCGCCGATGGTGCCCTCCACATGCGTCCCGTGGTTGTTCGGGTCCTCAATCGCGGCCGGGTCGACGATGCCGTCGGCACCCGGCACGAAGTTGCGAGCATTCGCCGTGCGCAGGTTGGCGACGAGGTCGGGGTGGTCGGGGACGGTGCCCGAGTCGAGCACCGCCACCGACACGTTCGCAGATCCTCGCGTGGTGTCCCAGGCGCGGGTGGTCCCGAGGTCGATCCCGGCGATGCCCGTGAAGGGCGGGGACGCCTGCACCTGCTGACCAGTATTGCCGAGGCCCCACAGGTTGCCGAAGAGCGGGTCATTCGGCACGACCTGGATCGTCCCGGGCGTGTCGGGGACGGCCCACTTCACATCGCTGCGGGCGTCGAGCCTTCGGGCCACGCCGGCCGGGGTGGCACCCTCGTCCACGGGGACCCGCCATGCGCCCGGGAGTCCCACCACCCGCCGCGCCTCTCGCGGCTCCGCCCCCGCTGCATCGAGCACCCGTGACCGCACGCGGGCCCGGTTGCGCGCCGGCGTGCCGGGGTCGAACCTCACGAGCACGTCGGTGACCACGGGACGCAAGCCATCAGGGGTGGCGAGCGCCACCACCTGATCGGCCAACGGCTCGACAGCAGAGCCAGCGACGGACGCCGCCGGCACCGCCGCGGCGGACGCCGAGATGGCGATTACGACGACCAGCCCGTGGCGTGCACGGCGATTCATATGGAGCTCCTCGTGGAAGGGGCGGGGGCAAGCAGCGGGGTGACGAGCACGGCGAGGAGGGCTGATGGGGAAACGCCATGCCTGCGGCTTCGGGGGCTCATGCCGTCTCCGAACGGGGGAAGTGCGGCAGTTTCTAGCGAAGTACGGACGGGGAAGCCCACGGTGCGCCGTGCCGCGCGCCGCCCAGACCGCACGGAGGTAGCCCCCGTATAACGGGGTGGCGGCGATCGCAGCCGGGGATGATGCATGTGCGGCCCCCGCAAATGCCGATCCCGTTTCGGCGAGTGGCCGCCACCCCGTTGTCCGGGGGCTACCGCATCGGGCGGTGGCCACGGCCTCAGGCGGGGCTCACCGCCGCGTCTGCATGCCCGGTTATCGAGAGAAACCCGGCGCCGAGCTTCTCGGCGAGGGCGATCACGGCGAGGTGGGTATTCGCCGACGGCACGCGGGGAATGGCCGAGGCATCGATGCACCACGCCCCCTCGAGCCCACGGATGCGCCCATGGCCGTCGGTGACGGCCATGGGCTCGTCGTCGCGACCCATGCGCAGCGTTGCCACGGGGTGGTGGAAGGTCTCCACCGTGCGAAGCGCGTGGTCGGGATCATCGAGGTTGGGCCATGGATCGAGCATGCCGTCGAGCGGGGCGGTGCGCGCCACCGCCATCAGCTCGCGGCCGGCCGCCTCGGCCAGGTCGCGGTCGCCCGCGGCCTCGAGCCAGCCCATGCGAAGCACCGGCTGATCCATGGGGTTGGTCGACTGGATGTCCACGCGCCCCGTGCGCCCGCGGGAGTCGGCCACCTGCACGTTGAGCTCGGTGATGCGATGGCCACCGTCCACGAAGCCCACGTAGGGCATCACCTGGAACAGCCGCTCCTCGCCGTTCACCTCGGCCTTCGAGGTGAGCAGCACCTGGATCCACGGGTGGGGCCACTGCGGGATGTCCGTGGAGACCCAGAAGCGGTAGGAGATCTTCGGGTGGTCCTGCATGCCGCGGCCCACGCCCGGGAGCTCGTGCACGAGCGGGATGCCCAGCGGGGTGATGGCGTCGGCCGGGCCCACGCCGGAGCGCAGCAGCACCGGCGGGCTCTGGTACGTGCCGAGGCAGAGGATCACGTGGTCGGCCTCGTGCGTGGTGCGCTCGCCCGTGGCCTCGTCCATCACCACCACGCCGGTGGCGCGCGTGCCGTCGAGCACCAGGCGGTCCACGCGCACGCCGGTGACCAGCGCGAGGTTGTCCCGATCGAGCACCGGGTCGAGGTAGAGGTCGGCCGGTGTCTGCCGCACGCCGTCGCGCATGTTGAAGGGGGTCGGGCCCACGCCCACCGCGCCGGGCGCGTTGTGGTCGTCCACCCACGCATGGCCGCGGGCCAGCGCGGCCTCGGCGAAGCCCTCGAGCAGCGGGTACCACTGGTCGCGCGGCCACCTGTTGATGGGGATGGGCCCATGGTCGCCGTGGTAGGGCTCGGATCCGAACTGCTCGTCGGTCTCGATGAACCGCAGCCACGGCAGCATCGCCTGCCAGTCGAGCCCGGGCACGAACTCGGCCCATTCGTCGTAGTGCTCCGGCAGGCCGCGCAGGGCGATGGTGGCGTTGGTGATCGACGAGCCCCCCACCACCTGGCCGCGCGGCACGTGCACGCCGCGCGGCGAGGCCCCGGCCTGCGCGGTGAAGCCCCAGTCGTGGGTCTCCTTGATGATGCGGAAGGCGTGCGAGAGCTCGGGCGGCCACTCGCCCGGGCGGTAGTGCGGGCCGCTCTCGAGCAGCAGCACCTCGATGCCCGGGTCGGCCGAGAGCCTCGACGCCAGCACGCACCCCGCGGTGCCTGCTCCTGCGATGACGACCCTCATCCGTCCTCCCCGGTCAGGCGGCCGCGAGCCGGCCGCCGTCCACCACCATCACCTGCCCCGTCATGAACGATGACGCATCGGACAGCAGGAACACGATCGGCCAGGCCGACTCGGCCACCGACCCCACGCGTCCGATGGCGGTCTTGGCCACGAACTTCTCGCGGAGCACCGGGTTCTGCTCCATGAGGTCCTCGACGATCTCGGTGACGATCGTGCCGGGGGCGATGGAGTTGACCATGATGCCCTCGGGCCCGAGCTCCACGGCCATGGTGCGCGTCATGGCGTCGAGGGCGCCCTTCGCCGCGTTGTAGGCCACCAGGTTGGGCAGGCCCGAGAGCGCGGCGATGGACGACAGGTTCACGATGCGCCCGCCCTTGCCCCCCGCCTGCATCGCCTTTGCCGACTCGCGCGCGAACGCCGCGCAGGCGCGCAGGTTCACCTGGAGTATGTGCTGCCACTCCTCGTCGGTGGTCTCGGTGGCGGGGTGGTAATAGGGCGTGATGCCCGCGTTGTTCACCAGGCCCCACAGCCCGCCGGCCTCCTCGGCGGCGGCCACTGCGGCGGCCGGAAGGGCCGGGTCGGCCACGTCGCCCACCAGCACGGTGCTGGGGCCGGGCAGCGACGCCGCGATCTCGCGGAGGTCGGATTCCGTGCGCGCCACCATCACCGGATGCCCGCCCGACTCGGACACGGCGATGGCCGTTCCCTTGCCGATTCCGCGCGAGGCCCCCGTCACGATGACCACGCGCCCTTCGAGACTGAACGGATTCGCCATGACGCAAGGCTACGCCCGCCTGCGAAGGGGCGTCCGGGGACGTCCGGGGCACCTGTCCCTTCCTGAGCAAAACCACCGTTGTCCTTGTGAGATCCGTTACAGGTCGTTCTACGATTCCCCGGCCTGAGCGAGTCGACCCCGGAGGCAGGAGCCCACATGCTGAGTTACGCATTCACCGAGGAGCAGGAGGACATCCGCGCGATGGTGCGCGAGTTCGCCGAGGCGGAGATCGCCCCGCTCGTCGAGGAGTCCGAGAAGAACGAGAAGTTCCCCGTCGAGATCATGCCCAAGCTCGGTGAGCTCGGGCTTCTCGGCATCGTGTTCCCTGAGGAGTACGGCGGCATCGACGCCGGCAAGATCACCGAGTGCATCTTCGTCGAGGAGATGACCAAGGTCTGCGCCGGCATCACCGCATCGGTCAACGCGCACGCCGACCTGGCGTCGTTCCCGATCTACAAGTTCGGCACCGATGAGCAGCGCGCGAAGTACCTGCCCGACGCCATCGCCGGCGAGACCATCGGCGCGTACGCCATCACCGAGCCCAACACGGGCTCCGACGCGGCCGGCCTGGCCACCAGCGCCAAGAAGACCTCGAACGGCTACGTGCTCAACGGCCGCAAGAACTTCATCACGAACGGCACCATCTGCGACTTCTGCCTCGTCGCCGCGTACACCGACAAGGACAAGCGCGGCGAGGGCATCTCGGTGTTCATCGTCGACAGCAAGACGCCGGGCTTCGAGGTCACTCGCAAGCTCGAGAAGATGGGCCACCGCTCCTCCGACACCGCCGAGCTGGTGTTCGAGGACTGCGAGGTCGGCGAGGAGACCCTCCTCGGCGGCAAGGAGGGTGCCTTCGGCGCCCTGATGGAGGCCCTCATCACGGGCCGCGTCTCGCACGGCGTGAAGAGCGCCGCCATCGCCGAGGCCGCCCTGGAGCAGGCGATCAAGTACGCCCACGAGCGCGAGGCCTTCGGGCGCTCGCTCAGCAAGTTCCAGGCGCTGCGCTTCAAGCTGGCCACCATGGCCACCAAGGTGGAGGCCGCCAAGGCCCTCGCGTACAAGGCCGCCTGGCTCTACGAGACTGGCCAGCCGTGCGTGAAGGAGGCCTCGATGGCCAAGTACTTCTCGGCCGAGGTCGCCGACGAGGTCACCCGTGACGCCGTGCAGATCCACGGCGGGTACGGCTACATCACCGAGTACCCGGTGGAGCGCATGTACCGCGACGCCAAGCTGGCCTCGATCACCGAGGGCACCTCGGAGATCCAGCAGCTGATCATCAGCAAGGAGCTCGGCCTGTAGCACCCGGCCGACACCGCTCAGGCAGACGAAGGGCCCCGGGAAACCGGGGCCCTTCTGCGTTGGGCGCCGGAACCCCGGTGACAGTCACCGCCGTGCAGTGGTGACTGTCACCGGGGGTGGCTACCGGTGCGCGTGGCGCATTCCCCGGCGCGTTGCCAGGTGCGAGAGGCCCGCGAGCACCATGTCGCCGGCACGGGAGCTCACCGGCTTGCGCAGGCGGGCCATCTCCACGCGTGCCGCGGCAAGCGCGGTGCGCAGCTGGTCGCGCTCGGCGCGCAGCGCGGCGACCTCGTCGGAGAGGCGGTCCACCTCGGCCTGCAGGGCAGCGGACTCCTGCCCGCCGCGACCGGACTGGATGGCCTCCACGGCGGAGGCCTCGATGAGGGTGCGCTGCTGGCCCACGGGGCCGACGGTCTCGCCGTGCAGGCGGCCGGAGCGCAGGTAGCGCCACACGGTGCGCTCGGAAACGCCGAGGGCCTCAGCGGCCTCGGCGACGGTCAGGGAATGAGAGGTGGTAGCCATGCCCTGTGGTTCGACGTGCGCCCACGCCACCCCTGCCAGAAACGTCAGGGGGCGCCCCGAAGGACGCCCCCTGAGTCACCTCGCGCAGGGCCTCCGCACCCGGCGGAGCGCCCCACGTGCCCCCCGGGGGGCTCAGCCCTTGCGCTGGATCAGCATGTTCCAGACGCCGCGCTGCACGACCTTGTCCTCCTGGTTGAGGACCTCGATCTCGTACTTGCACCAACCGGCCTTCGGGTTCTTCTCGTTCTCGGCCTTCTCGCCGATGGTGCGCTTCACGCGGATGGTGTCGCCGATGAACACCGGCGCGCGGAACTGCCAGGAGTCGAGCCCGACGAACGCGGCGGTGGCGATCTTCGGCTCCATCTTCTCCACCTGCAGGCCGGTGGCGATGGAGGTCACCAGCATGCCGTGGGCGACGCGCTGGCCGAAGACGGAATCCTTGGCGCCGACGTCATCGATGTGGAACCAGTTGAAGTCGCCCGACACGCCACAGAAGTTGACGACGTCGGCCTCGGTGACGGTACGACGCAGCGACTCGGCGGTGTCGCCGGCCTCCAGCTCCTCCCAGAAAAGACGCTCAGCCACAGGAACTCCTCGGAAATCGTTTGCGGCGCTCCACGGACGGGCGCCAAGGCGGCGGAGAGCATAACCGGGCAGGGGGCCCGTCTGCGTGGACTTCAGCGACCGCCGGGGATGGGCGCGTTCCCGCGGGCCGCCAGGCCGCCGGCGGTGATCGGGCCCCCGACGTCCCCGACTGCATCGTCGAGAGCAGCCGCCACCGCCAGGATGTCGGCCGGGG
>JAGWYY010000124.1 GCA_018969105.1 Acidobacteriota bacterium | reverse complement strand
CGATCCCGGTGATCAAGGTGCTGCGCGAGAGCCTGCTGGCCGCCGAGATCGATTCCGTGATGGGCATCGTGAACGGCACCACCAACTACATCCTCAGCGAGATGCGGGGCAGCGGCATGTCGTATGCGGATGCCCTCGCGCAGGCGCAGGACCTGGGCTACGCCGAGGCCGACCCCACCGAGGACGTCGGCGGGGCGGACGCCGCGGCCAAGATGGCGATCCTGTGCTCGATCGCCTTCCACACCCGGGTGCTCATCGACGATGTGCCGTACTCGGGCATCGATTCGCTGCAGTCGGAGGACGTGGACATCGCGTCCGAGCTGGGCTTCGTGATGAAGCTCCTCGGCGTGGCCCGCCTGGTGGACGATGCGGTGTCGGTGCGCGTGCACCCGGCGCTCGTGCCGGCCGACCATCCGCTGGCGGCCATCGGCGGCGCCGACAACGCGGTGCTGCTCGAGAGCAGCATGGTGCGGCAGATCATGCTCGTGGGCCCCGGCGCCGGCGGCACCGAGACCGCCTCGGCCGTGGTGAGCGACGTGCTCTCGATACTCGGGAGCCGCCCCGGCTCGTTCCTCGGCGGCGCCCTGGCCGACGCCGGGCGCCCCATGGCGGCCGACGACGCCCTGGAGAGCGCCTTCTACCTGCGCCTCGAGGTGGCCGACGAGCCCGGCGTGCTGGCCCGGGTGTCGTCGGTGCTCGGCGAGAGCGGCGTGTCGATCCTCACCGTGCTGCAGCGCGGCGAGGGCGACAGCGCGCGCCTGGTGATGATCCTGCACCGCAGCCCCGAGGCACAGGTGGCCGAGGCCATCGGCCGCCTGGCCGAGATGCCGGAGGTCACCGCCGCCCCGGTGCTCATCGCGGTGGTCGGGAGCGGCGAGGCGCCGCGATGACCTCCTCGGCCCTTCGCGGCACGCCGCTCATCGAGCGCTACCGCGAGTTCCTGCCCATGACCGGCGCCACGCCCGTGATCAGCATGGGTGAGGGCGCCACCCCGCTCGTGCGCCTCGACAAGCTGTCGGAGTGCCTCGAGCTCGACGTGCACGTGAAGCTCGAGGGGCTCAACCCCACCGGGTCGTTCAAGGACCGCGGCATGTGCTTCGCCATGAGCAAGGCGGTGGAGGAGGGCGCCACCGCGGTGATCTGCGCGAGCACGGGCAACACCTCGGCGGCCGCCGCCGCGTACGCCGCGCGCGCGGGCCTCACCTGCGCGGTCATCATCCCCGGCGGCAAGATCGCCCTCGGCAAGCTGGCCCAGGCGCTCATCTACGGCGCCAGGGTGCTGGCGGTGGACGGCAACTTCGACGATGCCCTGCGCATCGTGCGCGAGCTGTCGGAGAACCACCCCATCGCGCTCGTCAACTCGCTCAACCCCTTCCGGCTCGAGGGGCAGAAGACCGCCGCGTTCGAGGTGTGCGACGCCCTTGGCGACGCGCCCGACGTGCTGTGCATCCCCGTGGGCAACGCCGGCAACATCTCGGCCTACTGGATGGGCTTCGGCGAGTACCACGAGGCCGGTCGCTCGTCGCGCCTTCCGCGCATGATGGGCTTCCAGGCCGAGGGCTCGGCCCCCCTGGTGCGCGGCGAGGTGGTCGCCTCTCCCGAGACCATCGCCACGGCCATCCGCATCGGCAACCCCGTGCGCGGCGAGCAGGCCATGGCGGCCATGACCGACTCGGGCGGGGGCGTGGACAGCGTGACCGACGAGGAGATCCTCGCGGCCTACCGCATGCTGGCCTCGAGCGAGGGCGTGTTCTGCGAGCCGTCGTCGGCGTCGAGCGTGGCCGGGCTCATCAAGGCGCACGCCGCCGGCAGGTTCACCACCGGCGAGCGCGTGGTGTGCGTGCTCACCGGCAACGGCCTGAAGGACCCCGACACGGCCATCGCCCAGAGCGGCGGAGTGATCGAGATCCCGGCCGACTACGCCGCCGCCGAGAAGGCGCTCTATGGCGACTGAGCCCACCGCGCTCACCATCACCGCACCGGCCACCTCGGCCAACCTGGGCCCGGGCTTCGACGTGCTGGCCCTCGCGCTCGACCTGGCGAACGAGGTGATCATCCGCCGCCGGCCCGGCCCGCTCGAGGTGCACGTGGAGGGCGAGGGGGCGGGGGAGGTGCCCGAGGATGAGGGCAACCTGCTCTGCCGGGCCATGCTCATGGGGCTGCCCGACCTCGACGGCCTGGAGATCACCTGCCGCAACCGCATCCCGTTCGGGCGCGGGCTGGGGTCGTCGGCCGCGGCCACCTGCGCCGGCCTCGCCGCTGCCAACGCACTGGGCGACCTGCGCTGGGCGCCCTCGGACATCCTCGCCCGTGCCATCGAGCTCGAGGGCCACGGCGACAACGCCGCCGCCTGCCTCGACGGCGGCATCACCGCCCTGGTGCCGGGCCCCCGGGCCCTGCGCGTGGAGCCGCCCGATGGCCTCGCGCTGGTGGTGGTCATCCCCTCGTCGCGCGTCAGCACCGACGAGGCCCGCGGGTCGATGCCCGCCGAAGTGTCGGTGAGCACCGCCGCACACTCCATCTCGGCCACGGCCGGCCTGCTGCTCACCCTCGAGCGCGGCTGGGTGGATGAGATCCCCGAGTTCCTCGAGGACCGCCTGCACGAGCCCTACCGCGGCCCGCTCTGCCCCGGCCTCGACGACCTCAAGGCCATCGACGCCCCCGGCCTGCTGGGCGTGACGGTGTCCGGATCAGGACCCAGCATGCTCATGTGGGTGACGACCGACGGCGCATCTGATGTGGCCGCCGCCGCCCGCGAGGTGCTTGCGGCGAAGGCTGTGGACGCCCAGGTGCGCGTGGAGCGCGTGGCACCCACGGGCCTCAGGGCGCGCTGGCAGTAGGCGCCTGCACTCCTAGGCGGCAGCGCTCATCGCGTCGAGCTCGGGCTGCCAGAGGGTCCAGATGTTGCCGTCTCGATCCGCGAAGAGCGCCGCCGCACCACCAGGGGCATCAGGGTCGACCCAGTGCTCGACGACGCCGCCCCAACGGAGGCACCCGAGCGTGCGCGCAAGGTCTCGAACGGGCAGCACGGCCTCTCGGAGAGACCCCGCGGGCTGCTCAGCACTGCCGATCTGCAGCCGGATGCGCAGGACACCGCCCGGGGCCAGCAGCGTCACGGTCCGGTTCGGCCCCTGGGTCGCGCCCGCGTCGTGACTGATGCTGAAGGCCAGGCAGTCGCGATAGAACTCAAGTGCCCGGTCGATGCATGACACGGGAACCAGAACGGTCGGCGTCAACCTCTCAGCCATGAATGGAAGGCTAGGTCGCGGGCGATGGGCAGTGGCACGCGACGGGAGCAGTGTCGCACCGCCGAAACATCGGGATCAACCGGGATCGATCGAGGCGATATCCATGCCGGGAGCGGGCTGCCACAGCGCCAGGCGGTTGCCGTCGGGGTCGGCGACCTCCACGAAGTCGCCGAATGGCGTGCCGAGGTCCTCGCGGGCGGGGGTGATGCCCTGCGCGCGGAGGTGATCGGCTGCCGCGCGGGCATCGTCCACCTGCATGATGAGCCCCTGCACCGATCCCGGGGCGGCGATGCCCTCCCAGTCGGCCAGCACGAGATTGGCGCCGGGAACCCGGGGGCGCATCTGCAGCCACCGCATCCCGGGCATCACCAACTGGTCGGTGGCCACCTGCATGCCCAGCACGTCGCGGTAGAAGGCGAGTGACCGCTCCTGGTCGGCGACGGGGATGTGAACGATGGCGATGCGGGTGATGTCCATGGCGGCAGGCTACCCCGCGCCCTATGCCCCCGGCGCCCCCTCGTTCAGGTAGTCGAGGATCGCCCCGTCGGTCATCTGCTCCACGGGCGCCAGGTCGTCGGTGAACACCTCGCCGCCCGCCGGCACGTCGGTGAGAAGGGGGGAGAGCATGCGCGCGGCCACGGCGGGGTCGCCCTGGGCCGTGGCCAGCCGGGCACGGGCGTCGGCGGCGTCGGCGGCGTCCTTGAAGCCCAGCACCACGCTGTTGAACTTCCCGTAGCGGGCCGAGAGCACCGCGGGGAACACCCCCCGCATGGTCGCCGCGATGCGGTCCACCACCTCGGTCTGGTCGGGCGGGGTGCCCACGTTGATCGCCACCACGCCGTGCGGGGTGAGGCGGTCGCTCACCTGCTGGAAGAACTCCACCGTCGACAGGTGGAAGGGGATGTACGGCTGGCGGTAGGCGTCGACGATGATGGCGTCGAACGGCCCGCGCGCCCCCGCCAGCCAGAAGCGGGCGTCGGCCTCGTGGGTGGTGAGGTTGGGCCCGGCCATGTCGAGGTACCGGTTGCCGGCCTCGGTGACCACCGGGTCGATCTCCACGCCGTCCACGTGCACTCCCGGCCACGTGAGGCGGAACGCGCGGGCCGTGGTGCCGCCGGCGTTCCCGAGGATCGCGATGCGGGCGTCGGGGTTGCGCGTGAGCAGCGGCAGGGTGAGGAAGGCGTCCCAGTAGCCGCCGGTGAGCGCCCCGCCGCCGGCGGGCACCACCGAGTGCAGGGCCCACCCCTCGTTCAGGCGCAGGATCCGCTCGCCATCCGGCGCTTCGGTCACCTGCACGTACTGGTATGGCGACTCCGCCTCGAACAGCACGGTCTCGCCGGGCTCCTCCTTGATCGCGCCGAGCGGCAGGCTGAGCATGGCCAGCAGCACCACCGGCGCGGCGATGGCCCTGGCACCCAGCAGTGGCACGGCGGCGAGGGCCAGCACGGCCGCGATGAGGATGAGCGTGGCCCGCGTGCCGATGGCCGGGATGAGCACCAGCACCGGCAGGAACGTGCCGAGGATGCTCCCGACCGTGGAGATGGCGTAGAGCCGCCCGGCCACCGACCCGGCGGTCTCGACGTCCTTCACCGACAGGCGGATGGCCCATGGCGACACCGTGCCGAGCAGCGTGACGGGGATGAGGAACATGAGCATGGTGCCCACGAACGACGCCACGAAGGCCCCGGCCGAGAG
>JAGWYY010000007.1 GCA_018969105.1 Acidobacteriota bacterium | reverse complement strand
GCCGCGCATGAGGACCTCGTGCGTGACCGCCTCTACTCGCTGGCCGGCTTCGACGACCGCCCCGGCGCGCTCAATGCCGCCAGCTGGGACGCCGGCACGTTCGTGTACGTGCCACGCGGGGTCGAGGTGGAGCTGCCCGTGGAGACCGTGCTCACCGCCACCGGCGCCGAGGGCAGGGTGTTCGGCCGCACGCTGGTGATCGTGGAGGAGGGCGCGAAGGCCACGGTGATCGACCGCTACCTCTCGCCCGACCTCGATGGCGCCGTGCACGCGTCCACGGTCGTGGAGATGTTCGTGGCCGACGGCGGCGAGCTCGAGCACGTGTCGTACATCGGCTGGGGCCGCGGCGTGCGGCACCAGGCCACCATCCGCGCCGCCGCCGGCAAGGATGCCCGCGTGCGCTCGGTGAACGTGACCCTCGGCGGTGACATCGTGCGCGTGGAGCCCACCATGTACTGCCGCGGATCGGGCGCTGATGCCCGCGCGCTCGGCCTGTACTTCGCCACCGGCTCGCAGCACTTCGAGCACCGGGTGGTATCGCGCCACGAGGCGCCGCAGGCCTACTCGAACCTGCTCTACAAGGGCGCCATCCAGGACACCGCCCACACGGTGTTCTTCGGCAACCTGGTGGTGCCGCCCGGCGCACCGGGCACCGACGCCTACCAGACCAACCGCAACCTCATCCTCAACGAGGGAGCGCGCGCCGACACCATCCCGTTCCTCGAGATCGAGACGGCCGAGGTGAAGTGCTCGCACGCCGGCGCGGTGGGCCGGGTGGACGACGAGCACCTCTTCTACCTCATGAGCCGCGGCGTGCCGAAGCTCGAGGCCAAGCACCAGATCGTCTACGGCTTCTTCCAGGAGGTCCTCGACGAGATCTCCTTCGACGAGCTCCGCGACGAGCTCGCCGAGGCCGCGCGCGCGAAGGTGCGATGAGCATGGTCGACGTCCTTCCGGCCGGCGACGTGCCGCCGGGCACGATGGTGCGCGTGGAGGTCGAGGGGCAGCCCATCTGCCTCGCCAACGTGGACGGCACCTTCCAGGCCGTGCACGACACCTGCACGCACGGCATGGCGTCGCTCTCGGCCGGCTGGCTCGACCCCGAGATGGACCGCGTCGAGTGCCCCAGGCACGGCGCGTACTTCCGCCTTTCCGATGGGGCCGCGCTCACGCCGCCTGCCACCGCGTCGCTGCCGGTCTTCCCGGTGGAGGTTCGCGACGGGCGCGTGTTCATCGACCCCGTTCCCAACATCCCGCATCCGTTCGACACCCCGTCATGACGAAGGAGAACCGCTTCCGTGGCTGACCCCATCCTGAAGATCGAGGGCCTCGAGGTGGCCGTCGAGGACAAACCGATCCTCAAGGGCGTGAACCTCGAGGTGCCGCAGGGCGAGGTGCACGCGCTCATGGGCCCCAACGGCTCCGGCAAGAGCACGCTGGCCTACGCCCTGGCCGGCCACCCGCGCTACGAGATCACCGGGGGCTCGGTGTTCTTCGATGGCAAGGACCTCGCCGAGATGGAGGCCGACGAGCGCGCCCAGGCGGGCCTGTTCCTCGCCATGCAGTACCCGGTCGAGGTGCCCGGGGTGTCGGTGATGAACTTCCTGCGCAGCGCCGTGAACGCCACGCGCGGCGAGGAGATCCCGGTGCGCGAGTTCGCCAAGCTCTTCAAGGAGAAGAGCGAGCTGCTGCAGTTCGACCCGTCGTTCGCCGACCGCTACCTGAACGAGGGCTTCTCGGGAGGCGAGAAGAAGCGCCACGAGATCCTGCAGATGGCGCTGCTCGAGCCCAAGTTCGCCGTGCTCGACGAGACCGACTCGGGCCTCGACGTGGACGCCCTGCGCATCGTGTCGGAGGGGGTCAACGCCCAGCGCGGTCCCGACCTCGGCGTGCTCATCATCACCCACTACACGCGCATCCTGAACTACATCACGCCCGACGTGGTGCACGTGATGTACGAGGGCCGCATCGCCAAGACCGGCGGTCCGGAGCTGGCCGAGCAGCTCGAGGCCGAGGGCTACGTGGGCTTCGGGTCGGCCGAGCCGGCCGCGGCGCCCCGCTAGGCGCCGCATGGGGAGCTCCGCACAGCACACGCTCGACGCGCAGGCTCTTCGCGCGGAGTTCCCCATCCTGGCCTCACCCCGCCCCGGCGGGGGCGAGGTGCACTACCTCGACTCGGCGGCCACGTCGCAGAAGCCCCAGCGGGTTCTCGACGCCATGGACGCCTACTACCGGGAGACCAACGCCAACGTGCACCGGGGCGTGTACGAGATGGCGGCGGAGGCCACCGAGCGGTTCGAGGCCGGTCGCGACGCCGTGGCCCGCCTGGTGAACCATCCGCGCGAGGCCACCGTGTTCACCAAGAACGCCACCGAGGCCATCAACCTCGTCGCGTGGGCGTGGGGCATCCGCGAGCTGCGCGAGGGCGACGAGGTGCTGGTCACGCTCATGGAGCACCACTCCAACACCGTTCCGTGGCAGATCGTGGCGGGCATCACCGGGGCGACGGTGCGCTTCTGCCCGGTCACCCCGGGCGGCGAGCTCGACATGGATGCCATGCACGAGATGATCGGCCCCCGAACCCGCATGGTGGCGGTGGTGCACGTGTCGAACACGCTCGGCACCATCAACCCGGTGGAGGAGATCGTGGCGATGGCGCATGAGGCCGGCGCCCTCACCATGGTGGACGCCACGCAGAGCGTGCCCCACATGCCCGTGGACGCCGCGGCCATCGGCAGCGACTTCCTCGCCTTCACCGGCCACAAGATGTGCGGGCCCACCGGCATCGGGGTGCTGGCCGCCGCGCCCGGGCGGCTCGAGGCCATGGAGCCCTTCCTGGGAGGCGGCGAGATGATCTCCGACGTCACCACCGAGGGATCCTCCTGGAACGACATCCCATGGAAGTTCGAGGCCGGCACGCCGCCGATCGCCGAGGCCGTGGGCCTGGGCGAGGCCGTGACATTCCTCGAGGGCATCGGCATGGACACCATCCGCGCCCACGAGAAGACCACCGCACGGCAGATGCTCGACGCGCTTGACGAGGTGCCGGGCCTCACCGTGTTCGGCCCGCGCGATGTCGAGCGCCGCGGCGCGTCGGTGAGCTTCAGCCTCGACGGCGTGCACCCGCACGACATCGGGCAGTTCCTCGACAGCAAGGGCGTATGCGTGCGTGCCGGCCACCACTGCACCAAGCCCCTCATGCGTCATCTGGGGGTGCAGAGCACCGCGCGCGCCAGCGCCTACCTCTACACCACCACCGACGACATCCTGGCGCTGCGCGACGCGCTCATCGAGTGCCGGGAGTGGTTCGGAGCGGCCTGATGGGCGGACTCGACGACCTCTACCAGCAGCTGATCCTCGATCACTACCGCAACCGCCGCGGGCGTGGCCGCATCGAGGGCGCGTCGGCATCGGTGCACGAGCACAATCCGGTGTGCGGCGACGAGTGCTACCTGGACATCCTCGTGGTGGACGGCCGGATCGCCGACATCAAGGCCGACGGCGACGGCTGCTCCATCTCGCAGGCCGCGGCGTCGATGCTCACCGAGGTGGCCCAGGGCAAGGAGCTCGACGATGCCCTGGAGCTCGTGGAGCACTTCCGCCTGATGATGCATGGCGAGGCGGAGCCGGACGAGGACCTTCTCGGCGACGCCGTGGCGCTCGAGGGCGTGGCCAAGTACCCCGTGCGCGTGAAGTGCGCGCTGCTGTCCTGGCTCGCGCTGCGCGACTGCATCGCCGACTATCGTGAAACCGTCGCGACGGGAGGATGACCATGGTGAACCAGGACGACATCCGCGAGGCCATGAAGCAGGTGGACGACCCCGAGCTCGGCATCAACGTGGTGGATCTCGGCCTGCTCTACGAGGTGCGCCTCGATGAGTCCACCGGCAAGGTGGACCTCGACATGACCCTCACCTCGATGGGCTGCCCGCTCACCGAGCAGATCATCGCCGACGTGCGCAAGTTCGTGGAGCCGCTTGACGGCGTCACCTCGGTGGACGTCAACTGGGTGTGGGACCCCCCGTGGGGCCCCGACAAGATGACCGACGACGGCAAGCTCATGATGAAGGTCATGGGATATGGCTGAGTCGGCAGCCCAGGCGCCGGACCGCCCCCTCACCCTCGAGGAGAAGAAGGCCGCCGCGCGCGAGCGCGCCCGCGCGGCCCGCGAGGCCCAGCACCAGGGCGCCGGCGCCGGCCTGGAGGTCACCGACGCCGCGGCCGCCTACATCCGCGAGTGCGCCGATCGCGAGGGCATGGCCCACGCGGTGCGCCTGCGCATCCACGCGGGCGGGTGCTCGGGGCTCGAGTACTCCATCGACCTCGTGCCCGAGGGCACGGTGGCCGAGCCGTCGGAGCGCGAGATCACCAGCAACGGCGTCACGGTGTTCCTCGACCTCAAGAGCGCCATCTACGTGAGCGGCTCCATCATCGACTACACCACATCACTCATGCGTCGCGGGTTCGTCATCAAGAACCCCAACGCCACGAGCACCTGCTCGTGCGGCGACTCCTTCGGGGTGTGAGCTGAGCCGCTTCCGCCAGGGGCTCGAGCTCGCCGGCATCAGCTGGCGCACGATCGTGTCGGACAAGTCGCTGGCGGCCTTCCCGGTGCTGGGTGCGATCTCCGCCACCGCGCTGACGGCCGCGTTCGTGATCCCCGGGCTGTTCCTGGCGGCGGACGATTCCGCGAGCACCGGAATGCTGGTGCTGGCGATCGTGCTGTTCGTCATCGCCGCGTATCTCGCGGCATTCGTGGGCATCTTCTTCTCGGTGGCACTCGCCGCGTGCGCCAACCGGTCGCTGCAGGGCGAGGACACCACCGTGCGCGAGGGCATCGCCGCGGCCCGGCACCGCATTCCGCAGATCGCCGGCTGGGCGGCCGTCACCACCACGGTCAACCTCATCATCCGGGCCATCGAGGCGCGCTTCCAGGGCGTGGGCGGATCCATCGTCGCCGCGCTCGGCGGCCTCGCGTGGGCGCTGGTGACCTTCCTCGCCGTGCCGGTCATCACCTTCGAGGGCACCGGGCCCTGGCAGACGCTCAAGCGATCCTCGGGCCTGTTCCGCCAGCGCTGGGGCCAGCAGGTGGTGGGCCTGGGCGTCACCACCGGGGTGGTGGCGCTATTCGGAATCCTCCCCGGCATCGTCGCGGTGTTCTTCGGCATCGCCCTGCTGCCCGGCGCCGCGGGAATCGCGCTCGTCACCATCGGCGCCCTGGCGATCCTCGTGGGGTCGATCCTCTCGGCCACGCTGTCGCAGGTGCTGGCCGTGGCCCTCTACCGCTTCGCCGCCGACGGCGTGGCGGTGGGCCCCTTCACCGAGGAGCAACTCAACTCGGTGGTGCGTCCGCGCCGCGGCCGGCGCGGCGAAGCGACCATCTAGGTCGCGCCCGGCACGCCCTCGCGCGCATGGCGTCATGGCCGTGCGCGAGTGGGTGCAGACTGCATGCTACCGTGGACCTATGGCACGGATCATCCAGGTGCGCGACGTCGCCGACGATGTCCACGGGGTACTCACCGCACGCGCCCAGGCCCAGGGCATGAGCCTGTCGGAGTACCTGCGCGGCGAACTCGCCCGCATGGCAGCGCGGCCGTCGGTGGATGAATGGCTCGCACGGCTGCAGGAGACCGAGCCCATCGCCTCGCCCTGGCCATCGGATGAGCTGGTGCGCCGGGCCCGTCGCGCGGCGTGAGCGTCCTCGATTCCTCCGCCCTGGTGGAGCTCGTGAGGCGCGGGCCGCACGCGGCCTGGGTAGCAGGGTGGATCGACGGGGCGTGCACCCTGCACCTGGCCGACTCCGAGGCCGTGGCAGCCCTCACCGGACTCGTGCGCGGGGGCGTCATCACGCGCGAGCGCGCCTCCGACGCGGTGCGGCTCATCGACGACCTGCCCATCGACCGCTTCCCCCTGCACGGCCTGCTCGGCAGGACGCTCCAACTGAGCGAGGCGGTCGCCGCCTATGACGCCGGCTACCTCGCGCTGGCCGAGGCCATCGATGAGCCCCTGGTCACGCTCGACCGCCGCCTCGCCCGCGGGGCCCCCCGGACGATCCGGGTCGTCACGCCCCCGGGCGACCCCGCCCCCGGCGCAGCTACCTGACGGGCACCGCCACGCCGTCGGGCGATGCCTGCCCGGGGGAGTCGTCGATGGGGTCGGCACCCAGCAGCAGCGCACCCGCAGCGGGCACGTGGCCGGTGGCCTGCGTGGCCGCCACGAAGGCCTGCGGCACCGGCGCATTGCGCTGCCACGCCACCAGGTAGGGGTAGGGGTTCACGCTGTCGCCGCCGCCCGGGTGGATCTCGAAGTGCAGGTGCGGCGGGGTGGTGATGGCCTGGCCGGTGTTGCCGAGGAAGGCGATCACCTGGCCGGCGCGCACGCGCACGCCGTCGGCGGTGCCGGGCGCGTAGGCCGAGAGGTGCGCGTAGTAGAAGGCGTTGCCGGCATCGTCGGTGAGCCACAGGCGGTTGCCGCCGAGGTTGTTCACCCCCACCTTCGACAGCGTGCCGTCGGCCACGGCCACGATGGGGGTTCCCATGGGCGCGAAGAGATCGGTGCCGTGGTGCCAGCCGGTGCCCGCGCGCGGGTCCCCGTAGTCGTCGCCGAAGCCCACGCCGTCACCCAGCACGGGGAAGGCATAGCCCTGCGTGGTGGCCACGCCCATCGCCGTGCCCGGGTCGCGTCGCGGCAGCCCCAGGCTGGGCGCCACCGGCGCCATGCCCGCCGCGCCATAGCCGGACGTGCCATATCCGGACGTGCCGACGGTGGTGCCCGCGCCTGTACCGCCCGTGGCGGGCGCCGCGGGCGCGGTGGGAAGCGGGCTGCCCTGCACGGGAGCGGCGGTGATGCCATCTGCCGACGGCGTGGCCGCGCCCGGCGCCGAGGGTGCGCTGCCGGGATCGGGCGACGGCGAATCGGGCACCGCGCCGCCGGTGGTGGCCTCCACCCGCCCCACCACCACCTGCGTGCCGGGCGCCAGGCCGCTGGCCGGGTCACTCACCTCGATGCGCACCCCGTTCGCGGCAACGGCCCCGCCGGTGACCAGCCGCTCCATCATCACCATGGTGCCCACCCCGGGGATGTCCACCTGGGCGCCCGGGGCCTCATCCACGGGCTGGCCGAGCACGGTGATGTCGGCCGCCCACTCGGTGACCCCCGCCGTGGTGGTGGCGCCGGCGGTATCCGACCGCACGCCCAGGCGCATGGAGTTGATGACCACGCGTCCACCGAGCAGCGAGACGCCGCTGGCATCGGCGGTGGCGGCGGCCAGCTGGCCCTGCCCGCGCGGACCCGCGGCCGCGCGCACCGACACCGTGCCACCGGTGGCCACGGGGCCGGATGGACGTTCCGATGCCGTGCGCGTGGGAAATCTGGGACCGGCCGTTGCCGACGCGATGCCGCCCCCCGGCAGGATCGCCCCCACGGCCTTCGCGGACGGATCGACGGCACCGGGCGCCACCGCAGTGGACGCCGCGGCCATTCCGCCGACGCCGGCGAGCGCGATAGCGCCCGCAAGCAGGGATTTCCGCCGCCTGAGCACGTGCCGATTGTGGCCGTCGGCCCGGACGGGGTCAACGCGCAATGCGCCGAGGTGTCACCTGCAACCGCGATTTCCCTGCTCGCGCACGATTCGTGAAAGGGTCGGAGGTCGTGCGGCCCTCACACGCCACATCCCTGCGCCGCGCCTGCGCGGTGCTCGTCGCCGCGGGCGCGCTGGCAACCGGCATCGGAAGCACACCCGCGTTGGCCGATCCCGCCTCCGTCTCGGCGAAGAAGCGCGAGGTACGCGCCCTCCAGGCCAAGCTCGAGCAGATCGGCGAGCGCGTGGAGGTGGCGGCCGAGCGCTACAACGGCGCGCGGTGGCGCCTGTCGGTCATCAAGGAGCGCCTGGTCAAGAACCAGAAGGTGCTCGAGCGGGCCATCGCGGACCTCCACGCATCGCAGCGCATCCTCGGCGACCGCATCGACGCCCTCTACCGCCGCCCCGAGCCCAACCTCGTGGAGGTGCTGGTGTCGAGCGGCAGCCTCACCGATGCCGTCGGCGAGCTCGAGGGCATCGAGCGCGCCGGCACCGAGGACGCCCACGTGGTGGGCAAGGTGCGCCGCTTCCGCGACCGCACCATCCGCGTGCGCGTGGAGCTCGCGAAGGATCGCGAGTCGGCCAAGGTGGAGGTGCGCAAGGCCGAGGCCGAGAAGGAGCGCGTGCAGGCGATCCTCGCCGAGCGCCAGCAGCTGCTCGAGAACGCCCGCGCCGACCTGCGCCAGGCAATCGCCGACGAGCAGGCGCGCCGCGCCGCCCAGGCGCGCTCGATGGCGTCATCCGGCTACACGCCCTTCAACGGGCCGCTGCCGGACGGCGCCGGCAACGCCGAGGCCGCGCGCATCGCGCTGACCTTCCAGGGCGTGCCCTACGTGTGGGGCGGCGAGTCGCCCTCGGGCTTCGACTGCTCGGGGCTCGCCACCTACGCCTACCGCCAGATCGGCAAGAGCGTGCCGCACTACACGTACGCCATCTGGGGCCAGTTCCCGCAGGTGCCCTACGAGCAGCTGCAGCCCGGTGACCTGGTGTTCTTCAGCGGCCTCGGCCACATGGGCATCTACATCGGCGGCGGCAACTTCGTGCACGCCCCGCACACCGGCGACGTGGTGCGCGTGGCATCCATGGCCAGCCGCTCGGGCAACTACGTGGGGGCCGTCAGGCCCTAGGCACCGGAGCGGCCCTCGGCAGGGGCTGTCCACCCGGCAAACGTGAGAGGATCGGGGCGTGCTTCCCGAGCTCGGGTCCGTCGGGCCCTTCACCTTCTACTCGTTCGGCCTCATGGCCGCGCTGGCCATCGTGGTGGCGGCGATCTTCCTGGCGATCGACCTCCGCCAGCGCGGGCTCGACCCGTCGTTCAGCATCGAGGTGGCGCTCGCCGCCGGCATCGGGGGATTCCTCGGGGCGCGCATCTACTACGTCGTCGAGCACTGGGGCGAGCCCGGCGAGGGCCTGTTCTCGGGTGCCGGGCTGGTCTGGTACGGCGGGGTGGCCGGCGGCTTCATCGCGGTGATCCTGGTGTCGCTCTGGAGGCATGTGCCACTGGGGCTGCTCGCCAACATGGTGGCCGCGCCGCTGGCCATCGGCTACGCCATCGGGCGCATCGGCTGCCAGTTGGCGGGCGATGGCGACTACGGCGATGCGACGTCCCTCCCATGGGGCATGTCGTACCCCGACGGCACGGTGCCCACGACCGTGGCAGTCCACCCCACCCCGGTGTACGAGACCATCGCCGCGCTGGTGATCTTCTGGGTGCTCTGGCGCATGCGCGGCCGCCTCACCGCGCCCTGGTCGCTGTTCGGCCTGTACCTCGTGCTCATCGGCATCGAGCGCTTCCTGGTGGAGTTCGTGCGCGCCACGCCGGTGGTGCTGGCGGGGCTCACCACCGCCCAGATCATCTCGCTCATCCTCGTGGTGATCGGCGGGGTGATCCTCGCCCGCACGTGGAACCGCCGTGACCCCGCGTGGGTGGGCAGCAGCGGGGCCGGGGAAGCCGCCGACGCCTGATGCCTAGGCCGGGGCGCCGCCCCCGGGAACCCAGAGCACGTCCGGCTCGCCGGCGGCCTTGTTGGCGCCGCGGGCGAGGATGAAGAAGAGGTCGGAGAGCCGGTTGAGGTAGGCGATGACGTTCTCGCCAACCGCGCCCGTGGGCTCGTGGTCGGCCAGCATCACCACCGCGCGCTCGGCGCGCCGGCACACCGTGCGGGCCACATGCAGCTGGGCGGCAGCCGGGGTGCCGCCCGGCAGCACGAAGCTGGTGAGGGGCGCCAGGTCGTCGTTCACCTCGTCGCACCACTTCTCGAGCCAGGAGATGCGCTCGGGCGCGATGCGCAGGCGCTGGTCCTCCGCCTCGGGATCCACCGGCACCGCGAGGTCGGCGCCGACGTCGAAGAGATCGTTCTGCACCTGGCCCAGGCGCTCGTCCCACCCCGCGGGAAGCTCGGAGAGGCGCACCACGCCCACCTGGGCGTTGAGCTCGTCCACCTCGCCGTAGGCGTTCACGCGCAGGTGGTCCTTGCGTACCAGCGTCATGTCGCCGAGGCGGGTATCGCCCGCGTCACCCTGCCGCGTGTAGATCTTCGTCAGGTTGATTCCCACGGCGCCACCATAGACCCGCGCGCGGTCGGCACGGTGCTCCTACGGGCCATTACCCGGGCCGAGGACAAGGCGAGTGGCCACGGCACCGCGGCGCGCGGCCGCGCCTAGGCAGGTGGGAGGTGGTCCAACACCCACGCGCGCGCGAACCGCTCAGCGGTGGGCACATCGTGCACGCGACCCATCAGCTGCTCTTCGCGCGTGGCGACGAGGAGATCCGCCAGCCATGGCCCGGGCTGGCGCCCGAGCACGGTGGCGAGCTCGGCCCCGTCGAGCGGCGGGCGTATGGGCTCCATGGCCTCGATGGCCACATGGGCGGCGAGCATGTCGCGGGCCAGCGCGAGGTGGCGCGTGATCTGGATGGGTGTGGTGCGCGGGCCGTCGGTGGCGATGCGGTCGGCCACCGACAGCACGATGGCCTCCACCGGGTCGGGTGCCACGCGCCTGAGGTAGCGGTCGTACTGCACCAGCGTGAGCGGCTGCCGGTGCACCATGAAGCCCAGCACCAGGTGATCGCGCACGCCATGCACCACGAACTCGCGCAGGCGGTTGGATGTCCTCATGCGCCGGAACCAGGCATCGGCCATGTGCGCGCCGCGGCGGTCGTGCCCGATGAAGGTGATGCGGCCGGTGTCCATCACCCCACGCGTCTCGGCCTTGGCCATGTCGTGCAGCAGCGCGGTGAGGCGCAGCGCCTCGCCACGGGTGAGGTCATCGGCGAGTGGCTGCGCGAGCGACGCGGCCACGACGGGGGCGTCACCGCGGAACACCGCCTCGGGATCGCGCTCAATGGCCACCACGTTGTCGAGCACCTCGAAGGTGTGCCCGAGCACGTCGAGGTGGTGGTACTCGCTCTGGTCAACCCCCCGGCAGTCGTCCAGCTCGGGGACGAGGCCGCCCAGGCCGCCCAGCGCATCGAGCGAGCGGATGGCCCGGCCCGGGTCGGCCGCCGTGATGATGCGCGCGAACTCCTCCATGGCGCGCTCACCGGGCACGTGCGCCAGGGCGGGTGCGGTGGCGCGCGCGGCCGAGGCAGCCGCCGGGTCCACGTCGAACCCCAGGGCGTCGGCGATGCGCGCGAGGCGCAGCACGCGCACGGGGTCGTCCGCCAGCGCGCCGGGCGTCACCAGCGCCATGCGCCCGGCCTGGAGATCGGCCAGCCCGCCGTGGCGGTCGATCACCCGTCCGTCCCCGCCCACGGCGAGGGCCAGCGCGTTGATGGTGAAGTCACGGCGCGAGAGGTCGTCGTCGAGGTCGTCGCCCAGCACCGGCATGATGTCCACCTGGCAGCCCAGCCCTCCCCCGCTCACCCGCCAGGCGCCGAAGGCCCGCGACAGCGGGAACCGCGCGGCGCCGTGCGCGCGCGCGAGCGTGGCCGCCTCCGCCGCGGCATCGCCCTGGGTGACCACGTCGAGGTCGGCCACGGGCCGTCCGAGCAGGGCGTCGCGCAGGCCACCCCCCACCACCCACGCCGGCGCCTCGAGGGCCGCGAGCGGGGCGGTGAGCGAGTCGGCGTCGATGCGGCCGCTCACCCCGTGGTGATCCGCGCCACGCGCGGGCTCACGGCGCACGTGACCTCGTACGAGATCGACGACCGGCGGCGCGCGACCTCCTCCGCGGTGATGCGCTCGGTGCCCTGCCGGCCGAGGATCACCACCTCCTCGCCCCCGCGCTCGTCCGCCTCGGGGCCCAGGTCGACGGCGATGAGGTCCATGGAGACGGTGCCCACCACCGGCACGCGCCGGCCGCCCACCAGCACCTCGTCATTGTTCGAGAGATCGCGCGAGAAGCCGTCGGCGTAGCCCACGGGGACGATGCCCACCCAGGTGCCGCGCGCCGCGCGCCACGTGCGCCCGTAGCCGGCGCTCATGCGCGAGGTGAAGGCCTTCACGGTGGCGAGGCGCGAGCGCCAGGTCATCACCGGCACGAGGTCGTCGTCGGAGGGGTCGCCGCCGAAGGGCGAGCAGCCGTAGAGCGCGATTCCGCATCGCACCATGTCGAAGGCCGCATCGGGGTCGCGCAGCGTGGCCGCGCTGTTGGCAGCATGCACCTGGATGCCCGGGAAGCGCTCGCGGAATCCCGGCACCAGCTGGCGGAACCGCACCAGCTGCTCGCGCATGAAGCCCGCCTCCGGGCCCTCCGTCTCATCGGCCGTGGCGAAATGGGTCATGAGGCCCACCACCTGCGCGCCGCCCGCCACCGCGGCCTCGGCCAGGGCCATGGCATCGTCGGGGACCACGCCGAGGCGACCCATGCCGGTGTCCACCTCCACGTGCACGCGTGCCGGTCGGTCGGTCGTGGCCACCGCGGTGATGCCCTGCACGCCGTCGGCATCACCCACCACCACCTCGCATCCCGAGGCGAGGGCGCGCTCGAAGCCCGCGCCGGCGAGCGGGCTCATGATGAGGATGCGCGCGGTGAGCCCGCCCAGGCGGAGCTCCTCGGCCTCCTCCACGCTCGCCACGGCGAGGCTGCCCGCCCCGCCCTCGAGGGCGGCGTACGCGCAGTCCACGGCCCCGTGCCCGTAGCCGTTGGCCTTCACCACGGCCATGAGTTCGGCGCCACCGGCCGCGCGGGCGAGCCGCGCCGCATTGTGGCGCAGGGCCTGGAGGTCGATCACCGCGGTGGAACGGGCCTCGCTCATGCGGCACCCCCATCTTCGCCGGCGCATGCACCCCGGCCCGCGAGGGCCTCGGGAAGCGCCTCGATGATGTCGCTGGCGATCGTGCCATCTCCACGGCCGGCGAGCACCCCGGCGCGGGCGTGCAGGGCCGCCGCGCAGGTGGCCGCGTCCGCGGCGTCCATTCCACGCGCGAGCAGCGCAGCGATGACGCCCGACAGAACATCACCCGACCCCGCGGTGGCGAGCGCGGACGTGCCGCCCTCGATCACCACCGGCAGAGCGCCGGGCGCGCAGATGATGGTGCCGGGGCCCTTCAGCAGTGCCACGGCACCGGAGCGCTCGCAGAGGGCGCGCGCGGCGTCGAGCCGCCCGGCCTCCACCTCATCACGGGTGGTGGCGAGCAGCCGCGCGGCCTCGCCCGCGTGCGGCGTGATCACCGTGGGCGCCGGGCGCTCGCGCAGCACCGCGAGGTCGTCGCCCAGGTGCCAGAGGCCATCGGCATCGAGCACCATCGGAAGCGCGATGCCGGCGAGCACCGCGCGCACGAGCGACGTCGTGCCGGCGCTGCGCCCCAGCCCCGGTCCCAGGGCCACGGCGCCCACGCGCGCGGCCTGCACCATGATGGCGTCGAGGGCATCCACGGACATCCCGGCGTCCCCGGCCACGCCGGTCACCATCACCTCGGGGCTTCCGATGGCCACCTCGGCCCGCACCTCGTGGGGCACGCAGGCCGCCACGATGCCCGCACCGGTACGAAGGGCGGCCCGCGTGCACAGGCGCGCGGCGCCGCTCATGCCCGGGGCACCGGCGATGGCCAGCACGCCCCCGGCCGCGTACTTGTCGCCGCCCGCGGCACGGGGCGGGATCGCTCCGATAACGACATCGGTGGCGAGCCACGCGGCGGGCTCGGGCCGCATGTCGCGTGGAATCCCGATGTCGGCCACCACCACGCGCCCCGCGAGCTCGCGGCCGGGCGCCACCCGCAGGCCCACCTTCTCGGCCGCGAAGGTGACGGTGAGGTCGGCACGGATGGCGGGGCCCGGCGCTGCGCCGGTGTCGCCGTCCACGCCGGTGGGCATGTCGAGGGCGGCCACGGGGGCGCCCGAGGCCACCACGGCCTCCACGGCCTCGGCCACGCCGCCGCGCGGCGTGCCGGCGGTGCCGGTGCCGAGCAGGGCGTCCACCACCACGCGACCGCCGGCGCGGAGCGCGGCGAGGTCGACGTCGCCCACGCCGATGCCGGCCTCGGCGGCGCGCGCCGTCATGAGCGCGCCGTCCGGCGTGGCGGGCTCGCGCGCGCCCGGGGCCTGCACGCGCACGTCCCATCCGGCCGCGGCCAGGTGGCGCGCCACCACCATGCCATCTCCCCCGTTGTTGCCCGGGCCCACGAGCACCGTGGCGGCCGAGCCCGGCGGGAACGCCTCGAGCACCTCGCGCGCCGCCAGGCTTCCGGCCGTCTCCATGAGCACCTCGCCGGGGATCCCGCCCGCAATCGCGCGCGCGTCGGCGTCCCGCACGGCGGCGGCATCGAACAGCGGGCGCATCCCGGGCATCATCGGCACGCCCGACATCCTATTGACGCGGCGAGGCGCCCCTGAGGATCGCCACCGCGGCAGCCATTCCGCGGGAGTGCGTGAGCGAGAGCATCACCTCGACCACGCCGAGGTCGCCCGCCCGCCTGAGGCACCTGCCGGCGAGGATCGCCGTGGGGGCGCCGCGCCCGCGCACGACCTCCACCTCGTGCCAGCGGGTCATGCCGATGCCGAGCGCCTTGCCCACGGCCTCCTTGGCCGCGAAGCGCGCGGCGAAGTGCTGCGGGGGGTACTTGCGCGAGGAGCAGTAGGCCTCCTCCGCGAGGGTGAAGCACCTCTGGGCGAACCGCGGGTGGCGCTCCAGCGCGCGCTCGACGCGATCGATCTCGATGAGGTCGATGCCGACGCCCACGATGCCCGCACCCATGGGCGGGGTCATTCCACCGTGACCGTCTTCGCGAGGTTGCGCGGCTGGTCGACGTTAAGCCCGCGGGCCCGCGCCACGGCGTAGGCGAACAGCTGCAGCGGCACCACGGCCAGCACCGACGCCAGCAGCGGCGGCGTACGCGGCACGAACATGACGTCGTCGGCGTGCCCGGCGATCTCCTCGTTGCCCTTGGTGGCCACGGCGATCACCTCGGCCCCGCGCGCCCGGACCTCCTGGATGTTCGACACCACCTTGTCGAACACGTGGCCGTCGGTGGCCACCACGACCACCGGCGAGCCGTCGTCCAGCAGCGCGATGGGCCCGTGCTTCATCTCGCCGGCCGGGTAGGCCTCCGTGGGCACGTACGAGATCTCCTTGAGCTTCAGCGCGCCCTCGTACGACACGGGCATGCCCACGTGGCGACCGAGGTAGAGGAAGAACGGCCGGTCGGCGTACTTCTCGCCCACCTCGAGCGCGTGCAGCGCGTCGGGGGAGTCGAGGTACTCCTGCACGAGGTCGGGCAGGCGGTGGAGCTCGTCGCCGAGGTCGGCGGCACCCGCGGCCGACAGCACGTGGCGCGCGCGCCCGAGCTTCAGCGCCAGCAGCGCGAGGGCCACCACCTGCGCGGTGTGGGTCTTCGTGGCGGCCACGCCGATCTCCAGGCCCGCGCGGGTGTAGATGACCCCGTCGGCGTCGCGCACGGCCTGCGATCCCATGATGTTGGTGAGCGCCACCACGTGCGCGCCGCGCTCGCGGGCCACACGCATGGCGGCGAGGGTGTCAGCCGTCTCGCCGCTCTGGGTGATGCCGATCACCAGGTCACCGGGGCCGGCAAGGCAGGTGCGGTAGCGGTACTCGCTCGCGACCTCCACGTGCACCGGCACCTGCGCCCAGTCCTCGATGAGGTACCGGCCCACCAGCCCCGCATGGAACGACGTGCCGCAGGCCACGATGTGGATGCGCTCCACGCGCGCGAGGGCGGCCTCGTCCAGGCCGAGGCCGGGCAGGTCGATCTCGCCCTCGGGACGCAGGCGGTCGCCGATGGTGTCCCTGAGCGCAGCCGGCTGCTCGTGGATCTCCTTCAGCATGAAGGTGTCATAGCCGCCCTTCTCCGCGGCGTCCTCATCCCAGTCGATGCGGGTGATGTCGCGGGCGATCACCTTGTCGCCGTCGTGGATGGTGACCGTGTCGGCCTCCACCACCACGATCTCGCCCGACTCCACGAGGATCGTGTCGCGGGTCTCGGGCAGGAACGCCGGGATGGCCGATGCCACGAAGCGCTCGCCGTCGCCCACGCCCACCACGAGCGGCGTCTCCTGCCGGTACGCCACGAGGCGACCGGGCTCGGCCACGCTGGCCGCCACGATCGTGAAGTGCCCCTCGAGCTGCGCCACCGCGGCGCGCATGGCGGCTACCAGGTCGCCCTCGTAGTGGCGTGCGATCAGGTGCGGGATCACCTCGGCATCGGTCTCGCTGCGGAACACCACGCCCTGGTCCTGCAGCTCGGCACGCAGGCGGGCGTAGTTCTCGACGATGCCGTTCATCACCACGGAGATGCGGCCCGAGGCATCGGCGTGCGGGTGGGCGTTGGCCTCGGTCACCCGTCCGTGCGTGGCCCAGCGGGTGTGGCCCATGCCCATGACGGCCGGCGAGGCATCGGCGCCGGCTGCGTGAGCCGCCTTGCGCAGCTCGGCCAGGTTGCCCACGGCGCGCACCGTGCTGAAGCCGTCCTCGCCCAGCAGCACGAGCCCCGCGGAGTCGTAGCCGCGGTACTCCAGGCGCTCAAGGCCTGCGAGGATGAGCTCCTCGCAGGGGCGGCCTCCCACGTATCCGATGATGCCGCACATGTCAGTGATCCCCCTCGGCCAAGCCGCAGGCGCGGCCCGCCGCATCGGCGATGTCAGCGGCGATCCTCTCGCACTCCTCGGACGTCGGCGCCTCCACCATCACCCGCACCAGGGGCTCGGTGCCCGATGCCCGCAGCACGATGCGGCCGTCATCGCCAAGCGCATCCTCCTCGGCACGCACCATGTCCCACACCTCGGTGGCGCCGGGGAGGTCGTCCTTGCGCTGCACGCGCACGCTCACGAGGCGCTGCGGCATGCGGGTCATCACGGCGGCGGCCTCCGAGAGTGACTGCCCCCGGTCGGCGAGGGCCGCCAGCAGCATGAGTCCGCCCGCCAGGCCGTCGCCGGTCGGGCCGCTGGCCAGGTTGATCAGGTGCCCGCTCTGCTCGCCACCCAGCACGAAGCCGTGCTCGCGCATCTCGGCCAGCACGTAGCGGTCGCCCACGTCGGTCCACCGCACCTCGATGCCCTGGTCGGCCATCGCGCGGCGGAACCCGAGGTTGGTCATCGTGGTGGTCACCACCGCGGGGCCCGGGAGCTCGCGGCGCCCCTGCAGCCAGATGGCGAGGATGGCCAGGATCTGATCGCCGTCAACGACCTGCCCGGCCGCGTCCACGGCCAGCACGCGGTCGCCGTCGCCGTCGAAGGCCAGCCCGAGTTCGGCGCCCTCGGCCACCACGGCGTGCTGCAGCGGCGCGAGGTGGGTCGACCCGCAGTCGACGTTGATGTTCACGCCATCGGGGTCGGTGCCGATGGCCACCACGTCCGCCCCGAGCGCGGCCAGCACCTCCGGGGCGGCCGTGACCGTGGCGCCGTTGGCGCAGTCGATGACGATGCGACGGCCCGAAAGGTCGAGCCCGACCGCGTGGCCGAGGCGCGCGACGAGGCGCTCGCGGTACACGCCCACCGCGCCATCCCAGCGCGTGATCGACCCCACGCCGGCGCCGGTGGGTCGGGCGCCCGGGGCACCCGGCCCACCCTCCGCGCCTGCCACCCCGGGGCCGTCGTCTTCCATCAGGGCCTCGAGCGCGGCCTCGTCCTCATCGGGGAGCTTGAAGCCGTCGGGCCCGAAGAGCTTGATGCCGTTGTCCGGGAAGGGGTTGTGCGAGGCGCTGATGACCGCCCCGCCCGTGAAGGCGTCATCGATCGCGACGAGTTCGGCCACGGCGGGGGTGGGCATCACGCCGCCCAGCACCACGTCGGCGCCCGCCGATGCCAGCCCCGCGGCCAGCGCGGCCTCGAGCATGGGGCCGCTTCGGCGGGTGTCCTGGCCCACCAGCACGGTGCCATCACCGGCGGCACGCCCGAGGGCACGGCCGATGGCCATGGCCAGCTCGGGGGTGAGGTCGGCGTTCGCGACCCCGCGGACGCCGTCCGTCCCGAAGAGCCTCCGGGCCGGGGGCGCCTGCTCGCTCAGCGCTTCGAGAACTGGGGACGCTTGCGGGCGCCCTTGAGCCCCGCCTTCTTGCGCTCCTTCTCGCGCGCGTCGCGCGTGAGGAAGCCCTCGCGCTTGAGCTCGGGGCGCAGGTTCTCGTCCATGTCGACGAGCGCGCGGGCCACGGCGTGGCGCAGCGCGCCGGCCTGGCCGGAGATGCCGCCGCCGGTGAGGCGGGCCTTCACGTTGAACTGGCCCTCGACGCCGGCGATGACCAGCGGCGACTTCGCCTCGGTGACGAGCACCTTGCGACCGAAGAAGTCGTCGATCGGGCGGCCGTTGCACGTGATGGTGCCGTCGCCGGGCTCCAGGATGATGCGGGCGACCGACGTCTTGCGCTTGCCGGTGGCCTGGATGCGGACCGGGGACGTGCTCATGCGGTGACCTTCCTCTCGAGCCGCAGCGGCTCCGGGTTCTGCGCCTCGTGCGGGTGCTCGGGACCGGCGTACACCTTCATCTTCAGCAGCTGCTTCCGGCCCAGGGAGTTCTTCGGGAGCATGCCGCGCACCGCCATGCGGATGACCTCCTCGGGGCGGCGCTCGAGCTGCTCGCGCAGCGTGCGCTTGCGGATGCCGCCCGGGTAGCCGGAGTGGCGCCAGTAGAGCTTCTTGTCCATCTTCTGGCCCGTGACGGCGATCTTGTCGGCGTTCACGACGACGACGAAGTCACCGCAGTCGGTGTGGGGCGTGTAGAAGGGCGACCGCTTGCCGCGGAGCGTCTCGGCGATGACGGAGGCGAGGCGGCCGAGGTTCTGTCCCTCGGCATCCACGATGTACCAGCGGCGCTCGATGTCGCCGGGCTTGGCACTCTTCGTCGTCTTGGTGAGGTGGGCGGTGGGCACGGTCCTCCGATGCATGGGCAGGCGGAAGCGGCTCCGCCCGTGAACGACGGCGAAGGCTAGGGAAACCGGCCCCCTCCCGCAAGCGGCGTCGGCATCGGCAGGGCGGCCACCGCGTACCCTGTGCGCTTGCGTAGCCTTACGATGTACGGTAGGTTCTCGTTCGCAGCCGTCAGCCATCCTCTGTCCCCTGCTGCCACGCACTTCCGGAGCACCGATGCACGACTCCCGACTCATCATCAATCGTTGCCAGGCCGTCGCCGCCCACGGCAAGCGCTGCCGGCAGACCCCCTACATGACGAGCAGCTTCTGCTGGCACCACACGGCCAAGGCCGACCGCGAGGCGCTTCGCCGGGACTCCCTGCGCGGCGATGAGCACTCCAAGGAGCTCGCCGAGCGCATCGTCACCGCCGACCTCTCACGCGAGCAGATCGCGCGCATCGAGAGCGTCCTGGCGGCCGAGCGCGCCGCCGCCTAGCCGGCTCGACCTCGCGGAAGGACTACTCCCACTCGATGGTTCCGGGGGGCTTGCTGGTCACATCCAGCACCACGCGATTCACGCCGGGGACCTCGTTGATGACGCGGCTCGAGATCTTCTCGATGAGGTCGTAGGGCAGGCGGGCCCAGTCGGCGGTCATGGCGTCGTCGGAGGTGACGGCGCGAATGACGATGGGGTACGCGTAGGTGCGGCTGTCGCCCTGCACGCCCACTGACCTCACCGCCGGGAGCACCGCGAACGACTGCCAGAGGTCGCGGTAGAGGCCGGCGAGGCGGATCTCCTCCTGCAGGATGAAGTCGGCCCGGCGCAGGATGTCCAGGCGCTCGGCCGTGACCTCCCCGATGATGCGGATGGCCAGCCCCGGGCCGGGGAACGGCTGTCGCCACACCATGCGCTCGGGCAGGCCGAGTTCCTCGCCCACGAGGCGCACCTCGTCCTTGAAGAGCTGCCGCAGGGGCTCGACGAGTTCCATCTCCATGTCGTCGGGAAGCCCGCCCACGTTGTGGTGGCTCTTGATGGTGGCGGCGTTGGTGCCGCCGCCCGACTCGATGACGTCGGAGTAGAGCGTGCCCTGAACCAGGAACTTCTCGTTGCCGAGCTTGGCGGCCTCGGCGTCGAAGGTGCTGATGAACTCCGCGCCGATGATCTTGCGCTTCTGCTCGGGGTCGGTGACCCCGGCGAGCTTCGAGAGGAACTGATCCTGCGCGCGCACGTGCACGAGCGGCACGTGGAAGTGGCGGCCGAAGGCCTCCTCCACCTGCTCGCCCTCGTTCATGCGCAGCATGCCGTGGTCGACGAACACGCAGGTGAGGTTGTCGCCGATGGCCCGGTGCACCAGGAGGGCGGCCACGGCGCTGTCCACGCCGCCGGAAAGGCCGCAGATGGCCTTCTGGTCGCCCACCTGCTCGCGGATGCGCTTCACCTGGTCGTCGATCACGTTGGCGGCGGTCCACGTGGGCGCGAGGTCGCAGGCATCGAAGAGGAACGCCTTCAGGAGGTCGGTGCCGAACGGGGTGTGCACCACCTCGGGGTGGAACTGCACGCCGAACCGGCGGTTCGCGCGGTCCTCCATCGCGGCGATGGGCGCGCCGGGGGTCTCGGCGGTCACCGCGAAGCCCTCGGGCGCCGTGGTGACCGCGTCGCGGTGGCTCATCCAGCAGGTCTCGGCCGGGAGGTCACGGAACAGTCCCTCACGCGAGTGAACGCGGAGGTCGGTGCGGCCGAACTCGCCGGAGCCGCTGTTGGTGACCACCCCGCCCAGCGCCTGGGCCATCGACTGCATGCCGTAGCAGATGCCCAGAACGGGGATGCCCAGCTCGAGCAGCCGCCGGTCGAGGGACGGCGCGCCATCCTCGTACACCGAGGCGGGGCCGCCCGAGAGGATGATGCCGCCCGGGCGGATGCGCTCGATCTCGGAGGGGTCGATGTCGTGCGGCACGATGGCCGAGAACACCCGGCACTCGCGCACGCGCCGCGCGATGAGCTGGCTGTACTGGGCGCCGAAGTCGACGACCAGGATGCCGTCGACGGCCTGGGCCTCGAGCTCGGGGGCGAGGTGGAACGCCACCGTCAGCCCATGCCGACCGACTGCGCCTGCTGCAGCTTCTTGCCCTCGGTCTTCAGCGCGGGGGCGATCATGACCTCGCACTTCTGGAAGCTCTGGATCGACTCGTAGCCGCAGGTGGCGAGCGCGTTGCGCAGGCCGCCGATGAGGTTGAGCGAACCGTCGTTCTCGTTGGCCGGCCCCAGGAGGATCTCGCGCAGCGTGCCGATGGTCTTGGTGCGCACGCGGGTTCCGCGCGGCAGCTCGGGGTGGAACGTGGCCATGCCCCAGTGGTTGCCGTGGCCCGGGGCCTCGGCGGCCTTGGCCAGCGGCGAGCCCACCATGCAGGCGTCGGCACCGCAGGCGATGGCCTTGGCGAGGTCGCCGCCGTAGGCCATGCCGCCGTCCGCGATGACGTTCACGTACTGGCCGGTCTCGAGCAGGTGCTGCATGCGCGCGCCGGCGGCATCGGCGATGGCCGTGGCCTGCGGAACCCCCACGCCGATCACCTGGCGGGTGGTGCAGGCCGCGCCCGGACCCACGCCCACCAGCACGCCCACGGCGCCGGTGCGCATGAGGTGCAGGGCCGTGGAGTACGACGCGCAGCCGCCCACGATGACGGGCACGGGGAGGTCGGCGATGAACTGCTTGAGGTTGAGGGGCTCCACCGACGACGACACGTGCTCGGCCGAGACCACCGTGCCCTGGATCACCAGGATGTCGAGCCCGGCGTCGAGGGCCGGGCCGATGAACTGCTCCACGCGCTGCGGCGTGAGCGAGCCCGCGGTGAGCACCCCGGAGGCCTTGATCTGCTTGATGCGCTCCACCATGAGGTCGGCGTCGACGTCGCGGGCGCGGTAGATCTCCTGCAGCCCGGCCGTGGCGGTCTCGGGCGGGTACTCGGCGATCCTGCGCAGCTCGGCGTCGGGATCCTCGTACCGGCTCTGGATGCCCTCGAGGTTGAGCACCCCGAGGCCCCCGAGCGTGCCGATCTCGATGGCGGTCGCCGGGGAGACGACGCCGTCCATCGCGGAGGCCAGCAGGGGCATCTCGAGCGTGTACGGACCGAGCTCCCATGAGAGGTCGACGTCCTCGGGGTCGCGCGTGCGCCTGCTCGGGACGATGGCGATCTCATCGAGGCCGTATGCCCGTCGCCCCCGCTTGCCGCGGCCGATCTCGATCTCCACCCGGTCTCCCCCAGTTGCTCGTCGGTTGAAGGGGCAACCTACCAGCCCCGTCCGGACGCCCGGAGGCCCTTTTCGACCGGGTCGCGGGGGCCCCTCAGGCCCCCGCGGGGACCTCCTCCACCGACACCTGCCGCGCGAGCGCGGTGACGTCGGCGGGGTCCACCACGCCGGCGCCGAGCAGCCCGGTGCTGGCGGCGCCCGAGGCCACCGCGCGGCGCAGCGTGTCCTCGCGGTCGTCGCCCTCGTAGGTGCCCGCGAGGTAGCCGGCGAGGAAGGCGTCTCCCGAGCCCACCGTGCTCACCACGTCGGTGCGCACGTCGATGCGTGCCTGCAGGGTGATGCGGCCGTTGCCACCGCCCTCGGCGGGAAGGCGGGCCACGCACCCCCGCTCGTCGTGCACCAGGGCCGAGCGCGCGCCGAGCGAGCAGAGCGTCTCCGCCCCGACGGCGGCGTCCTCGTCGTCGGCGAACTCGTTGCCCACGACCTCCTCGGCCTCGCGGATGTTCGGGCTCACGAGCCAGGGCTCGGCGGGCAGCGCGCCGCGCATCGCCGGACCGGGGGCATCCACCACGATCGGCAGGTCGGGTCGACCGATCTCGGCCGCGAGCACCGCGTAGAAGTCGGCGGGCACGTCGCGGGGCAGCGACCCGGCCAGCACCACGATGTCGGCGCCCTTCGCCAGGTAGGCGAGCTTCTCCATGAGCAGGGCGAGCTCGGGGTCGGCCACCGACGGCCCGATCTCGTTGATCTCGGTCTGCTGCATCGACGTGGGGTCTACCACGGCGGTGGATGTACGTGATTCGTCGCCGATCCGCACGAAGTCATTGAGGATGCCCTCGGCGGTGAGCTGCTCGATGATCGCCGTGCCGGTGCGCCCGCCGGCGAGGCCGGTGGCGATCACGGGCTGGCCCAGGTTGCGCAGGGCGCGGGCGATGTTCACGCCCTTGCCGCCCGGCAGCGTCATGGCCTCGCTGGCCCGGTGCCTGCGCCCGGCCTGGAAGTTCGGGACGCTGAGCGTGCGGTCGAGCGCCGCGTTGAGCGTGACGGTGAGGATCATGTGAACACGGACCCTATCCCGGAGAACGCATCCTTGAGGGAATCAGCGAAGCCGGGGGCGGCGGCGGAGCCCTTCGCCACCAGCGCCGACCGCGCGATGACGGCGCCGTCCTGCAGCACCTCCACCCGGCCGAGGCGCTGCCCGCCCTGCACGGGCGCCTGCGCCAGCGCGGGGGCGATCACGCGCATCGACACGGGCTTGCCGACGCGCACCGTGGCCGCCACCGGTGCGGGCGGCGCGAGCGACACGCTCGCGCCCGGCACGCCCTGCACGCCCAGGTCCACCACGGAGCGGCCTCGGGCGATCACCACGGGTCGCGTGTAGTTCGCGAACGCCCACTCGAGCAGCGCCTTGCTGTCGGCGGCGCGGGTGGCGCGGTCGGGCTCGCCCATCACCACCACGTAGAAGTCGCGGCCGAGCCTGCCCGACGTGGCGTGCGCCACCTCCACGTACCCGGCGCCGTTGGTGTGCCCGGTCTTGATGCCGTCGGCCTCGGGCATGATCGACAGCAGGTCGTTCTCGCTCTCGAGCTGCACGCGGCCGGATCCGTCCGGGCCGGGGATGGTGATGCGGCGCTGGCCCACGAGATCGCGCAGGAACGGGTCCTTCATCACGGCGCGCCCCAGCACGAGCAGGTCGCGCGGCGACGAGCGATGGCCCGGCTCATCGAGGCCGTGGGGATTGGTGAATCGCGTGGCCGTGAGCCCCATCTCCTTCGCCTTGTCGTTCATGCGCGTGACGAACTCCGCTTCGGAGCCCGCGACGGCGTAGGCGATGGCGATGGCGGCGTCGTTGCCGCTGCCGATCATGAGCCCCCGGAGGAGGTCGCGCATGGTGATGCGCTCGCCGGGCTTGAGCCCGGCCGACGACTCGCCCACCCCGGCGGCCGCCGGCACCACGCTGACGACCCGGTCGAGGTCGCCGCTGTCGAGCGCCACGAGGGCGGTCATCATCTTGGTGGTGCTCGCCATGGGGCGCGCGGTGTCGGCTGCGCGCTCGGCCAGGACCTCGCCCGTCTGGCCGTCGACGAGCAGCCACGAGGCGCCCGACGGGGTCGGCGGAGGGCCGAGGGCCGCGGCGGCGGCGGGCGCGATGAGCGCGGCCAGCAGGGCTGCCCGGAGCAGGTTCCGCACGCCGCGATGGTACCAGCGCGCCGCCGGGGCGAGGCACGGGGGCTACGCGGATGCAACCCTTAGGGGGTGAGCACCGAGACCGCCGAGACGGCCGTCCTGCCCGTGAGCACCGGGCCGGAGGGCCTCACCGAGGCGGAGGCCGCGGCGCGGAGGCCACAGCACCGCCCGCGCCCGCCGGGGCGGTCGTACGCGAGCATCGTCCGCGCGAACGTCTTCACGGTCTTCAACCTGATCCTCGCCACGTTCGCCGCCATCACGCTGGCGTTCGGCGACTGGCGCGATGTGTTCTTCCTGGCGATCCTGGTGATCAACGTGACCATCGGCATCGCGCAGGAGGTGCGGGCGAAGCGCGCGGTCGAGCGCCTCGCGGCCCTCGTGGCACCCACCGCCCGCGTGGTGCGTGACGGCCGCGAGCGCAGCCTGGGCGTGGACGACGTGGTGCCGGGCGACCTGCTGCTGCTGGGCGCCGGCGACCAGGTGGTGGCGGACGGCACGCTGCGCACGGCCGCATCGCTGGCGCTCGACGAGGCCGTGCTCACCGGCGAGTCGCGGCCGGTCACGCGCGAGGCAGGTGACGAGGTGCGGGCCGGGGCCTTCTGCTCGGAGGGCTCGGGCTCGTACGTGGCCGAGGCCGTCGGGGCCGACTCCTACGCAGGGCACGTGTCGGGGCTGGCCCGGTCGTTCCGGCACCCGCTGTCCCCGCTGCAGCGCGGCATGAACCGCCTGCTCCTGGCCATGGTGGCCATCATGATCCCGCTCGGGGCGGTGCTGGCGCTGGCGCTCTGGCGCACCAGCCCCGACCTCCAGGAGGCCGTGTCCACGGCCACCGCCGCCATGGTCACGATGATCCCCGAGGGGCTCATCCTGCTCGCCAGCATCACCTACGCGGTGAGCACCATCCGGATGTCGCGGCGCGGGGCGCTGGCACAGCAGCTCTCGGCCATCGAGGCGCTGGCCTCGGCGGACATGGTGCTGGTGGACAAGACCGGCACGCTCACCACAGGTGACGCCCGGCTGGTGCACCGTGACGCCGCCGGGGGCGTGGACGCGGCGGCGCTCGACGCCGCGCTGGCGGAGTACGCCGCGTGCTGGCCCGACCGCGACGAGACCATCGATGCCATCGCGCGCGAGCTGCCGCACGACCCGGTGCAGCCCGACGAGGTGGTGCCCTTCAGCTCGCGCCGGCGGTGGGCGGCGGTGCGGCTCGGCGACCGGGTGCTGGCGCTGGGCGCCCCCGGGGTGCTCAACCCCGGTCCGCTCGCCGACGTGGTGCACCGGGAGTCCACGCAGGGCCGGCGCGTGCTGGTGCTGGCGTCGGGCACCGGACCGCTCGGCGAGCCCGGCCCCGACGACCCGCCCCCGGGGCACCTGCGCGCGATGGGCGTGGTGGCATTGGCCGAGACCCTGCAGCCCGATGTGCGCGGAGCCGTGGAGTTCCTCGGGCGCGAGGGCATCCCCGTGCACGTGGTGTCGGGTGACGCACCCGCCACCGTGGGCGCGATCGCGGCCGACTGCGGCATCCACTCGAGCTCGCCGATCCTCGCATCGGAGCTGCCCACCGACCCCACGGCGCTCGCGCGGGTGGTCACGGGCGCCGGCATCGTGGGCCGCGCCACGCCGGACGACAAGGAGCGCATCGTGGGCGCCCTGGCGGCCGAGGGCTTCAACGTGGCCATGATCGGCGACGGCGTCAACGACGTCCCTGCCCTCAAGAAGTCGCGCGTGGCGATCGCGCCGGGCGAGGCCAGCCAGATGGCGCGCGCGGTGGCCGACATCGTGATGGTGCGCGGCGGCTTCGCATCGCTCGCCCCGATGATCCTCGAAGGGCGCCAGGCGCTTCGCAACCTGCAGCGCGTGAGCAAGCTGTTCGTGGCGAAGTCGTTCCTCGCGGCGTTCCTCATCCTCACGATCGGGCTCGTGCCCACCACGTACCCGTTCCTGCCGCGCCACCTCACGCTGCTCTCGTTGCTGACCATCGGAATCCCGGCGTTCTTCCTGGCCCTCGCGCCCAGCACGGGCGCATGGAAGGCCCGCGACTACCTGGGGTCGACATTCCGCTTTGCCCTGCCTGCCGGCGTGGCAGCCGGCCTGGGCGTGGTATCGGCCTACCTGTTCGCGCTCAACGTGCTCTTCGATGACGTCGCCGTGGCGCGCACCGTGGCGGTGACGGCCCTCATGGCCATCGGCCTCTGGCTGGTGCTCGTGCTCGAGGTGTCGGGCGTCAAGCGCAGCGCGTGGGTGATCGTCATGTGCATGGCGATGGCCGGCCTCTACGTGATGGTCATCCTGGTCGCGCCGCTGCGCGACTTCTTCGAGCTCACCACCCTCGGCGCCCTCAGCGCCGTGGTGGCCATCGGGGGCGCGGCCATCACCGCCTCGGGCCTCTGGATGCTCGACCGCCAGTTCCGCCCAGAGCCCCTGCGCGGACCCCTCCCCCGCTGGCTCGCCCGGTTCCTCCCGGAGTCGTTCCGCGCCGATCCCGAGAACACGAAGCCCGGCGACTAGTCGAGCGGCTTGCCGCCGCGCAGATCGGGGTGGTGGCGAATGAAGCGCTCGTCGAGGTCGTCGAGTTCCCGGGCACGGATGACGCCGGGGATGGCCGCGACGCGCTCGTAGTGGGCCGCCACCGCGGGGCCCCCGAGCGTGAGGTCGTCGTAGTAATTGGCCCAGCCGATGAGCATGTAGGCGTAGATGTCCGACACGCCGAAGGCGTCGCCCGCCAGCCAGTCGTGGTCCTCGAGCCACGACTCGAGGTGGGTGCCGGCGCGCAGGATGTTGTCGCGGCCGCGGGCCTCCACCGCTGCGCGCGCGGACTCATCCTCGGCGAAGTAGAAGCTGGCCATCACGGGCCACCAGCCGACGTGGAGGGTGTTGGCGCACCACGTGACCCAGCGGTAGTGGTCGGCGCGGGCCGTGGTGCCGATGACGGGCGCCAGGCCCGCCTCGGGGAAGCGATCGCCGATCCACAGCAGGATCGCGCCCGTCTCGGCGAGGCGCACGTCGCCCTCGCGCAGGGCCGGAACACGCTGCAGGGGGTTGGCCTCCGCGAAGCCGGGGGCCTCATCGCGGCGACGCGGGTGCACGTCCACCACCTCGTACTCCGCGCCGGCGCACTCGAGCGCGGCGCGCGCGGCGAACGATGACGAACCGGTGATCTGGAACAGGGTGATCATCACGCCTCCTCGGCACTGGCGCTGGTGCGCGCGTGGTCGGGGGCCACCCTACTGCGCGTCGGGTGCCCCGTCGCGCGCGTGCCGTTCGCGGTCGGCACCGGCGCCCGGGCCGCCCCGCCACTCGCAGCCGGGGCAGCGGTCCTCCCCCTCGATGTGCCCCTCGGCCCAGGCCCGTGCGGCCACCATGGGAAGCACCCGGTCGGCGGGGCGCCCCTCCCGGAGCAGCCCGAGGGCACCGATGACGATCGCCACGAGCACCGGGTCGGCAGGGTCGGGGAAGGGCGGCACCGGACCCGGCGGGGCGAGGCCGGGCACGGGGCCCGCGGCCCCCGAGCCGCACGCGGCGGCGATGGCGTCGGGCCGTCCGGTGCCGCGATCAAAGCCGCAGCGCCCATCGCACCCCTCGCAGGCATCCTCGCCGGCGAGGTGCCCTTCCATCCATGCATGCACCGCGAGGTCCACCACGGCCTGCGCCGCCGAGCCCTCGTCGGCGATGCGCGACGCGCGGCCGAGCAGCGCGGCGAGCACCGTGGAGTCGGCGGCCGGGGCGGGCGGGATGTCCACGTCGCCCGAGTACAGCGGATGCGCCGCCGGGCGGAACCCGGTGGGCCCGTCGGTGCCCATCAGGCCTGCGCGGACCCCTGGCGGAGCCTTCGGGCGCTCCACCGCCAGACCGCGAGCACCGCGGGGGCGAAGGCCAGGGCGCAGATGTCGAACACCACGTAGCCGGCGGCAGCGCCGCTCGGCGGATTGCCGTTGGTGATGCCCAGGCCCGGCACGTACTCATGCCACACCCAGGTGCCCACCCAGGTGCCCCAGATCTCCAGGAACGCGACGAAGAAGAACACCCCGGCGTAGAGCACCGGCGCCCGGCCGATGATGAGGAACACCACCAGCACGGCCACCGCGATGGCCCCGGCCACGTCCACGCGGCCCAGCCAGTCGGTGAGGCCGAGGATGCCCCAGCCGAGGGCCCCGGCGATGGCGACGCCGACGATGATGCGCGGGTGCACGCGGGCGAGGCGCGTCTGCGAGAAGCGGTATCCCGCCAGGTACACGAGGCCGTGCCCCGCGGGCACGAAGAGGGGCAGGTTCCCGAGCCGGTAGTCGTACACGCCGAAGAGCGTCGAGAAGAGGAGCTCGGCAGTGGTGGCCACCACCACCACCACGAACACGCGCGACCGGTCGAGCGGGCCCAGGGGCACGCAGGCCGCGATGAGCACCACCCACGCCACGACCGACAGCGTGATCTGCCAGCCGAGCCCGCCGAGCGAGTCGAGCCAGAGGCCCAGGGACGTGAGCACCACCAAGAACGGGATGAAGAAGTGCGGCCGCTCGAGCACGATGACCGCCATCGCCCACAGGCGCCGCGGGAGGGGCAGGGGCG
>JAGWYY010000006.1 GCA_018969105.1 Acidobacteriota bacterium | reverse complement strand
TGCGCCGGGCGGTCACGGCGGCCCCGTCGTTGTTGAAGCCCATGCGATTGACGATGGCCTCGTCGTCGGGCAGGCGGAACAGCCGCGGCTTGGGGTTGCCGGGCTGCGGCCGGGCGGTGACCGTGCCGATCTCGGCGAACCCGAAGCCCAGCCGGCCCCAGGCGCGCACCGCGCGCCCGTACTTGTCGTACCCCGCGGCCAGGCCGACCGGCGACGGGAACTCCAGGCCCATCAGGTTCTGGCCCACCGTGCCGTCGCGCCGTGCCAGCCACGACGAGGCCGCCGACAGCGCCGGGCCGCCCACCTGCAGGGCGCGCAGCGCCGACTCGTGCGCCCTTTCAGGGTCCATCCGGAACGCCGCCCGCCGCAGCATGGCCACGGGGTCGGCGGTCACGCCACCGCCAGTCGGTCGCATTCGGCGGCCAGCCCGGTGTCCTTGCCGGTGATGCCGCCCTCGTCGTGCGTGACCACCGCGATGCGCACGCGGTTCCAGCGGATGTCGATGTCCGGGTGGTGGTCGGCGTCCTCTGCGGCAACGGCCACGCGGTCGACGAACGCGATTGCGGCCATGAAGCCCTCGGGGAAGACGTACTCCTTTACGAGCATGCCGTCCTCGATGCCCCAGCCGGGCAGGAGCGCCAGCGCGGTGCTGATGTCGTCGTCGTCGAGCAGGGCCATGACGCAACCCTACCGACGAGACTTGCGGTAATGGATGCCATCACGCCGCATCACGGCCTGCCCGGCCTCGCGGGGCGCCGCGCCCGCCGGGTGGCCCGCTACCTCGCGGGCCCCAGCCCGGGACGCCCCGCCCCGCTGGCGGCACTGCGCATGGCCATCGCCCTCGTGGCCCCGCTCGCGCTGGGCCTGGCGTTCGGGCGCGTCGACCTGGCCGTGCTCGCGGCTCTGGGCGCGGTGTTCACATCGGTGGTGGAGCCCGGCGGCGGGTACGGCCGGCACCTGCGCGTGTACGGCGTGATGACCGTGCTCAACGCGGCGGTGGTGATGCTGGCGCTCGCCTGCGCGGGCCACGCTGTTGCCGCGGGCATCGTGGTGCTTCTCCTGGGAATCGCCGCCGGCGTGTCCACCGCATGGGGTGCGATCCCCACCACCGTGGCGCCCACGTGCCTCGTGCTCTTCATCGTGGCCCAGGCGTTCAGCCCCTCCCCGGCGTTCGGCTGGTCGGTGCTCGCGGTGGCCGTGGGCACCGCCTGGATTGCCCTGATCGGCGTGATCCCGTGGCCCGTGGCGCCATATGCGCCCGCCGAGCTCGCCACCAGCCGGGCGTGGATGGCCGTGGCGGATTGCGCCGGGGACCCGGGCGACGACCGGCTGCAGCAGTCGGCGCTCATGGCCATCGAGCAGGCGCGCGACACCGTGGCGTCGGTGCGCAGCCGGCGCCCCGGCTGGTCGTCCACCTCGGCGCGCCTGTGGGCCACGCTGGTGTCGGCGTCGCGCGTGGTGTCGCTGGTGGCCAGCCTTGAGGACGAGCGCCGGCGCGAGCAGGCGGAACCCGCGGTGCGCGCCGCCATGGACGACGTGCTCGACCAGGTGCAGTTGGCCGCCCGCGACATCGCACTCGGCACGGTGGACCGGGCGCACGTGCACCCCGCAGCGGGGCTCCAGCAGGCCGTCGACCGCCTGCGCGGCCTCACGCCGGACCCCGATGGCCTCACGGGCGCCGCGCTGCACGTGGCCCTCGTGGATCGCGGGCGCATGCGCACCGCGCTGCGCATCCATCGCCGCATCGGTGACGCCATCGATGCCCTCGGGCTGCCCGATCCGCCGCAGGTGACCATCACGCGACCCCGGCGGCCCGCGCACGGCGTGTCGCTGCGCACCGCGCTCGACCCCCGGTGCACGGCGATGCGGCACGGGCTGCGCCTGGGCATCGCCACGGGAATGTCGGTGGGCATCTTCACGGCGCTGGCCGGCACGCCCGTGATCGGCATCACGCACGGGCAGTGGGTGTCCATCGCACTGGTGGGCGTGCTGCAGCCCACGCTGGGTGACTCCGTGCAGATCGCCGCGCAGCGCGCGCTCGGCACCGCGCTCGGCGCGGTGGTGGCCATGGTGCTGCTCGCCATCGCCTATGGCGAGCCCTGGGCCATGGCCGCCGCCATCGTGGTGGTCGGCGCCGTGGCCGCGCTGCTGCAGCCGGTCAACTACCTGTGGTTCATCACGCTCTTCACGCCCCTCTCCCTGCTGCTGTCGGCCTTCGGCGCGGGACTCGATGCGGCCATCGCCAGCGAGCGCATCATCGCCACCGGGGTCGCGTGCGTGATCGGCCTGGCCATCGCCGCGCTGGTGTGGCCCACGCGCAGCGGCGAGCAGTTGCCGGGGGTGCTGGCGAGCACGATCGACACGGCGGCGGACGATCTCGACGCCGTGCTGCGCGTGGCGGCAGGAGACCTTCCGCGCTCGGCCATGAGCGAGCTGCACCAGCGCGCGATGCTCGGCGCCGATGATGCCGCGCGCGTGCTGCAGGCGCGCATGGGCGAGTCGATCGAGGCCTTCACGCGCCCGGACGCCCTCACGGCCCTCGAGGCCACCGCCATGCAGCTGGTGCGCGATATCGGCACGCTCGCGGGCCGCATCCCCATCGATGGCGTGGCCATCCCCGGCGCCCACGCCGTGCGCGCCGATCTCACGGGAGCCCTCCGGCAGGTCGCCGCTGCCGTGCGGACGGGCGACAGGCCCCCTGCGCTGGGTGACCTCCCGCAGTGCCTCGAGGCGGCCCACGCCGCGGTGGACGATGCGCGCACCGCGGCGGACATCCCCCGCGGGCTCGCGGGCACGGTGGACATGCTCGACACCATCGCGTTCGCCATCGGGCGCCTCGCGCAGGAGACCGGCGACTGGGCCGCCGAGAGAGCGCAGCCGCACCGCGCCTGGTGGAAGCGGCTCATGCCCCCGGCGGTGGCACCCGCGTGATCACGGCACCGGCATGAGCACGGCCGCCGCGCGCCCGGGCAGCGCCACCTGGATGGCCCTGCGGCTGACCGCCCCCGGCACGGGCCGCCCCAATGCGCGCGGCGCCGCGCGCATGCTGCTCGCCCTCATCGGCCCCCTGATGGTGGGACTCGCCATCGGGCAGCCGGTGCTCGGCATGATCGCCGCGCTCGCCGCCTTCTTCACCGCGCTCATCGAGCCGGTGGGTGGCTACCGCGCCCACGTGCGCGCCTACCTGGTCATGGCGCCGGTGAACGCGGCGATCGCGGCCCTGGCGTCGCTCGTGGCGGGAACCGTGTGGCAGGCCGGGGTGGCCGGGCTGGCGGTGGGGGTGGCCTCGGGAATCATCATCGGATCAACCTCCCGGCTCGCGCTGGCGGGGCCGTTCCCCCTCTTCCTCTTCGTCGTGGTGCAGGGCACCGCGCCGCAGCCCGCCATCTGGGCCGCGGCGGCCGCTGCGGCCACGGGCGCGCTGTGGGTGGCCCTGGGATCCATCCTCCCCATCGCGTTCGCGCCCTTCGCCCCGGCGGAGGTGCACGTGGCAGACGGCTGGAAGGCCGTCGCCCTGCTGGCCCGCGAACCGCGCAGCGACCGGCGCCATGCAATGGCGCTCGCGGCGCTCGAGACCGCGCGGCTCAACATCGTCGCGATTTCGCGTGGATCACCCCGCTGGCAGCGGCGCAGGCAGCAGCTCTGGGCGTCCACCCTCGAGGCCGAGGGCGCGATGATGGCCATCATCGCGCTGGGCAGGTCGGGTGTTCCCGCGGATGCGCTGCTCGCGGAGGCCGGGCGCGTGGCGCACGCGGTGGGCAGCTTCGCCTTCTGGCATCGCACGGTGCCCGATGTCGCCGGCCTGGAGGATGCCGCAGACCACCTCGTGCGCCAGGTGCAGGCGACCGCCGATGCGTTGCCCGACCCGCGGGAGTGCGCCATCGCGCTCGCGCCCTCGCGGCCTGCGCGCCGCCTGGCCCTGCGGATCACCGCCGGCCTCGATGCCCTCACGGAAGACCATCCGCCGGCCCCGCCGATTCCCGATCGTGCCGCGCAGCCGGTGCTCGCGCCGCTACGGGCATCCGCCCGGTGGAACTCCCCGGGCATGCGGCACGGCCTGCGCCTGGGCATTGCCGCCGGTGGGCTCATGGCCATTATCGGCGCCGGCGGCGGCGACTTCCTCGACCTCACCACGCACGGCCCATGGGTGACGATCACCCTGGTGGACGTGCTCGCCCCCGCCCTGGGGGCGTCGCTCATGCGCAGCACGCAGAGGGCGCTCGGCACCGCGATCGGCGCGCTCCTCGCGGCCTTCCTCATCTGGGTGCTGGGTGACCCCTGGCTGGTCGCATGGGCGGCGATCCTCCTCGGCACCGCCGCCGCCCTCGTGAGGTACATCAACTACACGTGGGTGATGGCGCTGTTCACGCCCCTGGTGCTGCTCATCGCCTCGACGGCGGCGCCCATGGGGCCCGGCATCGCCGGGCAGCGCGTCGTCGCCACGCTCGTCGGCTGCGGCCTGGGGTTCCTCCTCTCGATCATCCTGCTGCCCACGCGGCAGGCCGCGGCCCTTCCCGGCGCCCTGGCTGACGCCGTGGACGCCATGGCCGACGGCATCGCCGCCGGGCAGGCCACGGCGGTGGCCGGGGGCAGCACGCTCGCGCTCGCGCAGACGCAGCGCGACGCCATGCGCGCCGCGGAGCACGCCCTCGAGGTGTTCGAGGGCGTCACCGTGGAGTCACTCGCCCGCCGCGACGCGGATCCCGCGCTGGCTGAGTTGCAGTCGTGCACCTTCGCGCTCGTGGAGCGCATGGCCGTGATGGGCACGCGCATGCCCGAGCGCGCGCGGCTGGTACCCGGCACGGGAGACGCCGTGAGCGCGGTCATCGACGTGCTGCGCGACGTGTCAGGCGCCATCCGCGGGCACCGCGCGCCCGCGCCCGACCCCGGCCTGGCCGGCATGCTCGATGCGGCGTGGACCGACCTGGGTGAGGCCGAGCAGGCCGGCCATCCCGATCATGAGGCCGAGGGGATGGTGGACGGCCTCGCGGGCATCATCGACGCCACCGAGCGGCTGCGCGCCGCGGCGTCCGCGTGGGCGCGGGAACCCACCGCGGCATGACGCCTACGTGCAGGGAATGGCCGCCTTCGACGAGTAGGTGACGAGCGGGTCGAGGTAGTCACGCCTGAAGTCCGCCATCACGGCAGGGTCCTCGATGATCCACCCGAACTCGGGTTGCTGGGTCGGGTAGGCGTTCTGCGAGCCGACGTAGAAGGCGGCGTCATCGACCGCGATGACCTTGCCGTGATGGCCCGGCCCCGTGCCGTTCGGCCACGCGCCGGCATCGGAGAAGCGGAACGGCGCGACCGTGAGGTTCCTGCAGGCCAGCTCCCTGGCCTTCGCCTTCGACCCGGCGATCTTCTCGAGGCGCTTCATGAGCACCTTGCGATCCGCCTTGGGGTCGCCCGCGTACGTCTCGAGCGCGCTGATCGTGCTCTTGGGATCCGACACCACGATGGTCACCGGCACCCCCTGCGCCACCTTGCGCGCGAGGGCGTCGATGAGCCTCACGTCGTACGACGGGGTGGTCGCGCACGGGAACGTCAGCATCTGCTGCGCCACCACCACCTTGCTCGTGGCCGACTCCACCAGCGCGCGCAGCGCGGTGTCGCTGGGGTTGTTGCCGTCCCACTTCGCGCTGCCGTTCATGTCGTTGGGGATCGGCGGCACGTAGCACTTCGAATCACGCTGGTCGGCGGCGCTGATCTTCACCGCGTTCGCGTTGCGGCCGGTCACGCGGCCATCCTTGACATAGCCGGCCCGCCCCACCGCCAGCACCTTCACGCCCCCCGTGGCCGGCCCCGGGGCAGGCGCCTTCGCCGTGCACCCGCCGTTGCCGCCGCCCTTCGGCGCGATCGTGTTGTTGTACTTGGTCGTGAACCCCTCGTTGGCGCAGGTGAACCGCCACAGCACATCGAGGAACGTCTGCGCCCGGGCCGCCGCGGGGCCCCGCACCTCCACCCCGACGTCGGTGATGGGGTTGTCCGACTGCAGGTAGCTCCTCGCCCAGAGGTTGATGCCCGATGCGATCGCCACCGTCGAGTCGGCCGCGACGATCTTCGCGTGGTTCCACGAGTAGCCGTTGAGCACGGCGGTGTTCGCCATGAGCGCTGCAACGACGGTGGCCTTCGGATTGGCCTGCTGCACCTCGGCCTGCAGTTGGCGAAGCGCGCCATCCTTGAACGGCGAGGCGGGGCTGCGGCCCCACATCAGGCGCACGGTCGGGGCGTTGCCGGCCTTCGCGCCCTCGGCCACCCCGTCGACGATCGCCTGCCGGAACCCGCCATCGGCGAGTGCGGCGAGGCTCGCGACGTCCACCAGCACCTTCCCGCCCGCGATGATGCCGCGCATCTGGGCCAGCATGGCCTTCTGCACCCCCGAGGAGTCGCAGGCGCCAGCCTTTCCCCAGCAGTCGGTCGTGCGCACGAGGAACCCGCTGCTGCCGGTCCCGGCGCCCGGCAACTCATTGCCCTCGCTCACGCCCCACAGCACGCCCTCGCTGGTGTCCGAGCCGGTCGCGGCCTCCATCTTGCGGATCTGCGCGGCAACGGCGTCGAGGTGGGGCGTGGCGCCGGACGCCTCGCGAACGGCCGCGGGCCCGCCCCCCGCGGCGCCCTCATCGCCACTGCCGCACGCGGAGAGCGTGCCGGCGAGCACCAGTGCCACCAGCGGCGCGGCGACGAATCGGGGGGCGATGCGCATGGGCGTTCCCGCTAGCCCCCGAACCCGGGGGCCTCGGGCAGGATGGCGCTCTCGCCCAGCACCAGGCCGATGATGTAGCGCAGCGAGATGAGGCCCACGGCATCGTGGCCGTCCATCACGAGGCAGTGCCGCAGCCCCTGGCGCAGCATCGTCCGACCTGCGGTTTCGAGGCTGGTGTCGGGGCTGATCACCGCGACGTCGTGGCGCATCCAGCGCTCCACGAGGTCTTCCGAGGGGTCGGCACCCGCCGCGATCGCAATGGCAAGGTCGCGCTCCGACAGCAGCGCCGGCCCCTGCATGGAGGGATCGATCACGATCACCGACCCGGCGCGCTCGGCCACCATGGCGCGAGCGGCGTCGATGAGCTTGTGCATCGGGCCCACCACCGCCGTGAGGGGGGCCATGTAATCGCGGGCCTGCTTGTCGGCGAGGTCTGTGAGTGCCATGCCGGTTTGGTACCAGTCCGCGCCGGTCGGCGCCGTGGATGCGGTGCGGTACGGCCCGATACCCTTACCTCGGGCCGTTAGCTCAGCTGGTCAGAGCAGGGGACTTTTAATCCCAAGGTCCTGGGTTCGAATCCCAGACGGCCCACTGCGCGTTCCCGATGTCGGGCTGTAGTGTCGCCCCACCCCACCGATCTGGAGAAGCATTGGCCGGCAACCGCCCCCTGCTGCACACCGCCGTGATCGCCCTCATCGGCACCGGCCTCGCGCTGCCCGCGCTCGCATCGGCCCAGGAGCCCGGGCCGGTGAACCGCGCGCAGCACCGCGACATCCTCATCGCGTCGGACATGTGGGCGAGGACACCACGGATCATGGGAGTGGCCCTCAACTTCACCGACATCATCGGCGTGCCGGGCCTCGACATCAGCAACGAGGCCCAGACGCTCGAGCAGGCACGCGCGGCGGTGCTGGGCGCCGGCGGCGCATGGAATGACGACGTCACCTGCAATGCGCCGGCAGACTGGTCGACGAATCTCTCGGCCTACACCACGGCCGTCGGCACCACGCAGTACGTGCAGTCGTGGGGTCAGGCGTTCAAGGCCGTGAACTGGGACGTGGTGCAGGTGCAGTTCTCATGGCCGCCCCGGCCGAGCACGCTGCAGGGCAGCGACTTCCAGGTGACGCTCAACGACGGCAGCACGGTGGTGCCGGACAACGCCACCGTCGGCCCGAACTTCGAATACAACGAGGGCACCACGGTGGTGCTGAACGGCCCGGCGCTCGGCAACCGCCTGCCGAAGAGCGACCCCGCCGCCCGGTATCCGGTGTCGGTGAGGGTGGTGGCCGATGCCACGCCGCTGCAGCTCGTGGGGCCGAAGGGGCGGCTGGCGAGCGCCGTGGGGATGACGGGCACCAACGACCGCACGCCGTATGACGACCAGCCCGCGGACCCCACGAAGTGGACCGGCCCGCGCATGATCGCCGCCAAGATCACCCGCATGTCCACGGCCGGCGAGGGCGGGCCCCTGCTCCTGGCCGGCGGCAAGCTGCCGAATGACGGCGTGGCCATCTTCGGTGCCGCGAACGCCCAGTACCGCGTGCGCATCGCCACGCTCGGCGGGGCGTTCTCCCCAAATGGGCTGCGCGCGATGTACCCCGACGAGTACCGCAGCTTCTTCCAGCTCGTGGCCCGCACGAAGGCCGGCCGGCTCGTGCCGATCATCAAGGGCAATCACCGCTACCTCGTGGACGGCGAGCCGATCACCGTGGTGGGCATCGCCGACCGCACCGTCAAGGCGCCACCCGACCAGTGGAACCAGTGCCTGGAGGACGACAGCGAGAACCAGATCGACATCATCCTGAAGGGCAGCGAGGCCGGCATGCGAAAGCTGGTGGCCGTGCGCCTGCCCGCGCAGGGCAATGGCTACAAGCCGCTCTACAACGATGGCGGTCCGGGATCCACCCCGGCACCCGGCACGCGCTACACGGCGCCGAGCCCCCGCCAGACGATGAGGCTCATCAACGGGCTCGACAACCCGCTGCAGGTCACCTTCGTGCGCCGGCAGCCCTAGCCGCGGATGAGCGTGAACGAGTGGGTGGAGGTGCCGTCGGCGTTGGGCGTCACCACCACCTGGCCGCGCATGCCCGCGTAGGCCCCCGTGCCTCCGATCACCACCCTGCCCGACGGCGCGAGGGCGCCGGGCGCCGCCGCGGAGGCCCGCTGGTACGGGCCGCGTGCCATCAGCGTGCCGTCGGCGAACACGTAGCCGAATGCGCCGACGAACCACTCGTAGGTGCCCGCCCCGTAGGTGAACGCCAGCGTGGAGTCCACGGCGTAAGTACCCACCTGCGTGCCGCCTGCGTCCAACACGGTGCCCGCGATGACGCGACGGTTGCCCACGCCCCCGGCGCCGCCGTTCTGCGTGGTCTGCGCGGGGCGCAGGCGCACCACGTAGCTCATGCTCGTGCGGTTCGTGCCGCGCGGCGGCAGCGTGTAGGTGACCGTGTGCACGTACGTGCCCCCGGTCTTTCGCGAGACCATCATCCCCTTGGCGCCCAGGTACTGCCCCGTGCCTCCCACCACCTGCCTGCGGAACACTGCCGGAGCGCTGCCGGTCACCGGCAGCGCGTTGCGGGCCACGATGCGCGCGCCCGAGCCGAACGCCAGCGCGACGGTGGACCCCCCGGCGGGCGACTCGGTGCCCATCACGTGCCCGCGGGGGTTTCGCGTCTCGAGGGAGTACATGCCCGTGAACCATGTGAACGCCCCGCCGGCGGTCACGCCTGGCGTGGGGCCCTCCGTCACGGTGAACTCCGCAGCCCCGAGGGCCGGGGTGGCGACCACCGCGCAGGCGGCGATGGCGAGGAGGGCAGTGCGTGCGGGAGTCGGCATGCCGAAAGCGTAGGGATCGCCACGGAGCACCGGCGTGGACCGGGATCCACCGGCACCCCGGCGTGCCACCCGTAACACCCGGATGCGCCCCGTGGATTCGGCGCCTAGGTTTCGGTCCGGACGGCCGGCCGGTCGACACCGGGAGGACCCCTTGGCCCACGTGCTCTTCGTATGCCTTCACAACGCGGGGCGCTCGCAGATGAGCCGGGCGCTGTTCGACCGCGCCGCGGACGCCCGCCACACCAGTGACTCGGCCGGGAGCATCGCCGACCCATCGGGCAGCGTGCACCCCGAGGTGGTCGAGGTGATGCGCGAGATCGGCATCGACCTGTCGGATCGGCGCCCGCAGCGCCTCGACGACGCCCTGGCCGAGAGCGCCGACCTGGTGGTGACCATGGGCTGCGGCGACACGTGCCCGTATGTGCCCGGGGTGCGGTACCTCGACTGGGACCTCCCCGACCCCAAGGGCCAGGACGTCGACTCCGTGCGGGCCACGCGCGACGAGATCGACCGGCGCGTGCGCCAGTTGGTGGAGCACCTCGACGCGGAGGCCTGACGCCGGGCGCCCCCCATGCGTCCGTTGGCCCATGTGCGGCCGGGCGCTAGGGTCGGCTGAGAGCACCGCACGACCGAGGAGGCGTCATGGGCGATGAGCAGAGCACCAAGCAGTGTCCCGATTGCGGCAAGGAGGCCGTGCTGCAGTCGGAGGAGGACGCCAACCAGGAGATCACCCACTGCGAGTGGTGCGGGGCCGCCTACCCCGTGCCCGAGGACGAATCCGCCTAGGGCGACGTCCGGGCGCAGCCTCTAGGGTGCGCCCTCATTCGGACGACGGTCGCCCCTCGGGGCGCTAAGTGGGAAGCCGGTGTGAATCCGGCGCGGTCCCGCCACTGTCACCCGGGAGTGATCGCATTGGGCTTCGGCCAGCCACTGGGGCACCCGCCCCGGGAAGGCGATGCGCATCGCGCCTGACCGGGAAGCCAGGAGACCAGCCGTCGCTCCGTCACGAACAAACATCTCCTCCGAGGAAAGAGGGATCAGTGACTGTGATGATGCGCGTCGCGCGCGCGGCTGCGTGCGCGTCCCTGCTGGCGGTACCCGCCGGCGCCCTGGCCGGCGAGGCCACCATCCGCATCGAGGGCACCACCCAGACGGTGTTCCCCGAGACGGCCTACGTGCTGCCCGCGGCGGGCACGAGCCTCACCATCCACGACACCGTGGATGGTGACGTGATGTCGGTGGGCGGCCGCACGGCGGCGGCGCAGCTGGGCAACGCCTCGCGCCTGCATGGCATCGGCTTCCGGTTCACCGACTGGGGGGCATTCGGCTTCGCGCTCGACCTGATCGGGGTGGATGCCAGCGACTGGAACACCGGGCCCGCGTGGTTCCTCAAGCACAACCACCGGCTGGCGGCGGTGGGCGCGGGCGCCCTCGAGCTCGCCGACGGCGATGAGGTGCTGTGGGCGCTCTCGCCGCTCGACGGCAACTACGAGATGACGCTCGCCGAGCTCGACGTGGTGGCGCCACCCGCGCCCATGGTCACCGGCACTCCGTTCACGGTGCGCGTGGACTCCTACGACAACGCGGGCACGCGCACGCCGGCTGCGGGGGCCACAGTGACCTATCAGGGGGCATCGGCCACCGCGGGCGCCGACGGCACCGCGGGCTTCACCGCCACCGGCACGGGCGCCGCGGTGGTGGCCGCGTCGAAGGCCGGGGCGGTGCGCGACGCGGCGCGCACCTGCGCGCACCCGGCCGACGACCCGACCGCGTGCGACCTGCCACCGCTGCCGAAGGCCGCGATGCCGGGTGACCCCCGCGGTGACGAGGCGACGCGACCGAAGGTGAAGGTGCCCGTGACCATCCGCACGGCCGACGGAGAGGTGACCGTCACCGCAGAGGTGCCGCTGCCGGTCGCAGGTGCGGCGCCGCTGACCATCCGCCGCTCGATGATCTCCGGGGCCGACCTCTCCCCCGCCGAGCTCCGCCGGGTGCTCGGCAAGGTGGCATCTGCCGTGGCGGCCGACCTCAACCTGCGTGCCACCGGCGGCGATTCCGCGATCACGCTGCCCCGTGGCGTGTCGTGGCAGGCCTCGTGGCTCTCGGGAACGCCCTACCTGGTGCCGCTGCGCGCGGGCGAGGCCATGCTGGGCGCGCGCTCGGGCGGGCCCCGCAACACGGCCGCGCTTCGCGACCGCGTGGGTCACCTTGACCGTCACCTGCAGCGGTGCGGGATCGAGGGCGATGCCGCGCTGGCGCGACGCCACGGCTATGCCATCGCCACCATCACCCCGGCCACCGTGCGTGACCGGCTGGTCGAATGCGTGACCGGCGGGGCATGATCCGGGCGATGGCAACGTCCACGCGCATCGCCGCGGTGCTCGCCGCCGGCGCGACCCTCGTGGTCGCGCCGGCGTGCATCGGCGCATCGACCGCCGATCGCGCCGCCGCCGGCAGGGCCGCCGAATGGCTGGCAGCCCTTCAGCCGGGAGGGCTGCCCGCGGGCCAGCAGGCCGACGTGATGGTGGACATGCGCATCACCGGCACGTCGCCGAAGGCCCTCGCGCCCCGGCTGGCAGCGCTCGCGAAGGCCGCGCCGGGCTACGCCACCGAGGCGGGGCGCACCGCGAAGGTGATCCTCGGCGCCGTGGCCGCGGGGGGCGACCCCCGGCGCCTCGGCGGCACCGACTACCTCGCCAAGCTCGCATCGCAGCAGTCCTCGCCTGGCCGGTACGGCAGGACGGCCTTCGACCAGGGGCTCGCGATGCTGGCCCTTCGCGCCGCCACCGGCCGCGTGCCCGCGGCGGCGGCCCGCGTGCTCACCGGCGCGGCATCGCCCGACGGCTGGAACCTGGGCCTCGACGCCGCCGACGGGCCCGACGTCGACAGCACCGCGCTGTCGGTGGTGGCACTGCGCGCCGCGGGCACGCCGTGCTCCGCCGCGCCCATCAGCCGCGCCCGCGCGTGGCTCGCCACGCAGCGCGCCGACGGGGGCTGGACCGCCTACGCGGGCTCGCAACCCAGCGCGAACTCCACGGCGCTCGTGGCCCGTGCCGACATCGCCTGCGGCGCTTCGGCCTCCGGCGCCCTGGCGCTCATCCGGTCGCTGCAGCAGCGCTCGGGCGCAATCGCATTCACCCGCGCGCAACCCGAGAGCCGCCTGCTCGCCACCAGCGAGTCGGTGCCGCCCCTGGCCGGCGTGTCGCTGGCCCGGGGCCTCAGGCCGGGCTAGGCGCCCGGCGCGCGATCACGACGCCGCGCCCTGCGGTGCGGCCGGCAGGCTGGACGACCCGATGAAGGCGACCTGCCCCTTCTGGCCGGTGAGCGTGTGGACGTCGAGGTACTCCATCGGCCCGCTGGTGATCCCGGCGTAGGCCCCGGTGCCACCCGTGAAGCGCGAGGTGCCCTTGAACCTCAGGGTGGCCCCATCGCGGGCGTACTTCGAGTTCACGGTGCCGTTGATGGTGCCCTGGGCGTTGGTGATGGTGAACTCCGCCGTGGCCACCGAGGTGACCGGGTTGAGCGTGAACACCATGGTGATGTCTCCCGAGCCGATGGGCGTGCCGCTCACGGTGCCCTGGTCGGTGATGACGTTCCCGTTGGTGCTGACGGTCCTGGTCGGGCCCTTCAGGCGCACGTCCACGGGCCCCACCCTCACCGGGAACGGCACGGCCGGGCCCGACAGGGGCTGCAGGCGCGTGTTCCACACCGCGACCAGCTTGGCCTGCAGGCGCCGGAACTGCTTCTCCTGCGCCGGCGTGCGCTTCACCCCCGGCCACGCGAGGTTGCGCTGCTCGAGCGGGTCGGCCTTGAGGTCGTACATCTCCCACTGCCCCGGCACCTTCCCAGTGGCGTCGTAGTAGAGGCAGATCTTCCAGTTGCGCTCGCGGATGCCCACCAGGTGCTGTGGCGGCGGCACGTACGGACCGCTCTTCTGGCCTGCCTGCCAGTCGTCGTAGGTGAACACCACGTAGTCCTGCACGGGCGTGCGCGTGGCGCCGAGCACGAGGCCCGAGTAGTCCACGCCCTGCCAGGCCGACTTCGCGCTCGCCGGCGCGCCGAGCAGCGATGCCATGGTGGGCACGAAGTCAACGTGCGACACCAGCGCGTTGCTGGTGCGTCCGCGCTTCCAGAGCGTGGGGTTCGAGAACACCAGCGGCACGTTGGTGGCCTCGTCGTACATCATGAAGTTCTTCTGGCGCTGGCCTCCGTGGGCGAGGCCCATCTCGCCGTGGTCGGCGGTGCGCACGATCACGCTGTCGTTGAGCAGGTTGCTCGCGCCGTTCTGGGTGGCCACCGACTTCAGCGCGGCGAGGGTGTCCACCAGGTACTGGTCCGACGCCCTGATGAGGTTGCCGTAGAAGTTCCGGTAGTTACGCTTCATGGTGTCGTTCCGGAGGACGCCGAGCCCCTTCGACAGCTGCAGGAAGATCCGCTGCGCGGTGGGCTTGGTGCTGAGCGACTCGTCAACGGTGGCCGGCAGCCCGATGTCACCCGCCAGCCAGTTGGGGCTGTAGCCCGCCTGCCCGTACTTGCTCGGGTAGAACAGCACGTCGTGCGGATTCACGATCGAGATGACCAGGAAGAACGGCTGCATGGTGGCCGCCACCTGGGTGATGAACTGCAGCACGCCCTCGGAGGAGTCCTGGTAGTCGCCCACGGACGTCATGAACCGGCCGTCGTTGTTGGCCAGGCCGCCGCCCGCCTGGGGAATCGACTGGTCGGCGCCGGCATCCTGCGGGTTCCAGCGGCTCCAGCCGTAGGTCGCGAGGTCCTGCGGCGTCCACACGAAGTCGGCGGCGGCGGGCTTGCTGCAGTGCCACTTGCCCTTGTAGACCACGTTGTATCCCGCGGCCTCCGCGATGGTGGCGAGGTTGGCCATGGTCGGCGGTGTCGGGAGTTCCACCTGCGGGTACTGCGGGGAGGGCATGTCCTCCTCGAGCGTGTACTTCACGCCGTGCTGCGCGGGCAGGTAGCCGCTCATGAACGTGCTGCGCGCCGGCGAGCACATGCAGGCGTTCGTGTACGCGTTCGTGAACGTGAGGCCGTGGCGCTGCAGCGCCGTGAGGCCGGGCAGGTTCTCCTTCGTCCAGTCGGAGGGGAAGTGCTCGGTCGCGCCCTCCTGGTCGGTCATGAACACGATCATGTTCATGCCCTTGAGCGAGCTCGGCGCGGCGGCCTCGGCGGCGCTGGTGGCCATCTTGCCGGCCGTGGTGGCGGCGGCAATGGCCCCGGCGCCCATGGCGCCCTTCTTGAGGAACTGCCGGCGAGTGCTCACATGACTCCTTCGAGGGTTGACGAGGGGACGTCCCGCGCACGGCATGCGCCGGTGGGCGTGGGGACAAGCCGCGCGGCGACCTTACCGGGGCCGAGTTGCCGCCGCACCGCATGGCGGTGCGTCAGATCCACCTGCGGCGCTTGAACAGCACGTAGAGCACCAGCGCGATGGCCGCCATGAGCAGGATCGCGAACGGATAGCCCCACTCCCACGCCAGCTCGGGCATGGTGTCGAAGTTCATGCCGTAGATCGTGCCCACCAGGGTGGGCGCGAAGATGATGGCCGCCCATGCCGAGATCTTCTTGGTCTCGATGGTCTGCTCGTTCGACGCCTCGGCCAGCGCCTTGGCCTCGAGGGTGAGGTTCACCTGCAGGATCTTGTCGAGCAGCTCGCGAAAGCCCTCCACCCTCTCGCCCAGGCGGATCGCGTGGTCGTGCACGTCGCGCAGGTAGCGGTGCTCCTCGCTGCTGGGGTCCTCGGCGCCCATGAGCCGGTCGCTCATCTCGCCGAGGGGCCGGATGGCCCGCTGGAACCCGATGACCTCGCGCGTGAGCTGGTAGATGCGCCGCGAGGCGTCGTCGCCCGTGCCGAACACCTGGTCCTCGATCTCGTCGAGGTCGCCCTCGATGCCATCGGCCACCGGCGCGTAGTCGTCCACCACGCGGTCCATCAGCGCATGCAGCACCGCCGGCGGCCCCTCGCCCAGCACGCCGGGCCTGCGTTCCAGCGACTCCCGCACCGCGCCCACGTCGGGCAGGTCGTCCTGCCGCACGCTGATCACGAAGCCCGGGCCGATGAACACGTGCAGCTCGTCGAACTCCACGGTCTCGGTGGCCTCCACGTAGCGCGCGGGCCGGAGCACGCAGAAGAGGGTCTCGCCGTAGCGCTCCAGCTTGGGGCGCTGGTGGGCGTGGATGGCGTCCTCCACCGCCAGCGGGTGCAGGTTGAACAGCCGCGCCACCTCGTCGAACTCGCGCTCGTCCGGGCGCCGGATGTCGATCCACGCCATCGCGCCGGGGCCGGCCGCCGCGGCGGCGAGCTCGGCGAGGTCCGGTCGCCCGGGCTGGCGGCGGCCATCGCGGTAGAGCGCCTGGTCGACGATCACATGCTGAACGTATCGGCGCGCGCGGACGCCCCCCGGGCCGCGCGCGCCGCCCATTCCGCGCGCGGCCGCCGATGGCGACCATAGAGTGAGCGCGTGCTGGCCATCCTCATCGCCCTGGCCTCCGCGGCCATCACCGGGTGGGGCTCGGTCGCCCAGCAGCGCGTGGCCTCGTCGGTGCCGCTCGAGGCCGGCGGCACGCTGCACCTCATCGGGCAGCTGGTGCAGCATCCCCTGTGGCTCATCGCCTTCGGCGCCAACATGGTGGGCTTCGCCACGCACACGTGGGCCCTCGACGTGGGCAACCTGCTGGTGGTGGAGCCGGTCATCTCCACCTCGCTGCTGTTCGCGTTCGCCTTCGGCGCCTGGTGGTCGCACAAGGGGCTGCCCACCACGATCTGGATCGCATCGGTGTTCCTGGTGGGCGGCCTCGCCACCTTCCTCGTGGTGGGAGATCCATCGGGCACCGCCGGCGACGCCACGTCGCTGCGCTGGCTCCTTGCGTGCATGGTGATGCTGCCCATCGTGGCGCTCGTCGCCTGGTTCGCCTACCGGCGCACCGGACCCGCGCGCGCCATCGGACTGGGCGTGGCATCGGGAATCCTCTTCGGCGCGCAGGCGTCGTTCACCAAGGCCGTCACCATCGACCTGCACGACGGCCTGCTGTCGGAGCTCTCCAACTGGAAGCTCTACGCGGTGGTGGTGCTCGGGGTGATGGCATTCGTGCTGCAGCAGGCGGCATTCCAGGCCGGCGCCATCACGCTGTCGCTCCCTGCCACCGTGGTGCTGCCCCCCATCACAGCCGCATTCGTGGCCATCCTCGTGCTGGGCGGCACCGTCGACATCTCGGGCCTGCGCGGAGTGTGGATCGGCCTCGCCGTCATCGCCATGATCGGCGGACTGGTGGTGATCGCCCGCGCCGCGGCGCGTATCGAGGCGGCGGGCGGGGCGGCCGGGGGCAGCGGTGGCGATGCAGCCGGGCCGGCGCCGCAGCCCGTCAGCCCGTAGCCACCACCGAGCGCGCGATGAGCACCGCGAGCATCACGATCGCGAGGATCACCTGCAGCGCCATCACCAGCTTCGTGCGCCGCGACATCACCACCTCGCTCGTGGGCCCGTAGGTGGAGTTGGTGTTGAGCGCGATGAACAGGTAGTCGATGACGTTGGGCGTGGGCGGCTCCTGGCCATCGCGTGCCGGCCACACGAAGGCGCCGCCCTTCACGGTGAGATCGAGCGCGAGGTAGACGAACGTGAACACGATCACGCTCATCAGATAGACCGCGCCGACATCCCAGAGGCCGGTGAGGCCGCCGCCGCTCTGCTGCAGGTGCGCCGTGGCCAGCAGGCTGCCCACGTTGACGATCACCTGCACCACCGAGAACCCGAGATACACCAGCAGCAGCCACGGCATCCACTTATGCGCGCGGGCGATGACCGCCACGATGAGCGCCACCGACACCACGATGAACGCGATGGTGCTGGCATTCTCGAACACGCGCATGGCCTCGCGGGGGTTACCCGTGATGCCGCCGTTGTCCACGAGGCGGTGCGAGAGCGCGAAGTCCACGAGCCACACCACCACCACCGCGACGATCAGGGCGAAGCGCCCCATGCGCGTCTCGAGCTGGGCGAGCAGGCGTTCCTGGGGGGTGGCCGCGGTGGTCATCCCGGCTTGCGGGCCACCGCATAGAGCTTGACGAAGTCGTAGGTCCAGCCGCGCGGGCCGGAGCGCTCGCGCATCGTCTGCTCCACGCGCTCGAGCCATCCGGCCACCTCGGGATCGGACGGATCACCGATGATGTGCCCCGCCACCACGCGCATGCGCTCCATGTACTGCTCCACCGGCACATGGCGCACGCGGCGCTCCATCCAGATGTCGATGGGCTCGAGCCCCGCGCCCACCAGGTAGCCCTCCATCTCGCCGATGTCGCGCAGGTTGCCGTCGAAGGCACCCAGCCATGCGTAGTTGATGGGCTCCACGTCGGCGATCACGTCGCGGTAGGCCTGCTCGCCGCCCTTGCCCGAGCAGAGGATGGCGACGACGCCGCCGGGCTTCATCGCGCGGGCCATCGCGGCGGCGGCCTCCCAGCGCCGCTGGAACCAGTGGTAGGCCATCGAGCACACCACCAGGTCGAACGACTCCGGCTCCACGGGCATGTCCTCCACGCCCGCCTGCACCAGCGACACCTCCACGCCCTCGATGGCGCCCACCTTCGCCTCGAACTGCTCGAGCATGCCCTCCGAGGGGTCCACGCCGGTCACCCGCGCCGGGTGGAAGCGGTCGATCACCGCCTGGGCGGCCCAGCCGCTGCCGCACCCGACGTCCAGCACGTCGTCGTAGCGGCCCGGGGGGATCGACAGCACGAGGCGCTGCGCGCCCTCGAGGTTGTAGCGCACTGCGCCCTCGTAGTCGGAGGCGGTCTCGGTGAAGCCCCCGGCGATGGTGTCACGGCGTTGTGTGGACATGGCGGCATTGTCGCCAACGAGGGCACCGCGCCGCCCGGTGCCCCACCATGCCCGCGGGGGCCGTCACACGCGGCGACAGGCGCTTCGAGGCGGGTGACGCCTCGCTACCCTCGGCGCGTGAGCAGGCCGCCATCCCTCCGCCGGGTGCTGGGCACGCGCGACGCGGTCGTGATCGGCATGGGCTCGATGATCGGCGCGGGTGTGTTCACGGCCATCGCCCCCGCCGCGGCCGCGGCGGGGGCATGGCTGCTCGCGGGCCTCGCAATCGCCGGGGCAGTCGCCTTCTGCAACGCGATGTCCTCGGCGTGGCTCGCGGCGCGGTATCCCGAGTCGGGCGGCACCTACGTGTACGGCCGTCGTCGCCTGGGGCCCTTCTGGGGGTTCCTCGCCGGGTGGGCCTTCGTGGTGGGCAAGCTTGCGAGCTGCGCGGCCATGGCGTTCACGATCGGTGCCTATGCGTGGCCGGGGCAGGCGCGTGCGCTGGCCATCGCCGCCGTGGTGGTGCTGGTGGCCATCAACTACGCAGGCGTCGAGCGCACGAGCGCCGCCACGCGGGTGCTCCTATCCCTCACGCTCCTCACGCTGGCCGTGACCGTGGTGGCGCTCCTGGGCGGCGGCACCGACGCCGCCCCGCCGATAAGCACGTCCACGGGATCGCCCGCCGGCGTGCTCGAGGCAGCGGGATTCTTCTTCTTTGCCTTCGCGGGCTACGCGCGCATCGCCACCCTCGGCGAGGAGGTGCGCGATCCCGCCCGCACGATCCCGCGCGCGATACCCATCGCGCTCGGCGTCGTGCTCGGCATCTACGCACTCGTGGCCATCAGCGCACTGTGGGCCGTCGGCCCCGCGGTGCTGGCGGCGTCACCCGACCCGCTCGCCGCAGCAGTGGAGTCCGGCGGCATGTCGGGGCTCGCCCCCGTGGTGCGGGCCGGGGCGGCAATCGCCTCGGTGGGGGTGCTGCTGGCGCTGATCGCCGGGATCAGCAGAACCGGCCTCGCCATGGCGCGCGGCGGCGACCTGCCCCGGTGGCTCGCAGCCGTGCACCCGCGACATCGCACTCCCTACCTGGCGGAAATCGCCGTGGGGATCGTCGTCATCGTCATCATCGCGCTGGGGGACCTTCGCGGGGCGATCGCCTTCAGTTCGTTCGCCGTGCTCGGCTACTACGCAATCGCGAATGCGGCGGCGTGGACTCTCCCGCGGCGGCATGCACGGGGGTCGCACGTGGTCCCGGTGCTTGGCCTGATCGGCTGCCTGGCGGTGGCCCTGGCCCTGCCGTGGGAGTCCGTCGCGCAGGGGGCAGCGGTGCTGGCCGTCGGCGCGCTGGTGTTCGGCGCGCGAGGCATCATCGCGGCGAGGCGATGACCGCGCTCCGAGGCAGTGCAGGCGCTTGGCGCGGAACCGCGCCGGGGCCTACGCGGCCAGGTCGAGCGGCGCGCATCGCATGCGCGCCATCTGGTCGAGGCGCTCGCGCGCCACGCGGAAGCTGATGAACGAGACCAGGTCGGGATCATCCGTGAGCGCCACGGCGTCGGTGACGCACTCGCCGAGGGTGCGCTCGACGTAGGCGGGGCTGAACGTGTTCGCGAACTCATCGATGAGGGCCGAGGCCGCCATCTCGAACTGCCGCGCGCGACCTGCCACCGCGGCCGGCGACAGCTCGCGCGCGGCGCTGGCCATCATGGCGAGTGAATAGGTGGCGGGACGGGCATCGGGGCGCGGCTTCATGGGCGCGGGAATCTACGCAGGGATCCGCCGCGGCACCACGGGAACCTCATCAGCTTCACCGTTGCGAGCGGGAAATACGTCTTTGCCATCGCCACGCGCGCCCCTTGCACGGCCTGCAACGGGTAACGCCCGTGTGACCCCTGCCCCACGGACCTTGGCGAAGCAGGTAGGAATGCCCGTGCATGGTCGTCTCCGGATCACGCGTCATCGACCACATGCTTCCCGCTCAGGCGCTCGGAGGTGATCCCCGCATCTCGCGTGATCCGATCGGGTCGGTTCGTCCATTCGTCCCGTGGGCGCGCTCGCGACGACGCCCGTGGATGCCACGGCGAAGCCCATCGCGTCCGCGTGGCCTGCGAGCCGCGATGCGCTAGTCGCCCACCCTGCGGGGCACCCCCACCAGGAACCACTCCACGAGCCGGCGCGGCGCGTTGGTGAGTGACGGGAAGAGGAAGGCGCGCGCCGGCATGCGCACGGTGCGCTTGCCCTTCTCCACCGCCCTCACGGTCTTGCGGGCCACCTTCACCACGTCGGCGTCGGTGAGCAGCAACAGCCGGTAGAAGCGCTTGAACGACGCCTCGGTGGGCGGGTACGACAGCACCGAATCGGCCATCTCGGTGGGCGTGATCAACCCCGTCTCCACCACCGTGAGCCCGATCGGGAGGCCCTTCATCTCGAGCCGCACGCCGGCCGTCATGTGGGTGACGAAGGCCTTGGTGCCGCCGTACACCGAGATGCCCGGGAACGTGCCCGTGCCGGCCAGCGACGACACCTGCACCACATGCCCGCCGCCGCGGTTGATCATGCCGGGCAGGACCTGGCGGGTAAGCTCGGCCACCGTGATGGCGTTGAGCATTACCATGCGCTCGATGTCGGTCATGGGCATGTCGGTGAATGCGCCGGTGAGGTCGATGCCGGCGTTGTTCACCAGCACGTCCACCGGCCCGTGCTCGGCCTCGATGCGCTCGATGAGCCCGTCCACCTGCGCGCGGTCGCAGAGGTCGGCGGGTACCGCGCTGCCGCCCGTGCGCTCGGCCACCTCGGCGAGGGCGTCCACGCTTCGCGCCACCAGCGTGACCCGCGCGCCCTTCGCCGCGAACTCGTCCGCCAGGGCCGCGCCAACCCCGCGCGAGGCCCCGGTGATCACCACGTGCTTCCCAGGGAGGTCCATGCGGACGACCGTACCGGCCGGGCCGCCGTGCTGCCAGTGGCGCGGCGCACGCTGTCGTGGTGCCCGTACTCCCGCGCGCGCGAAGCGCCCGGTGGGACGACGGCGCATGCCCCGCCGCCCCACCGGAACAGTGACACCGGCGGGGTGACCCCCGCACGGTCGTCAGCCGGTCCCTGACCGGTTGCCTCCGATGCTGCTCCAGTGACGCGCCTCGGGCAATGGCACCTCGCAGCGGTCGCCAGGAACCGGCGATCGGCTGGCGCGATGGGGGTTATGCCACGTCCGGCCCCGGCGTGCTCACGCCGGGGCCGGACGGCATCTCACATGCCGCGGCGGGGGCCTACGGGATGTTGGCGCAGTCGGCGGCCGAGGCGTGCGCCAGGCACTCCTTCTTGGCCTCCGACAGCCCGGCGCTCTCCTCGGCTCGGCCGATGGCCTCGCCCTGCGCCTGGTCCTGGTTGTTCTGGTTGTTGTTGTTCTGGTTGTTGTTGTTCTGGTTCTGCTGCGTCACGGTGGTCTGCTCGGTCACCGTGGTGGGCGCCTGCGTGGTGGTGGGCGCAGGCGCCTGGGTCTCCACCGTGGTGGTGGCGGGCGCGTCGTCGCCCCCGAACGAGCAGCCGGCCGTGCCGACGATGATGGCACCTGCGGCAAGCGCGGCCGCGGCCAGCTTGAGAGGGCGATTCATAGAGGGATCCCTTCGATACGGATGGGTATTCGTGCTCACCGTACTCCCACGCCGCGACATGCGACGCGCTCGCTCACCATCTGTCGCCCACGGCACCGCGCATCCCCGCCGCACTTGGCATCATCACCGCATCACCCGGGCGCGTAGCTCAGCTGGTTAGAGCAGGGGACTCATAATCCCTGGGTCGCAGGTTCGAGTCCTGCCGCGCCCATTCGGAGTTGGCCCCGATGATGTGGCTCAGCGGGACGCCGCGTACGACCCCGCCATCACCCAGGCGAACCCGGTGATGGTTCCCTGGTAGAGGGTTCCGTTGGGGGCGATCGTGCCCACCATCTGCAGGGTGTTGCTGCGCTTGCTGCCGATCTGCGACGTCGACACCGGCGCGCCGGTGGCCGCGTCGATGGTCGTGTAGAGGTAGCGCCCCGTGCGGGTCACCTGCACGGTGTAGAGCAGTCCGTCGGCGAGCGAGAGGCGGGGCACCGCCGTCGAGCGCACGGCGTTGGTCCAGGCCACCGCGCAGCCGGTGCCGCGGGCGCCCACCACAATGCGCTGCATGCCGCCCACGAACGGCGCCGAGGCCGGGCTGCTGGGGCCGGTGGTGGCCGACGCCGGGTACTTGTAGCCGTAGGTGCTGGCCACGAACACGCTGCGCCCCGATCCGATCGGGGCGTTCTCGGTGCCGCTGTTGTTCGTGCCGAGCATCGGCACCGTGCACACCTGCCGGCCCGTGGCCGTGCGGTGCACCAGCACGTTCTCCTGGGGCACGGCATTGTCGGTGATGGTCACGTACTCGTACCCGGTGCGCGGGCCGAAGAACACCGGGGTCGCCCCCGTCCCCCAGCTCAGCTGGCCGGGCTTGCGGGCGGGCCCGCGGTCGTAGGCGCGTCGCCACCTCACCACGGGGCGCCCGTTCTTGGCGGCCCCGAAGAGGTAGAGCGCATAGGTGGAGGCCACCGCCACCCCGCGGGGGGATGACGAGATGCTGTTGGCGATCTGCTCACCCGTGCGCAGGGCCCGATGCCGGATGGAGCCATCCGCGGGGTCGTAGTAGCCCACCACCGCGCCCCGCTTCTTCGCCACGCCCTGCGCCGTGGCGAACCAGATGCGCCCCTGGTAGTCGGGCACGAGCCCCACCACGGCGTCGAAGCCGATCTGCACCGACTGGCTCTCCGTCAGCTGCCACTTTCCGGTGGCGCCCTGCTGGTGGGTGATCCACATCAGCTCGCCCGCGGCGTTCACCAGCACGAGGCGATTGAGGTTGTCGATGTACGAGTAGATGCCACCGGCGAGGTCGCTGGTGGTCGACTTCACGAGCTTCATCTGCGCGAGCGACTTGCCGGTCTGCGGATCGAGCAGGTGGACGTAGGGCGTCTTGTCGGAGATCGCCGTGCACACGGCCACCGGCATGCCGTCGGTGCCCATGAGGATCGACGGGCACGCCGCCCGCAGCGACGTCGAGCTGACCGTCACGCCGCCCGTTCCGGGCCCGGCAAACGGCGTGGAGTCGGAGGATCCGCTGTCCGCGTGCATGGTCGACGTGCCCTGCGGCCCCATGGCCGGATTCGGCGGGGCCAAGGGGCCGAACCCGCCGGTGGCGCCGGGGGCGCTCGGCGCGCCGGTGGCGACATTGGCCACGGCGGTGATGGCCGAGAGGACCAGCAGGGCGAGTGGGGCGAGGGGGCGAGGCTGCATGGTGGACCCTTTTCGATGCACGGCGTTCGTCGCCGATCCTGTGCTCACCGTAGCCGAACCCCCGCGGCACCGGTGCGTGCCCGGGAACCGACGGACCGCTCCTACTGCGCCACGGCCTCCACGAAGAGCTCCCACGCCATCACGTCGGGGTCATCGCCCAGGCGGTAGTAGTCGCGCGCGTGGTCGGCGAGCTCCGGGGAGTCGAAGAACACCACCTCCATGCGCTGCAGCCGGAAGCCCGCCTCGCGCAGCACCGCCCGCAGGCGCAGTGGGGTGTAGAAGATCTGCGTGATGCCCTGCTGCTCCTCGGCGAAGCGGCACTCCTCCAGGTTCACCTGGTCGAGCATGCGCCGGTCGGGCTGCAGGTAGCCGAGCTCGAGCGGGGTGAAGATGGTCGCGAAGAACCCGGCCAGCAGCCCACCCGCGGGCACCGCCTCGCGAAAGCGTCGCAGCAGCGCGCGGTTCTCCTCATCGAGGTCCGACAGCACCGAGTTGACGGTGATGATGCAGTCACCCGACACCCCGCACCCATCCACCGCGATGTCGGCGCCCACGTAGCTGATGCGGGGGTCATCGGTGCGGCGCGCCGCCACCTCGACCACCCCGGGGAAGTCCACGCCGGTTACCGACTCCACCTGCGGCACGCGATCGGCGATCGCCTTCTGCAGCGCCACGTTCGACCCGCAGCCCGCCACGATCACGCGGCGGCAGCCGTGCCGGGCGATGGCGTCCACGCACGGCCCGATCACGCCCTCATCCTGCGAGATGCTGAACACGCCCTCGTAGTCGTGATCGGCGTGCTCGCTCTCCCAGTACGCGCGGCGCTCGCGCTGCGACATGCCGTCGCCGCCGCTGATGGGCCACTTGGCCATTCCGCCTCCTGTACCGGCCGGGGGCATCGCGTCGCCGCTAGTTCTTGAACGGCACCCCGGCGGCGTCGCACGGAGCCTTCACCGGCGTGCCCTCGGCCTTCGCGAACTGGTCCATCTGCACGAGCGCATATTCCATGCTGCCTGTATCGATGCTTCCGCTCTGGCCGGAGAACGGCACCGCCAGTACCTGCACGGCGAGCAGCGCCGCGACCACCAGCACGGTGACGCCGCCCATCATCGATGCCTGGGCCAACCACCCCTCCTCGGGGTCGGCATACAGGAGGATCCATCCGACCACGAGGATCGCGCCGATCACCAGCAGCGCCCAGAGCAGGGTGGGAATCTGCCCCTCCGCCACCAGCACGCGGCCCGAGCGGCCGAGGTTGCGTTCGTTCGTGGATGCCCACCAGGCCTTCACGGGCTCCACCTCGGAGCTCGTGGCGCCCTGCTCCTCCACGCCGACGTCATCAAGGGCCACGGTCCAGTCCTCGGTGATCGGGCTGCGCTCGCCATTGCTGAGCGCCGGCCACTCCTGCGAGATCACCGATCGGGCGTAGCAGACGAGTTCACCCTGGGCGACCTCGGCGCGATCGCCGCCGAAGTCGGCGGACGTGCGGAACTGCGCCACCACCGCGGCGGCCTCCTCGTCGGCCCGGCTCGCGGCCGACTCGTACGTGCCGAAGCTCAGGAAGATGACGAAGCCGAGCAGGATCACGAACCCGGCGCCGAGGAAGCCGAACACGCCGGAGGCACGGTCGGAGTCGGCAAAGCGTCCGCCCGGCGGCGAGTGCTGCCGGAGCCACAGCATGATCGCGACCATGACGGCCGCGGAGACCACGATGACGATGACGGCGAGCCAGGGATTCATACCGGCGTCACGGTACCCGGATGTTGGCGTGGATGCCGCCCGAACGGATGGCGAATCCGGCACTATGCGGGAACATGAGCGCCGCGCACCACGCCCCTCACGGGCACGGCCATGGGCCGGGCCACGACCTCCATGGGCCCCACGTGCACTCGTGGTGGAACGTCAGCCTCGCGGTCATCCTCGGCGTCGCCGCGATCGTCGCGGGCATCACCGCCTGGCGCGGCACGGTGCTGAACGGCCACGCGGTGGAGAACTTCACGCTCTCCACGCAGTCGACCAACAACGCGAACACCATGGCGCAGGACGCTGAGCGGTCCATCAACACCCAGCGCACGCTCTACCTCGAGTACGCGCAGGCGCGGGACGCAAAAGACGCCAAGCGCGCCGCCATGGCGTACTCGATGATGGACAGCGGCACGCGCAGCGCCATCGAGTGGTGGGACCAGCAAGCCGCGGGCAATCGGCCGCCGTCGCCCTTCTCGGCCGCCAATCCCGAGTGGCCGGCGCCGTCGTCCATCATCGACGCACGGCTGACGCTCGATGAATCGGCCGCGCAACTGGAGCTCGCCAACGCGGAGCTCGCGAAGTCGCACACCCTCGAGCTGCTGGCAGCGCTGCTCACCATCACCTTCCTCGCCGGTGGACTCAGCGGGGTATTCGAGTCGCAGAACGCCAAGCGCGCGCTGGTGGCCGCCAGCGGCGGCACGCTGGTGGTGTGCCTCATCGCACTGGTGTTCATGTGGTGATGCGGCGCGCCCTCATGCGTGTGACCGGGCTCGGCGTGGTCGCGCTCGTGGCCCTCTGGGCCGGGTGCGGATCGTCGGAACCCGGCAGCACGACCGCAGCCGATGGCCTCGGTGCCAACGGCGAGAGGGTGCTGAAGGCGTGCAGCGGCACCATCGGCGTGATCGCCCCGTTTGCCGGCACCGATGAGACCGACGCCATCCAGATGAACTGGGCGCGGGTGTCGCTCGACAACTTCAACAGGGAGAACGGCACCGACTTCCGCATCGAGCCGATGGACGCGTCCGATGGCGAGGCCGAGGTGAAGGCCGCCGCGCGCGCGCTCGCCGCCGACAAGGAGGTGGTCGGCGTGGTCGGCCCGGATACCTCGACGCATACCCTGGCGGCCGGGCCCATCCTCGACGCGGCCAAGCTCGCCTACGTGTCGCCCTCGGCCACCAACGTGTCGCTCACCGATGGGCGCCTCTCCGGCTTCTACCGGGTGGTGGCCAACGACTCGGTGCAGGCGCCCACCATCGGCCGCGTGGCGGTGGATGACCTGAAGGGCAAGAAGGTCGTGATCATCGACAATGCCGACTCCTACGCCACCGGATTGGCCAACGGCGTGGAGGAGTACGTGAAGAAGGCAGGGGTGCCCGTGACCCGCCACGAGATCTCCACCGGGGCGAAGGACTACTCCGATGTGATCGCCACGCTGCCCGCCGACGCCGACGTGGTGGTGCTGTCGCTGAGCAGCCCGGATGCCGCGCAGCGCTTCGTGCAGCAGATGAAGGCCGCGGGTCGCGACCCGGCGTTCATCGGCGGCGACGCCCTGTTCGTGCTCGAGCGCTTCAACCCGGTGGGTGCGTATGTGACCTCCTTCACCCCGGACCTGCGCAGGGCACCGGAGGGCGACGACGTCGTGCGGCTCTACAAGGCGGTGTTCGGCAGCCTCGCCACGTTCGGCGGACCGGCGTTCGGCGCGATGCAGGTGGTGGCCACCGCGGCGCTGAAGAGCTGCAAGGACGGACGGGCCACGCGGGAGGGCGTGTGGGAGGCCCTGCCCGGCACGAAGATCAAGGACTCGGTCCTCGGCCAGGACATCGAGTTCACCCCGGATCACGAGCTGCGGAACGGCCGCTTCTACACCTACCGCATCGGACCCGACGACTACCAGTACGTCGGGTAGGCGATGATCTCGTGGATCGAGGAGCGCGGAGGGTCGCTGCCTGCGCTGCTGTCGGTGGGCGACCCGGAGGCCCTGGTGGCGAGCCTCGGCTACCTGGCGGTGTTCCTGCTCGTGGCGGGCGACGGCGTGGTGCCGATCTTCCCGGGCGAGACGTCCATCGTGGTGGCCGCGGTGTTCGCCGCGAACGGCGACCTCAATATCTGGCTGGTCATCGTGGCCGGCGCGCTGGGCGCGGTGGCGGGTGACTCCATCGCATTCTGGATAGGCCGGGGCGGGGGCCCGTGGATGCGCGCGAAGGCCAGCCGCATGGTGGGCGAGGATCGCGTGGCGGTGGCCGAGCACATGGTGCATCGCCAGGGCGACATCCTGGTGTTCACGCAGCGGTTCATCACGATCCTGCGCCTGGCCATCAACATCGTGCTGGGGGCGGGCACCATCGCCTACAAGCGCTATCTGGCCATCGACACCGCGGCGGCCTTCGTGTGGGCAGCCCAGGGCGCGCTGATCGGCTACGTGAGCGGCAAGCTGTTCCCCGGTGAGACCTGGCTGGCCGTGGTGGTGGCGCTGGTGATCGCGGGCATGCTCATCGGCGTCATCGTGCTGCGCGAGCGTCGGCGCATCGTGCGCGAGCGCCAGCTGATGGACGACGAGCAGGCGGGGGCCGACGGGGCCTAGGAGGCCAGCACCTCGCGCACCATCACCGCGCCCACGGTGCGGTTGCTACCCGGGTCGACCAGCACCATCGAGCCCATCTCGCGGTTGTCGCCGTAGGTCTCTATCGCCAGGGGCTGCGCCGAGAGCATCGTGGCGATGCCCAGGTCGTTCACCTCGAGGGCGTCGGCGGGCACCTGCTCCATGGCGGCGAGGTCGAGGCGCTCGTGCAGCTGCTCGATGATCACCGGCACAAGGCGGTTGCCCTGGCGGGCTTCGAGGCGCGCGGGCGCGGTGAGCGGTGCCTCGTCGAGCCAGGCGATGGTGGCGGTGAGCCGCGACGCCACGGCCGGCGCGTTGCCCACGGGGGCGATCACGTCGCCGCGCGACACATCGACGTCGTCCTCGAGATGCAGCGTGACGCTGAGCGGCGCGCTTGCGCTCGGGCGGTCGTCGCCCAGCACGTCGATGCGGCTGATGCGCGAGGTGCGACCGGACGGCAGAGCAACCACCTCATCCCCCACCTCCACCGTGCCGCTGGTGATGCGCCCGGCGAGGCCGCGCACGTCGGCGCCGCCCTCGTCGTGGCGGATCACCCACTGCACCGGCATGCGGAACTCCTCCTCGGCCACCTTGCGGTCGAGGTCATGCAGCACGTCGAGCACCGTGGGGCCGTCGTACCAGGCGGTGGCCTCGGAGCGCTCGGTGATGTTCACGCCCTCCAGCGCCGAGAGCGGGATCGGCGTGATGCGCGGGCCGTCGATGGCCATCGAGGCGGCCACGAGCTCGTCGGCCAGCTCGGCGAATCGCGCCTGGTCGTAGTCCACGAGGTCGATCTTGTTGACGCAGGCGATCACGTCGGCCACGCCGAGCATGCCGCAGATGGCGAGGTGGCGGCGGGTCTGGTCGGTGAGGCCGTTCTTGGCGTCCACGAGCAGGATCGCCACGTCGGCGCCGGCGGCCGCGGTGACCATGTTGCGCGTGTACTGCTCGTGGCCGGGGGCGTCGCCGAGCAGGATGCGCCGGCCCTGGGCGTCGAACGAGCGGTAGGCCACGTCGATGGTGATGCCCTGCTCGCGCTCGGCGCGCAGGCCGTCGGTGAGCAGCGCAAGATCAAGGCCCTTGCGGCCGCGCTTGCGGCTGGCCTCCTCCACGTGCGCGATCTCATCGGCGTTCAGGTGCCCCGTCTCGTAGAGCAGGCGGCCGATGAGGGTGCTCTTGCCGTCGTCCACCGAGCCCACGGCCACGGCGTGCAGCATGGGGCTCTCGACCGGCACTAGAAGTAGCCCCCGCGCTTGCGGTCTTCCATGGCGGCCTCGGATGTCTTGTCGTCGGCGCGGCTGGC
>JAGWYY010000123.1 GCA_018969105.1 Acidobacteriota bacterium | reverse complement strand
GGCCTGCCGCACTGCTGTGGTATTCGGCGGGGGTACTACTGCCATCCCGCTGGGGGACTGGTGCCCAGATCGCCGATTGCGCTACTGTGCGCGGCGATGAGCGCCACCGCGAACACCAACCTCCTGGCCGGTCGCGGCACGCTGGGCGCCCTTCTGCTCCTTCCCCGCTAGGGGAAGCGCTTCGACACCCACGCCCGGATGCGCCGGGCACAGGAACAGTCCACACGAGCCAGGAGGAAGCCCCCGTGCCGGCCGACGACGCCAGCCGAGATGACGCCAAGCGCGTCAAGTTCTTCGATACGACCCTTCGCGACGGGGAGCAGTCGCCGCGCATTCACCTGAACCTTCGCGAGAAGGTGGAGATCGCGCAGCAGCTCGCCCGCCTTGGCGTGGACGTGATCGAGGCCGGCTTCCCGATCTCGTCCCCGGGCGACCTCGAGGGCGTGCAGGCCGTGGCACGCGAGGTGGAGGGCCCGACCATCGCCGGCCTCGCCCGCGCGAATGAGAAGGACATCGCCGTGGCGTGGGAGGGGGTGCGCGACGCCGAGAGGCCGCGCATCCACACGTTCATCGCCACGTCGGACATCCACATGGCGCACAAGCTGCGCATGGACCGTCCCGAGGTGCTGGCCACGGCCATCGACGCCGTGAAGCTCGCCGTGAGCCTGAGCCCCGACGTGGAGTTCTCGTGCGAGGACGCCACGCGGTCCGACCCCGCCTTCGTGGCCGAGGTGATCGGCGCGGCCATCGCCGAGGGCGCGGGCACCATCAACATCCCGGACACCGTGGGCTACACCATGCCCACGGAGTTCCAGCGGTTCCTCATGGAGCTCTACGAGCGCGTGCCGTCGCTTGAGGGCGTCACGCTGTCCGTGCACTGCCACAACGACCTGGGCCTGGCCGTGGCCAACTCCCTGGCGGGCCTCGAGGTGGGTGCCCGGCAGGTGGAGGTGTGCGTGAACGGCATCGGCGAGCGCGCGGGCAACGCGAGCCTGGAGGAGATGGCGATGATCCTGCGCACGCGCGCCGAGGACCTCGGCGGCCTGTGGTCGGGCATCAACACCCCCGAGATCACCAAGGCCAGCCGCATGGTGAGCCGCCTCACCGGGTATGAGATCCAGCCCAACAAGGCCATCGTGGGCCGAAACGCCTTCGCGCACGAGGCGGGAATCCACCAGCACGGCGTGCTGGCCAACCCGCTCACCTACGAGATCATGGATGCCCAGAGCGTGGGCCTCATGCAGAGCGAGCTGGTGCTGGGCAAGCACTCCGGCCGTCACGCGCTGCGCCAAGCGCTCACCGACCTGGGCTACGAGCTCGACAAGGACGCCCTGAACGAGGCCTTCCGCCGGTTCAAGGAGGTGGCCGACCGCAAGGGCGAGCTCACCGCCATGGACCTCGAGGCGCTCATGGAGGACGAAATGCGCGTGGACCACGAGCACCAGCTCGACCTAAGCGAGATCTCCTTCTCCGGGGCCTCGGGCGACCGGGCGCGCGCCAGCGTGACCGTGCGATCGACCGACGGCACCGAATACACCGGCGAGGCCGAGGGCGATGGCCCCGTGGCCGCGCTGATCGGCGCAATCGACGCCGCGGTGGGCTCCGCGGGCACGCTGCTGGAGTACTCGGTGTCGGCCGTCACCGACGGCCCCGACGCCCTGGGCGAGGCCCGCGTGCTGTGCGAGCTCAATGGCCGGCAGTTCACCGGCCAGGGCGTGTCCCCGGACGTGCTGGAGGCCAGCGCCATCGCCTATCTGCGCGCCGTGACCGCCAGCAGGAACGCCGACCAGACCGAGAGGATGGCCGAGAGCGGCGTGTAGCCGCGCGGCCGGGAAAGACAGAGAGGACCAAGGCAGTGGGCAAGACCCTGTTCCGGAAGGTGTGGGACCTCCACGAGGTGGTGCCCGAGGGCCCCGAGGGCCCGGCGATCCTCTACATCGACCTGCACCTCGTGCATGAGGTCACGTCGCCGCAGGCATTCGACGGCCTGCGCATGGCCGGGCGCGCGGTGCGCCGCCCCGACCGCACGCTGGCCACGGTGGACCACAACGTGCCCACCGTCGGGCGCGAGCGCGGCATCGAGGACGAGCTCTCCCGCCTGCAGGTGGAGGCCCTCGAGCGCAACGCGAAGGAGTTCGGAATCCCGCTGTTCTCGCTCACCAGCCCCCGCCAGGGCATCGTGCACGTGATCGGCCCCGAGCTCGGCTTCACCCAGCCCGGCATGACCATCGTGTGCGGTGACAGTCACACATCGACCCACGGCGCGTTCGGCGCGCTGGCCTTCGGCATCGGCACCAGCGAGGTGGAGCACGTGCTCGCCACGCAGACCCTCCCGCAGGGCATGCCACGCACCATGCGCATCAACTTCGAGGGCGAGATGCCCCGTGGCGTGGTGGCCAAGGACCTCATCCTCGGCGCCATCGGCCAGATGGGCGTCTCCGGCGCCCAGGGCCACGTGGTGGAGTACGCCGGGTCGGCGATCCGCGGCCTCACCATGGAGGGCCGCATGACCGTGTGCAACATGTCCATCGAGGGCGGCGCGCGGGCCGGAATGGTGGCGCCCGACGACACCACGTTCGCCTACGTGGAGGGCCGCATGGCCGCCCCGGACGACTTCGCCGCATCGGTGGAGCGCTGGCGCGAGCTGCCCAGCGACGCGGACGCCGAGTTCGACCGCGAGATGGACGTCGACGTGCCCTCGCTGGCGCCGCAGGTGACCTGGGGCACCACCCCGGGCATGGTGGCGCCCATCACGGGGCGCGTGCCCACGCCCGAGCAGTACGACGACCCCACCGACCAGGAGGCCGTGCGCCGCTCGCTGGAGTACATGGGCCTGAACGGGGGAGAGGCGATGGAGGACATCGCCATCGACACCGTGTTCCTGGGCTCGTGCACCAACGGCCGCATCGAGGACCTGCGCGCCGCCGCCGAGGTGGTGCAGGGCCACGCGGTGAAGGACGGCATCCGCGCCATGGTGGTGCCGGGGTCGATGGCCGTGAAGGCGCAGGCCGAGGACGAGGGCCTCGACGAGGTGTTCCGCACCGCCGGGTTCGAGTGGCGCGACGCCGGCTGCTCGATGTGCCTCGGCATGAACCCCGACATCCTCGAGCCGGGCGAGCGCTGTGCCAGCACCAGCAACCGCAACTTCGAGGGCCGCCAGGGCAAGGGCGGCCGCACCCACCTCGTGAGCCCTGCGATGGCCGCTGCCGCCGCCATCACCGGCCACCTGGTGGATGTCCGCACGTTCGACGCCGCCCTCGCGGGCGCCTAGGGGGAGTCATGGATCCGATCACCATCGTGAAGTCGAAGGTGGCCCCGCTCGACCGGGCCGACGTCGACACCGACCAGATCATCCCCAAGCAGTTCCTCAAGCGCGTCGAGCGCACCGGGTTCGGCGAGTTCCTGTTCTTCGACTGGAAGAACGAGGACTTCTACATCCTCGACCGCCCGGAGTACGAGGGCGCGCGCATCCTCGTGGCCGGCCGTAACTTCGGCTGCGGGTCGTCGCGCGAGCACGCCCCGTGGGCCATCCAGGATTACGGCTTCGACGTGGTCATCGCCCCGTCGTTCGCGGACATCTTCCGCACCAACTGCACGAAGATCGGCATGCTGCCCGTCATCCTCCCCGAGGAGGACGTGCGCACGATCATGCAGGAGGCCATCGACCAGCCGGGCACCGAGATGACGGTCGACCTCGAGGAGTGCGTCGTGGCGTTCCCCGACGGCCGCACCGTGGAGTTCCACATCGAGGACAGCGTGCGCGACCGCCTGCTGAACGGCTGGGACGACATCGGACTCACCATGCTGAAGGACGCCGAGATCGCCGCCTACGAGGCCGATCGCGAGCGCCAGGGCCCGGTCACGACGGTCCTTCTCTAGGCCACACCCACCACCAGCGAGGAAACGCGAATGCGCGAGGTCAAGGTCGTACTGCTGCCGGGTGACGGCATTGGGCCCGAGGTCATCGGCGAGGCACGGCGCCTCGTCGACCACGTGGCGCCGATGGATGACATGCAGGTGGACTGGGACTCCCACGCGGTCGGCGGGTGCGCCATCGATACCTATGGCAAGCCGCTTCCCGACGGCGTGATGGAGGAGTGCCAGGCAGCGGACGCCGTGCTGCTGGGCGCCGTGGGCGGCCCGAAGTGGGACACCACGAACCCCGACGACCCGCGTCCTGAGCAGGCCCTGCTGGCGCTTCGTGCCGGCATGGGGCTGTTCGCGAACCTGCGCCCGGTCAAGCCGATTCCATCGCTCTACGAGAGCAGCCCGCTCCGCACCGAGCGCATCGAGGGCACCGACCTGCTCGTGGTGCGCGAGCTCACGGGCGGCATCTACTTCGGGAAGAGCGGCCGCGAGGGCGAGAGCGCCTACGACACGTGCACGTACAGCCGTGCAGAGGTGCGCCGCGTGGCCGAGGTGGCGTTCGAGTCGGCGCTGGCCCGGCGCGGCAAGGTGACCTCGGTGGACAAGGCCAACGTGCTCGAGAGCTCGCGCCTCTGGCGTGACGAGGTGATGCGCGTGGCCGAGGAGCACCCCGATGTGGAGCTCGAGCACATGCTGGTGGACAACGCCGCCATGCAGCTGGTGAGCCGCCCGGCCGACTTCGACGTGATCGTCACCGAGAACATGTTCGGCGACATCCTCTCCGACGAGGCCGCGATGATCAGCGGATCCATCGGCCTGCTGCCGTCGGCGAGCCTCGGCGGGCACGGCCCGGGCCTGTACGAGCCCGTGCACGGCTCGGCCCCGGATATCGCCGACCAGGGCATCGCGAACCCGATCGCCACGTGCCTGTCGGCCGCGATGATGCTGCGCTACTCGCTCGACGCGCCGAGGGGCGCCGACGCCATCGAGAGCGCGGTCGACCAGGTGCTCTCGCTCGGCCACAGCACCCGCGATCTGGGCGGCACGTGCTCCACGCACGAAATGGGCGAGCTGCTGATCTCGGCGGCGGGCTAGACTTCACCGGATACCCGGGCGCAGGGGCCCGGGCCAACCCCACACGGAAGGGCAACCGCAGGATGGAAGCCGACAAGATCTGGATGAACGGGTCGCTCGTGGACTGGGCCGATGCCACGGTCCACGTGCTCACGCACGCCCTTCATTACGGCACGTCGGTGTTCGAGGGCATCCGCGCTTACGAGACCGAGGACGGCCCCGCCGTGTTCCGGCTCGACCAGCACCTGCTGCGCCTCGAGCGCTCCGCTGCGCAGTACTACATGCCGCTGCCCTTTTCGCATGAGGACCTCCGCACGGCCGTGCACCAGGTGATCTCCGCGAATGGCCTGCATGAGGCCTACATCC
>JAGWYY010000122.1 GCA_018969105.1 Acidobacteriota bacterium | reverse complement strand
ATTCGGGAACCCGGGCAGCACCGAGCTGCCGCTGATGGATTCCCTGGCGGCGCCCGGGCGCCCGCGCTTCTTGCTGGGGCTCACCGAGCCGGTGGTGATGGGCATGGCCGACGGCTACGCCCAGGCATCCGGCAGGCTCGGCGTGGCGCTGGTGCACGTGCAGCCGGGCATGGCCAACGCCATGAGCGGCGTGCTCAACGCCCACCGCGCCCGCGTGCCGCTGCTGGTCATCGTGGGGCAGCAGCTCACGTCGATGCTGCCCGGCGCGCCGTTCCTGGGCGGGGAGATCGTGGAGATGGCGCGTCCGCTCGCGCGTTACGCGGAGGAGGTCACCGAGCCGTCGCTGCTCGGCCCGATGCTCCGCGACGCCGTGGAAGCCGCCTTCGGTCCGCCCGCCGGGCCCGCAGTGCTGAGCATCCCGCTGGAGGCACAGGCGGGGCCTTGCGGCCCGCTGCCCGCGCTGCCCACCGGCCCGCGCCGCCTCGATCCGCCCGACGCGGCGGAACTCCACCGCGCCGCGGCCCTGCTCGCCGGCGCGGCGTCCCCGGTCATCCTCGCGGGCGACGGCGTGAGCCATGGCGATGCGCATGCGGAGCTCTCGCACCTCGCCGCGCTGCTCGGGGCACCCGTGCTGGGCGAGCCCTTCGCCGCGCGCATGCCCCTCGATACCGACGACCCGGCGTGGGCCGGCCCCATGCCCCGGGCCGCCGCCCCGATTCGCCAGGCGCTGGCCGGCCACGACGTCGTGCTCGCCCTGGGAATGCCGGTGTTCCGGCTGTTCGGGTGGAGCCCCGGCTCGCCCATGCCCGAGGGCACCCGGCTCATCCATGTGGACGTCGACCCCGACGAGATCGGCCGCATGATCGTCCCCGACGTGGGCATGGTGGCCGAGCCGGCCGATGCGCTGCGGGGGCTCGCCGCACTGCTGGGGGGTGGCAGGCCAGCCGCCGCGCAGGGCACCCGTGGCCCGGGTGCCGACACCCCCGACGCTGTACGCGCCGAGGGGAGCGGCACCGAGGGGAGTGCCCTTGATGCAGCGGCGCAGCGGCATGCCGCCCTGGCCACCGCGCATGAGTCCGCGCGCGCCAATGCCCGGGCCGAACTGCACGCCCGCGCCGATGGCGCGGAGGTCATCACCCCTGCGGCGCTGTCGGTGGCCCTGGGCGAGGGCGTGGCGCTCGCCGATCTTGTGGTGGACGAGGGCATCACGTCCACCCGCGACCTGCGCGTGGCGCTCGGCGACCGCGACGTGGGCTCGTGCATGTGGCATCGCGGCAGCGCCCTCGGCTGGGGGCTGCCCGCCGCGGTGGGCGCGGCCATCGCGGACCCCTCGCGCCGCGTGGTATGCGCGCAGGGCGACGGATCGCTCATGTTCGGCGTGCACGCGCTCTGGACCGCCGCGCACGAGCGCTGCCGCCTGGCGCTCGTGGTGGCCGACAACTCCGGATACGAGATCCTGCGCGCCGGCATGGAGGGGCTCACCGGGGTGCAGCAGGGCGGCTGGCCGGGGCTCGCGGTGACCGACCCGCCCCTGGACATCGCCGCGATCTGCCGGGGATTCGGCGCGGATGCCGCGACGGTCACTGACCCCGCCGACCTGCCGGCTTCCATTTCCGGCGTGCTGGCGCGTGCCGAGCACGGCCCCGCGGTGCTGGTGGCCCGCGTGGAGGGGCTCACGCCCGCCGTGGGCGGCCCGCTGGACGGCGCGCTGGCCTAGGGCGGGGTGATCGCGCCGCTGTTCGACAGCCGCGCGGCGGACTTCCCGAAGTCGGCGCGCGAGAGCGCCGCGACATCACCGATGCTCGATCCACCGGGGGAGGGGATGCCGTCGCCGGAGAGGCGCACGGGCGCGAGCGTGCCCGACGTGAACCTGCCGTCGGGCGCCAGGTTCACCTTCAGTACGCCGCTCTGGCCGGCATACGACGACGTGCCGAACACCTTGTAGCCCAGGAAGTTCCCGAGGCTGTACGCGATGAGGCGCCCGTTGCGGAACTCCATCCCGCGCATCACGTGCGGGCCGTTGCCGATCACCAGGTCGGCGCCGGCGTCCACCATGCCGCGGGCCAGGCGGCGGGTCTCGCCGCGGGGCTCGCCGAGGTAGGTCTCGGCGCCCTGCGGCACGTTGCGGTACGAGGTGCCCTCGGCGCCCACGTGCATGTTGGCGATCACGATCGGGGCCATGCCGGCCGCCTTGCGCACCAGCCGCTGGGTGCCGGGGATGTCGAGCGCGTTCTGGCTCCACTCATACGGCGCCACCGCGACCACTGCCACCTTGGTGCCATTGGGCAGCACCTGCACGGCGATCTCGCCGGGGCGACCCGAGTGGAGGATTCCCACGCTGTCGAGGGCGCGCACGGTGGAGCGGATGCCGGCCGGCCCCCAGTCGTTGGAGTGGTTGTTGGCGGTGCCCATCACCGTGAACCCGGCGTTCTTCAGGTTGCGCGCGTACGACGGAGGGCTCGCGAAGGCGTAGCAACTGCCGCCGCTGCTGCTGCCGCACTTGGCGCTGGGTCCCGTGGCGAGAGCCGACTCGAGGTTGCCGAACACCACGTCGCCCTTCAGCAGGGGCTTCACGGCGTTGAAGAGGGTGGATCCCCCCGCGGGCGGCAGCCCGAACTCGGGCGTTCCCATCACGGTGTCGCCCACCGCGGCCACCGACACGCCCGACGCCCCCGGGGCGGCAGGGGACTGATTGGCCGCCTGCGTGGCGTCGGCGGCGGGCGCGGGATCGGTGGCCGGCGTGCGCGTGGCCGGTGAGGCCGTGGCCTCGGCGTTGGCCGCGGATACGGTGGGGTCAGACCCCATTCCCGATGCCATGACTGCCACGAGGCCACCGACGGCCAGCACGCACACCACCGCGAGCGCGCGGTTCTGCTTGGTCCGGGTGGATGCCGGGCGACGGCGGCGCTGCGGCGGCCTGCGGCGGGGCGGGGACGTCATCACGACGAAGTTAGCCGCCTGCGACGGGCATCCTGCCCCGTCTGGTCACGGTGATAGCCTGCCGGTCCTGATCTAGTCCGGCTAGTCCACTAGGAGGTGGGGATGGCCAGGGTGACCGTGGGAATGCATGAGGCGAAGACCCACTTCTCGCGACTCGTGCGCCAGGCCCAGGACGGCGACGACGTGGTGGTCGAGAACAACGGCGCCCCCGTGGCGAGGATCGTGCCGTTCGCGGGGGACAGCCCGCGGCGTCGTGTCCGCGGGATGCTCAAGGGGAAGATCTGGATGAGCGAGGACTGCTGGGATCCGGATCCTGAGTTGGAGCGCCTCTTCTACGAGGGGGATCTGTGACGTGGCCGGCCTGAGGCTGCTCGTCGACAGTGCCGCCCTCATCTGGTGGTTCGCCGACGACGAGCGACTCGGTCCGGCGGCGGCCGACGTGATGGAGGACCCCTCGACGGAGGCCTACGTGAGCGTGGCCTCGGCGTGGGAGATCGAGATGAAGAGGGCCTCCGGCAAGTTGCGCGTGGATGGCGATGTGCCCGAGTGGCTCGAGGCCGGGCTCATGTACGACCTGCCAGTGCGCCTGCGACACGCCATCGCGGCCGCGGCCCTGCCCATGCACCACCGCGACCCGTTCGACCGCATGCTGGTGGCGCAGGCGCGCGCCGAGGGCCTGGTGCTCCTCACGCCCGACGAGGCGCTCAGGCAGTACGAGGTCCCGCTCATCGATGCCCGCACCTAGCGCGGGCCGGTTGCCGCGGCCGCGCCGAGCAGCGCCTGCACCAGCGCCTGCTCGGCCACCTCGCGGGTGACGCCCCGCGCCAGGTCGGCCACGCCGGCCGTTCGCGCGCCGAGCTCCTCCGCCGCACCGGCGGGCGCACCCATGGCGCGGGCCAGTCGCGCGGCATCGAGGCGCATGGGTACGCCCACCTGGATGATCGCCCCCGTGGTGCGCCTCACCTGCGACAGGCCCAGCACCTTGCGGTCGCCCGCCACGACCTCCCACGGCGAGAGCCCCCCGAAGCACATCGCAGCGGCCGCGCCCGAGGGCCACGCGCGGGCCTCATCCGGGGGCAGCGCGCGGGCGCCTGCCACGCCGAGCCCCGTGAGCGCACCAGCCACCGCCTCGCCCACCCAGCGGTAGGCGGCCACGATGTCGTCGGGGAGCAGGGGATGCCCCGCCGGGAGGATGACGTCGATCGCGATGAGGTCGTCGTCCCACAGCACCGGCCCGCCGCCCGATGGCCGCAGCACCACATCGAGGCCCTCGGCGGCCGCGGCGGCCGGATCGGCGTCCCCGCGCTGCGCCCGGCCCACCGTGATGGCAGCCGGCGCCACCCGGTGCACGACCAGTGCCGGCGCGCGGTGCCCCGGATGCTGATCTGGGCCGTGATCCGGGCGGTGGCCGGGGGTCCCCGCCGGCGCACCACCAATCTCGCCCAGCAGGCGCTCCGACAGCGCCAGCGCGTCGGGCACCGGCTGCGGGCCCGGCAGCTCCACCCGCCATCCCGCGGGCGGCAGGGGCATGCCTACGAGAGGTAGGGCGCCACGCCCTCGCCCTGCTGGGCGGCGTCCATCACCATCTCGCTGATGGTGGGGTGCGCGTGGATGATCTCGCCGAGGTCGCGCATGGTGTAGCCGTCGCTGATCGCCACGCCCACCTCGTGGATCATCTCCACGGCGTGCGCTCCCATGATGGTGGCGCCCAGCAGCAGGTCGGTGTCGGCATCGGCCACCAGCTGCGCGAAGCCGTCGGGCTCGCCCTCGCCGAGCGCCTTGCCCGATCCCGCGAAGCGCGCCTGGCCGATCTTCACCTCGATGCCCTCCTCGGCCGCGGTGTCGCGGTTGAGGCCCACGGTGGCGATCTCGGGGTGGGTGTAGATGCACGCCGGCACCACGGTGCGGTCCATCGGCACCATGTGCGGGCCCAGGATGTTTTCGGCGGCGCGGGCGCCCTCGGCCGACGCCAGGTGCGCCAGCTGCATGCCCCCGATGCAGTCGCCCACGGCCCAGGCCTTCGGGTTGGCCGTGCGCAGGAACTCGTCCACCACCACGTGGCCGCGCTCGCTCACCTCGATGCCGGCATCCTCGAGCCCGATGCCGCGGGTCTGGGGCTGGCGGCCGATCGACACCAGCAGCTTCTCGGCCGAGAGCTCGGTGCCGTCGTCGAGGCGGATGCTGATGCCGTCGTCCGCGTAGGAGGTGACCTCCTCGAGGCGACGGCCCAGATGGATCTCCGCGCCGTCCTTCTCGAGCGTCTTCTGGAACTGCTTCGCGGTGCGCAGGTCGATGCCCGCGAGGATGCGATCGAGCATCTCCACCATGGTGATCCTCACGCCGAGCGGCTGGAAGAGGCTCGCGAACTCGCAGCCGATCACCCCGGCGCCCAGCACGATCATGCTCTC
>JAGWYY010000121.1 GCA_018969105.1 Acidobacteriota bacterium | reverse complement strand
CGACGTGGCGATCGCCGCGTGGGTGTGGGGCGCCTACCTGGGCGAGGACGGCCTCAAGCACGGCATCAAGGCCAAGATCTCCAGCTGGCGGCGCATCGGCAACAACACCATCCCCGCCACGGCCAAGGCCGGCGGGCAGTACCTCAACTCGATCCTCGCCAAGATGGAGACCCAGCACGCGGGCTACCAGGAGGCCATCCTGCTCAACGAGCTCGGCATGGTCACCGACGGCTCCGGCGAGAACATCTTCATCGTGAAGGACGGCGTGATCAGCACCCCGCCCATCTCGGCCTCGATCCTCGAGGGCATCACGCGCAACTCGATCATGGAGATCGCGCGCACCGAGGGCTACGACGTGGTGGAGCGCGACCTCGCGCGGGCCGAGCTGTATCAGGCGGACGAGGTGTTCGTCACGGGCACGGCGGCCGAGGTGTGCCCCGTGCGGTCGGTGGATGACCACCTCATCGGCGAGCCGGGTCCGGTTACCCAGAGGCTGCAGCACGTGTTCCACGAGGTGGTGCATGGCCGGGACGCCCGGTGGGCGCACTGGCTCGACCCCGTGAGCGCCAAGGCACCGGCCGGCTGATGGAGCGCATCCTCCTCTACGACACCACGCTGCGTGACGGCATGCAGCGCGAGGGCATGAGCCTCTCGGTGGGGGAGCAGCTGCAGGTGGCCCTGCGGCTCGCGGACGTCGGCATCGACGTCGTGGAGGCGGGCTTCCCGTCGTCCAACCCCAAGGACTCCCAGCTGTTCGACCTGCTCGAGCAGGAGGACCTGGGCGACACCCGCATCGCGGCGTTCGGCATGACGCGCCGGCGCGACACCGCGCCCGGGGATGACCCGGGCCTGCGCATCATGGTCGAGTGCTTCGCGCCGGTATCCACCATCGTCGGCAAGACCTGGGACCTCCACCTGCAGAAGGTCACCAAGGTCTCGCGCGAGGAGAACCTCGCGATGATCGGCGAGTCGGTGGCCTTCCTGCTCGCTGAGGGCAAGGACGTCTTCTACGACGCCGAGCACTTCTTCGACGCCTACCGCGAGCACCCGGACTACGCGATCGAGTGCCTGAAGGCCGCGCATGCCAACGGCGCGTCGTGGCTGGTGCTCTGCGACACCAACGGCGCCACGCTGCCCATGGACGTCGAGCGCATCGCCGGCGAGGTGGCGGCGGCCCTGCCCGACGCCGCGATCGGCATCCACACGCACAACGACGCCGAGTGCGCCGTGGCCAACTCGCTCGCGGCCGTGCGCCAGGGCGCCCGCCAGGTGCAGGGCACCATCAACGGCTGGGGCGAGCGCTGCGGTAACGCCAACCTCATCTCCATCGCGCCGTCCCTTGCGCTGAAGATGGGCTTCGAGGTGCTCCGGCCCGGCGGGCTCGAGGATCTCACGCGGCTGTCGCACTGGGCCGCCGAGACCGCCAACCTGCCGCCCGACGCCTGGGCGCCCTACGTGGGGGCCAACGCCTTCGCCCACAAGGGCGGCATGCACGTGGCCGGCATGGTGTCCGACCCGCGTACGTTCGAGCACATCGACCCCTCGCTGGTGGGCAACGAGCGCGGCATGAAGGTGAGCGAGCTCTCCGGGCGGCACGTGGTGCTCGAGCGGGCCCGCGAGGCCGGCATCGACGTGGGGGCCGATCCCGATCTGGCCCCGCGCATCCTCGCGCGCATCAAGGAGCTCGAGCACGAGGGCTACCACTTCGAGGTGGCCGACGCGTCGTTCACGATCCTCCTCGAGAGGGAGGCTGGCGTGCACGAGCCGGTGTTCGTGCTCGAGTCGTTCCGGGTCATCACCGAGCGCGATGAGACCGGCCAGGTGGTCACCGAGGCCACCATCCGCCTGCACCACGACGGCGAGCGCCTCGTGGCCACCGCCGAGGGCAACGGCCCCGTGAACGCGCTCGACAAGGCCCTGCGCCAGGCCCTGGCCGGTCGCGTGCCCGGCCTCGACCAGATCTCGCTCGTCAACTTCAAGGTGCGCATCCTCGACGAGGGCCACGGCACCGACGCCACGACGCGCGTACTCATCGACTCCACCGACGGCACGTCCACCTGGTCGACCATGGGCGTCAACCAGAACGTCATCGCCGCCTCGTGGGACGCCCTGGTGGACAGCCTCGACTACGGCGTGCGACGCGCCGCCGTGCCGAGCACCGCCGGGGCGCGGGAGGCGTGAGCGCCGAGGAGATGATCCCCCTCGCGCGGCCCGTCATCGGTGATCGCGAGCGCGAGTTGGTGGACGAGGTGCTTCGGTCGCGCCAGCTGTCGCTGGGGCCCACCGTCACGCGCTTCGAGCAGATGTGGGCGGACCGCATCGGCACGAAGCACGCCGTCGCGTGCTCGTCGGGCACCGCGGGCCTGCACTGCTGCCTGCACGCGCTGGGCGTGGGGCCCGGCGATGAGGTCATCACCTCATCGTTCTCGTTCGTGGCGTCCGCCAACGTGATCCTCTACACGGGCGCCACGCCGGTGTTCGCCGAGGTCGACCCGCTCACGTTCAACATGGACCCGGCCGCCGTGGAGGCCGCCATCACGCCGCGCACCAAGGCGATCCTCATCGTGGACATCTTCGGATACCCGGCAGACGTTCCCGCGCTCGTGGACATCGCCCACCGGCACGGCCTGGGAATCGTGGAGGACGCCTGCCAGAGCATCGACGGCGACCTGAACGGCCGCAAGCTCGGAAGCTTCGGCCACCCCGCGGTGTTCGGCTTCTACGCCAACAAGCAGCTCACCACCGCCGAGGGCGGCGTGGTGCTCACCGACGACGACGAGCTCTACACGCTCCTGAAGAGCCTCACGAACCAGGGGCGGTCCGACGACGGCGCCTGGCTGGTGCACTCGCGGCTGGGCTTCAACTACCGGCTCTCCGACGTTCACGCGGCCATCGGCATCGCCCAGCTCGAGCGGCTCGACTGGATGCAGGATGCCCGCGCGCGCATCGCGGGCATGTACCAGGAGCGCATGCAGCACGTGGATGGCGTCACGCCCATGTACGAGGGCCCCCAGCGGCGCTCGTGGTTCGTGTACGCGCCGCGGCTGGACGCCGACCTCGATCGCGACGCCATCATCGGCCGCCTCGAGGCCGACGGCGTCTCCGCCAAGCCATACCTTCCGTGCATCCACCTTCAGCCCTACTACCGCGAGGCGCACGGCCACGGGCCGGGCGAGCTTCCCATCACCGAGGCCATCAGCGCATCCACCATCGCGCTGCCGTTCTTCTGCGAGATGACCGAGGAGCAGGTGCACCGGGTATGCGGCGCACTCGACCGGGCCATCCGGGCCGAGCGGGCCGGCGCCGCGGGCGCCGTGGAGGCGGGGGCGGCATGAGCGACGACGCGTCGCGGCTCTGGGGCGGCCGGTTCGAGGGCTCGCCCGCCGATGCCTTCGACGCGCTGAACGCCTCGCTGCCGGTGGACCAGCGGCTGTGGCGGGAGGACATCCGGGGATCCCGCGCGCACGCCCGCATGCTGGGGGCCCAGGGCATCATCCCTGCGGAGGATGCCGCCGCGATCGACGCCGGCCTCGCGCAGGTGGAGGCCGAGATGGCCTCCGGGGAGTTCGCGTTCCAGCCGGGTGACGAGGACATCCACACCGCGGTGGAGCGCCGGCTCACCGAGATCGCGGGAGACGCCGGCCGGCGTCTGCACACCGGTCGCAGCCGCAACGACCAGGTGATCACCGACACCCTCCTGTGGCTGCGGAGTCGCGGCGAGGCCCAGGCCGGCGCCCTCAAGGCCCTCGCGCAGGCCCTGATCGAGCAGGCCCGCGCGAGTGTCGACGTCGTCATGCCCGGCTACACGCACCTGCAGCGTGCGCAGCCCGTGCGCCTCGCGCACCACCTGCTCGCGTACGCGTGGATGCTCGACCGCGACCATCGCAGGCTGCTCTTCGCCATGGAGTCGGCGGGGGAGAGCCCGCTGGGCAGCGGGGCCCTGGCCGGAAGCGGGTTCGCCATCGACCGGCAGGCCACCGCACAAGAACTCGGGTTCGCGGGCATATCGCGCAACAGCATGGATGCCGTGGGCAGCCGGGACGCCCTCGTCGACTACCTCGCCTTCGCGGCACAGCTGGGCGTGCACCTGTCGCGCCTCGGCGCCGAGTTCGTGTGGTGGTCGTCGGAGGAGGCCGGGTTCGTCGAGGTGGACGACGCCTATGCCTCCGGTTCTTCGATGCTGCCGCAGAAGAAGAATCCCGACGCCGCCGAGCTGGCGCGCGCCAAGGCCCCGCGCCTGGCCGCCGACCTCAGCGGCCTCCTGGGGGCGCTGTCCGGCCTGCCGCTGGCGTACAACAAGGACCTGCAGGACGACAAGCACTATCTCTTCGATGCCGCGGACACCATCGACCTGCTGCTGCCGGCGATGACGGGCATGGTCGCCACGGCCCGGTTCAACGCCGATGCCATGTCGGCCGCTGCGGAGCAGGGCTTCCTCGCCGCCACCGACCTCGCCGACGCCCTCGTGCGGCAGGGTTGGCCATTCAGGAAGGCCCACGAGGCCGTGGGCGCGCTGGTGAAGGCCTGCGCCGACCGTGGCGTGGGGCTCGCCGATGCCACCGCGGACGACCTGGCGGCCGCAGAACTCGACGGCGTGGAGGTGCCCGACCTCACGGCCGAGGCGTCGGTGGAGGCCAAGGACGTCCCGGGCGGCACCGCCCGCGCCCGGGTGGTGGCCCAGCTCGACGACATCGAGCAGCGGGTGGAGGCCTGGTGACGCGTCGCGCCCGCGCCGTCGGCCGGGCGTTCTTCGACCGGCCGCCGGAGGTGGTGGCCGAGCAGATCATCGGCTGCGAGCTCTCGTACGGCGGCGCGGGCGGCGTGATCGTGGAGGCCGAGGCCTACGGCCAGCACGACCCGGCATCGCACTCCTACCGCGGCGAGACCAAGCGCTGCCGGTCGATGTTCGGCCCGCCCGGGACGGTGTACGTCTACCTCATCCACGGCATCCACTGGTGCCTGAACCTCGTCACCGAACGGGCCGGCACCGGCGCCGCGGTGCTCATCAGGGCCGTCGAGCCCACTCACGGCCTGGACGTCATGCGGGCCCGCCGCGGCATGGATGAAGAGCGCCTGCTGTGCGCCGGCCCCGGACGCCTCACGCAGGCGCTCGGCATCACGGGCGACATCGATGGCCTCGCCCTCCCGGAGGCGGGCCTGCACGTGGGCCGCCGGCGCGATCAGCCCGAGGTGGCATTCGCCCCGCGCATCGGCATCTCGCAGGCAACCGACCTGCCGTGGCGTATGGTGGCGCGCGACTCGCGTTTCCTCTCCCGTCCGATCCCCAGGAGCATCGCCGCATGAGGACCACCGCATGAGGACCACCGCATGAGGACCACCGCATGAGGACCACCGCATGAG
>JAGWYY010000120.1 GCA_018969105.1 Acidobacteriota bacterium | reverse complement strand
GCCGCCCGTGGAGCCGCCCCTGCCATCCGAGCCCGCGGAGCCGCTTCCCAACGAGGCCCTCGCGGCCGTGAGCGGCACCCAGGTGCTCTCGCCCGAGCAGGCGCGCGCCGCCGGCCTGGTGCGCGAGCACGTAACCCTCTACGTGGGCGGACAGGCATACCGCGTGACGCAGAAGGTCACGACCATGGGGCGCAGCCGCGACTGCGACGTGGTGGTGCCCGACCCGAACGTGAGCCGCGTGCACGCCGAGGTGCGCCACGAGGGGCTCGAGTACGTGCTGGTGGACCTCGGCTCGACCAACGGGGTCGAGGTGAACGGGCGCAGGGTGCTGCGCCACAACCTCCGCGACGGCGACCGGCTGAGCCTCGGCGGCGCCGAAGTGGTGGTCGAGCGACGATAGCCCGGAGCGCACCGTGACCGAGACGGGGCTCATCATCGGGCAGGCCGTCTTCCTCCTGCTCCTGTACCTGTTCATCGCCTTCGTGGTGCGCGCGTCCACGCGCGCGCTGAAGTCGTCGGAGCTCGAGATGACGCCGCCCAAGCAGCCCGAGCCTCCCGCGCCGGCCCCGATGCCCGCGGCGCCGGCTGCGCCCACCGAGGTGGTGGGGGCCGCGGCCGTGGGGTCGGCCGCCGGGGCTGCCGGGGCGCAACCGGGATCGCGCTGGGGACTGCGCAAGGCCAAGGCCGAGCCGCCGCTGTCGGAGGCCGCCCGCCCCGAGGTGGTGCACGCGGCCGCGGCGGCCGAGCCGCACCTCGTGGTGAGCCGATCCAGCACCCTGGCGGTGGGCACCATGTACGACGTGGCCGGGGGAGCCACCATCGGCCGCTCGCGCGGAAGCCGCATCCCCATCACCGACCAGTTCATCTCCACCAGCCACGCCCGGGTGTTCCGCAAGGGGCACTTCTGGTTCGTCGAGGACCTCGGATCGCTGAACGGCACCTACGTGAACGGCCGCCGCATCTCGGGCGAGCAGCAGCTGCACCTGCGCGATGAGATCCGCGTGGGCGAGACCGTGCTGAGGTGGGAGGAGTGAGCGGCCGCGACGACCTGGCCCTGATCGAGCTGGCGTCGGCGTCCGACGTGGGCAAGGTGCGATCGGACAACCAGGACCGCGACCTGCTGGCGCCCCCGCTCATCGCCGTGGCCGACGGCATGGGCGGTCATCTCGGGGGCGGCACCGCGGCCGGAATGGCCGTGGACGCCCTGCGCGGGGTGGGATCGACCACCGACCCCACGGCGCTGCTCGGGGCCCTGAAGGACGCCAACCGCGCCATCGCGCAGGCGGCGATGGGCGACCCCGACCTCACCGGCATGGGAACCACCGCGACGGCCGCGCTGCTCGAAGGCGGCATCCTGTACCTCGTGCACGTCGGCGACTCACGCGCATACCTGATCCGCGACGGGCGGATCATCCAGGTGACCCAGGACCACTCGGTGGTGGCCGAGATGGTGCGCCGCGGCACGCTGTCGGCTGACGCCGCCGAGAGCCACCCCGCGCGGCACGTGATCACCCGCGCCCTCGGCGTGGACGCGGACATCGACATCGACGCCCTGCGCGTGGACCTCGAGCCCGGCGACGTGGTGCTGCTGTGCACCGACGGGCTCTCGGGCCCGGTGCCCAACGACGAGATGCTCGAGGTGGTGGAGTCGTCGGCCACGCTCGAGGTGGCGGCCGGGGAGCTCGTGCAGCGGGCCAATGCCGCGGGAGGCCCGGACAACGTGACGGTGGTGCTGGCACGCGTGGACGCCGTCACGCGGGAGGCGGCGGCCACGAGATGACCGCGCGCCTCGCATGGGTCGAGATCGCACGAGCAACCGACGTGGGCCGCGTGCGCGGCCACAACGAGGACCGTCATCTCGTGCGACCCCCGGTGATCGCCGTGGCCGACGGCATGGGCGGCGCGCAGGCCGGCGAGGTCGCGGCCGGCATGGCCGTGGCCGCGCTCGACGCGCTGCCCGAGCAGCCGCGCCCGGGCGACCTGCGCAGGGCGGTGGAGCGCGCGAACTCCGACATCCGCACGTCGGCCTCGGGCAATGCCGGGCGGGCCGGCATGGGCACCACCGTGACCGCCTGCATGCTGGCCGACGACGGCCGCCTCTACGTGGTGCACGTGGGCGATTCACGCGCATACCTGGTGCGCGACGGCGAGCTGCGGCGCCTCACCGACGACCACTCCGTAGTGGCGGAGCTCGTGCGCGGTGGTGCGCTCACCGAGGAGCAGGCCGACCGCCACCCGCAGCGCAACGTGATCACCCGGGCGCTCGGGGCGTCGGACAAGGTGAGTGCCGATGCCTTCCAGGTGGGCGTGGAGCCCGGCGACGTGGTGCTGCTCTGCACCGACGGCGTGTCCGCTGCCGTGGGTGACGCCGCGATACGGCGCGCGTTCGCCGACGGCGCCTCGCTCGACGACGCCGCGCTGTCGCTGCTCGCCGCCGCCGATGAATCGGGCGGCGAGGACAACGCCACCGTGGTGCTGGCGCGCGTGGGCGAGGGCGACGCCGCCGAGGTTCCCACCGCCCTGGAATTCGTGCCGGCCACCCCGCGCGTGGCCGTGCTTCCGCGCCCCATGGTGGAGCCCGGCGCCCGCACCGCGCGGGCACCGGAGCCCGGGCGGGTGCTCGAGCGCGTGCCCACCGCGCGGTCGAAGGTGCTCGTGGCCGGGGCCGCCGTGCTGGTGGTGGCCGGCCTCATCATGGGGCTCACGGCGTGGGCGGCATCGCGCTCGCATGTGGTGCAGGCCGACGACTCCGGCCAGGTGCGCCTGTACGCGGGCCTTCCCTACTCGGCCCTCGGGGTGTCGCTGCTCGACGACGGGCGCCCGCTGGGAATCCCGGAGCGCGTGGTGGCCGCCGACGACGCCTCGGCGCTCGACCAGGGAATCCAGGGCGAGGGCGAGGCCACGGCGCTCGCCACCCGCCTCATCTGGCGCTACGGCATGCCCCAGGAGTGGAAGGCGCCGAAGGCCGGGGGCCGCCCATGAGCCTGCGGTCACGCGAGCTGGGGTTCCTGATCCCCGCGCTGCTGCTGGGCATGCTGGGCCTGGCTGCCGGCGCGTCGGCGCGTGCCGACGCGCTGCAGGCCGGCCCCTGGCAGACCGCCCTCGGCGTGGCGCTGGTGTTCATCGTCATGCACGCGGTCCTGCGCCTGCGCGCGCCGCTGTCCGATCCGTACCTGGTGCCGATCCTCGCGGCGCTCACCGGCATCGGACTGGCCATGCTCTACCGCATCGATCCGGGGCTCGCGGGCGACCAGGCGATCTGGGTGACCCTCGGCGGCATCGTGTTCTGCGCGGTCATCGTGTTCCTGCCCGACCAGCGCGTGCTCGAGCGCTACCGCTACATCATCGGCCTCAGCGCCGTGCTGCTGCTCGTGGCCACGATGGTGTTCGGCACCGAGGTGAACGGCTCGCGGCTGTGGATCGAGGTGGGCGGAGGCCAGCGCGTGCAGCTGGGCGAGCTGGCGAAGGTGCTCATGGTGATCTTCCTCGCGGGCTACCTGCGCGAGAAGCGCGAGGTGCTGGCCATCCCCACCCAGCGGCGACTCGGCATGAACCTGCCGGCCTTCCGCCACCTGGCGCCGATTCTGGTGTTCTGGGGCGCGGCCCTGCTGGTGGTGGTGGTGCTGAACGACTTCGGCACCGCGCTGCTCTTCTTCGGCGTGTTCCTGGCGATGCTCTACCTGGCCACTGGGCGGCCGCTGTACGTGGGACTCGGCCTCGGGCTGTTCGCCGTGGGGGCGCTGGCCATCTGGGCGGCGGTGCCGCGCATCGGCGCGCGCGTGGATTCGTGGCTGCATCCGTTCAACGACGCCCAGGGCAGCGGGTACCAGATGGTGCAATCGCTCTACGCGCTCGCCGACGGCGGGGTGGTGGGACCGGGCTTCGGACGGGCCCTGCTGGTGACGCAGGGCGGAACCCCGCGAATACCCGCGCTCGAGACCGACTTCATCTTCAGCGCGGTCTCCAACGACCTCGGCTACGTCGGGGCCATCGGGGTCATGCTTCTCTACGTGCTCCTCATGGCACGCGGCTTCGCCATCGCCACCGCCGCCCGTGACGGCTTCTCGAAGCTGCTCGCCGGCGGACTCACGGCGGTGGTGGGACTGCAGGCCTTCATCATCATCGGAGGGGTCGTGCGCCTGGTGCCCCTCACGGGAGTGACCCTGCCCTTCATGTCATACGGCGGTTCGAGCGTGGTGGTGAACTTCGGCATCGCGGCGATCCTGCTGGTCATCAGCAATCGCTCGCGACAGGGACTCGTGGAGGCCGTGCGGGGGGTGCCCGCCACGTGAACCGGTCCATCCGCAGCCTGTACCTCGCCCTCGCCTGCGCCTTCGCGGTGCTCGTGGTGATGCTCGGCTACTGGCAGGTGGTGGCCGCCGACGGGCTCGACGAGCGCGCCGACAACCCCTACAAGATGGAGAAGCAGCGCCTGGTTGACCGCGGGCGCATCATCTCGGCCGACAAGATCGTGCTGGCCGAGAGCGTGGCCTACCGCGAGAAGGGCAAGAAGTACTACCGGCGCTACTACCCGCAGGGGTCGCTGGCCAGCCAGGTGGTGGGATACGCCACGCCGCAGCAGGGCGCCACCGGCCTCGAGCAGCAGTACAACCGCTACCTGGCCGGCAGCTACGGCACCGGGGCAATCCTCGACCGCCTGCGCGAGTCGACCAAGGACGGCGCGGACATCCGGCTCACCCTCGACACCCGCGTGCAGCGCACCGCCGAGGCGCTGCTCTCCGGCCGCAAGGGCGCCGTGGTGGCGATACAGCCGAAGACCGGCAAGGTGCTGGCGGTGGCATCATCCCCCACGTTCGACCTCAACCAGGTGACGAGCGACTTCGCCTCGATCCGCAAGGAGTCCGACGCCCCGCTGCTCAACCGCGCCACGGCCGGCCTGTACCCGCCGGGATCCACCTTCAAGGTGGTCACCGCCACCGCGGCTCTCGCCAGCGGCAAGTGGTCGGCCTCGTCCACGTTCGATGACAAGGGCGTGTACGTGGTGGACGGCAAGCCCATCTACAACTCCGGCAAGGCCAAGTTCGGCCTCCACAACCTCACGGACGCCCTTACCTTCTCCATCAACACGACATTCGCGCAGATCGGTGACACCCTCGGCGGGCGCAAGCTCGGCGGCGAGATGAACCTCTTCGGATTCGGCCGTCCCACCGAGATCGACCTCCCCTCAGGGGAAGTCGCGACGTCGGGCAGGTACCGTGATGGGCAGCTGCTCCCCAACGACCAGCGCGATGAGGACGCTTCCCGTATCGCGATCGGACAGGAGAACCTCCAGGTGACGCCCCTGCAGATGGCCATGGTGGCCGGCGCGATCGCGAATGGCGGTCGCATGATGCGCCCGTACCTGGTGCGCCGGGTCATCACTCCCGACGGCGTGGTGGTGAA
>JAGWYY010000005.1 GCA_018969105.1 Acidobacteriota bacterium | reverse complement strand
TTGGCCACGTCGAAGCGATTGGTGAGCAGCAGGGTCCACATCACCACCACCGACGTGGTGGTGGTGGCGAACACCGCCCACACCCCGCGCTCGGCCGAGGCGAGGAACTCCCGGCGCCCCTTGCGCCGCGACCACAGCGCGGCGCCCACGGCGTAGAGGGCGGCCGCGAACGCCAGCAGGAGCGCTGCGCGACCGACGAGCGTCACGTGCCCGGGGACTCCACGGGGATGCCGCCCGGCATGGTCTTGCCCTTGTCGGCCTGCTCCTGCATGAACTTGGACGGGCAGAGGGTGATGAGCGTGCCGCGATCGGCCTGGAACACGCCGTTCTCCATGTGGCCGGTCACCACGATCTCGCGGCCATCCTTGAAGGCGTCGGGCACGCTGCCGCGGTACACCACCGGCACGCTCACGGCCGGGTTGGCCTTGTCGCGCACGCGGAACCTCAGGCCCTCGGCCGTCTGCGCGCGCTCGGCGGCGTCAGCGGGGCTGCCGGGCGCCACCTTGCCGTTGAGGCGGTAGGTGGTGCCATCGGTGGTCTTCACCAGCCCGGCGGGGCTGGTGTAGGTCTCGAGGCTGCCGCCGATGCTCGTCCAGATGAGCCATGCACCGAGGGCGACGGCGAGCGTGAGTGCGATTGCGAACCGGGATCGTGACTTCACGACTGCCGACGGTAGCACCGGATGCCGGGCCGACTGCCCCTATCATCACGGGTCCACCGGCCCCCACGGCCACCGGAGGAGAACATGGCGCGCGACGCAGCACCTGACGACGAGAAGTACCGCGAGAAGCTCACGGACATGCAGTACCACGTGACGCGCGAGGCGGGCACCGAGCCGGCGTTCACCGGCGTGTACTGGGATCACCACGATGACGGCATCTACCGCTGCATCTGCTGCGAGGCGCCGCTCTTCGACTCCACCCACAAGTTCGACTCGGGAACGGGCTGGCCGAGCTACGTCACGCCCATCCGCCCCGACGCCATCACCGAGGTGGAGGACCGCTCGTTCGGCATGCGCCGCATCGAGGTGCGCTGCGCCGCATGCGACGCCCATCTGGGCCACGTCTTCCCCGACGGCCCCGGCCCCACCGGCATGCGCTACTGCATCAACTCCGCCTCGCTCGACTTCGATGGCCGCGAGCACCCGGACGCCGGGGGGTGAGCCCGGGTGACGACCCCGGGGGGCGCTGGGCGGCGCGCCTCGCCCGCGCACGCCGTGCCGAGCGCCTGCTCATCCGGCTGGGATGGCTGGTCATCGTGGTGAGCGCCGTCGGCATCGTTGCCGAGGTGGTCGCGATCGCCTCCGGCTACGACGACCTCGCCGACGGCGTCGTGGTGCTTGCCGGGCTCGTGCTCGGCGGCATCCTCACCGGCGCCGTGGCGTTCGGGTCGGGCGTGAACGTGGGCATCAACGCCGAGCGCCTCGAGCGCGAGATCGCGCGCGAGGGCGTGGCCCCCGGGGGCGCCGGCCCCACCGGAGGCACCGGCCGCTAGAGGCTGAGCCTGGGCTCGGGCGTGGTGGGCAGGGCGTCGTTGTACGCGCGGCTGATCACCATCTGAAGGTCGCCGAGCGCCCGCGTGCGGAAGCCCGCCTCGCAGAAGCCCAGGTAGAACTCCCACGTGCGGATGAACTCGTCCGTGAAGCCCAGATCGCGCACGCGGTCGGCGTTGGCCATGAACCGCTCGCGCCACAGGCGCAGGGTGTCGGCGTAGTGGATGCCGATGTTCTCGATGCCCTCCACCTGCAGCTCCGATGAGGTGCGCATGGCATCCACCATCGACGCCAGCGGGGGGCAGAACGCGCCCGGGAAGATGTACTCGCGGATCCAGTCGGTGCCGCGGCGGTAGCGCTCGAGGCGCTGGTCGGGCACCGTGATGGCCTGGATGCCGATCACACCGCCCGGCGCCAGCAGCCGGTCGAGGTTCGCGAAGTAGGTCGGGAGCCCGTCGTACCCCACGGCCTCGATCATCTCGATCGACACGATGCGGTCGTACGCGCCCTGCATCTGCCGGTAGTCGCAGATGACGATGTCGATCCGGTCCGAGAGCCCGGCCTCCTCAACCCGGCGGCGCGCCTCGGCCGCCTGCTCGGTGGAGAGCGTGATGCCGGTCACGCGGCACCCGCGCTCGCGCGCGGCGTGCATGGCGAACCCACCCCACCCGCAGCCCACCTCGAGCACGTGGTGATCCGGGCCGATGCGCAGCTTCTCGCACAGGCGCCGGTACTTCGCCTGCTGGGCGTCCTCGAGTGACTGCCCCTCGTGCTCGAAGTACGCGCACGAGTAGGTCATCGACGGATCGAGGAAGGCCTCGTAGAGGTCGTTGCCGAGGTCGTAGTGGTACCGCACGTCACGGCGCGCGCGCACCAAATCGGCGGGGTTGGGAAGCCGCGGGCGCTTCGCGATGGCCGCGGGCACCAGCGACGCGGGCGGGCGACGGCGGACGTCCTCGGCGGTGAGCGCGAGCATCTCGAGGAACGCCGGCAGGTCGTCGGTGACCCAGTCGCCGGCCTGGTAGGCCTCGCCGAACCCCACGCGCCCGCGACGGGCGATCCTGCGGAAGAAGTCCTTGCCGGTGACTGTCACCCTCGCGAAGCGCGGACCGTTCGCGGGAGATCCCATGCGGTGCACCGAGCCGTCGGGCATCTCCAGCTCGAACCAGCCGCCCGATGGGTTGCGCAGGCCGCGCAGGGCCAGCATCTTCGCCACGGGGGTGAACGGCGAGCGCTTGGCCTCGGGGATCGGCCTGAGCCCGCGATCGCGGCCCTGGCCGGCCTCAGTGGGCGCCGTGGCCACCGACCCCTCCGACGGCATGAACTTCGGCTTCCTGTGGAAGGGCACGCGCTTCCTCCAGAGGCGGAGCGCCTCGACGTGGATCAACGAGATCACCTGCAGGGGCATGAGCGGGTACCGGGCCAGTGCCCGCGCGAGCGTCCTGTCGTCCAGATGCTGCCGCGTGCCGGTGAGCTGCGCCCAGAATGGCCGCTCGCCGTCCTGCAGCACGTCCATGCGGATGTCCAGGCTCTCGCCCGGCTCCCACATGCGGAAGATGTACTCCTGGTCCATCGGGAAGAACGGCGACACGTGCATGCGCTTGTCGTGGCGGAAGGCGTGCTCGCCGTTCAGCGGCTCGATGCGCTCGGCATCGGTGAGCAGGTAGGGCAGCCGCTCGCCGAACGTGTTGCTCACCTCGGCGAGGATGCACCGAAGCTCACCGTCGGGCCCGTGCACGTAGAAGAACGACACCGGGTTGAACACGTAGCCGGCCACGCGCAGGTTGGTGATCATCGTGATGCGCGCATCGGCAGCCGGGATGCCGCGCTGCTCGAGGTGCGCGCGGATGTTCTCGGCCACGGGGCGCGTGGGGTCGCCGAGGTGGTCGGAGTCGCGCAGGGTCACGATGCCGGGCTTGTTGTACGAGAACAGCTTGAGGCGCCGGTCGAGCTCCGGGATCTCATCGAGGTCGATCGCGTAGAAGCACACCGGGTAGCGGAATACGTGCTCCGCGGGCGTGCGCCGCGCGTGCACCAGCGTGCCCGTGTAGATGGCCGACCTCACCACTCCACCCCGAGGCCCCGCGCCACGTCGACGGCGGCGCGCATGCCGTCCTCGTGGAACCCGTAGCCCATCCACGCGCCGCTGAACCATGTGCGGCGCACGCCCTGTATCTCCCCGATGCGCTCCTGGGCCTCGAGCGCGGCGAAGTCATACACGGGGTGCGCGTAGCGCGTGCGCATCACGAGCCGTGCGGGATCGACCTCGTCGTCGCGGTTCAGCGACACGCACCACTCCGTGCGCGAGGGCAGGTTCTCGAGGCGGTTCAGCGAGTACGTCATGGCCGGCGCGGCGTATGGGGCGTGGCAGTCATCCACGTGATGATTCCACGCCGCGCGCGAACGGCGGCGCCGGGGCAGCAGCGAGGCGTCCGCATGCAGGCTCACGTCACTCTCGGTGGTGGAGAACGCCGAGAGGATCTCGCGCTCCTCGTCGCTCGGGTCGGCGAGCATCGCGAGCGACTGCGGCGCGTGCGCCGCCATGACCACGTGGTCGAAGCGGCGCACCCGGCCGTCGTCGGTGCGCACGTCCACGCCGTCGGGGTCGCGCCGCACCTCGGTCACCCCGAGGCCCCTGTGCACGCGCCCCGGCAACCCCTCGGTGATGGCCCGCACGTAGGTGTCGCTGCCCCCCACGATCGTGCGCCACTCGAGCCGCCGGAATCCCAGGATGCCGTGGTTTCGCCAGAAGCTCACGGCATACGACGCCGGGAATCCCCGGGCGTCCTCGAGGCCGGCCGACCAGATGGCCGAGGTGAGCGGCACCAGGTAGTGGTCGGTGAACGCCTGCGAGTAGCCCTCGGCGGCGGCGAACTCACGCAGCGAGAGGCCTGCGTACTCCGGCAGCAGCGCGCGGTCGCCCGTGCGCTGGAAGCGGATGGCGTCGGGGATCATCTTCAGGAAGGCCGGGCGCAGGAAGGCCTCGGGCTGGGTCCACAGCCGCACGCCCGAGAACTCCAGCCCGCACGCGCGGCACGTGACCGAGAACCCCATGCGCGACGGCTGCGTGGCCACGCCGAGCTCGCGCAGCATGCGCACGAGCAGCGGGTAGGTGACCTCGTTGTGCACGATGAAGCCCGAGTCGAGCGCCAGGCGCTCGCCATCGGGCCCGATCACCCGCGTGGTGTGGGTGTGGCCACCGATGCGATCGTCGCGCTCGAACACCTCCACCTCGTGGGCGCGCGCGAGCAGCCAGGCGGCGCCGAGCCCACCGATGCCACTGCCGATGATCGCGATGCGGGACATCTGACTCCACGGTACCGATGTGGTGGCGGCGCGCCTGCCGCTGCGGCTAGCCTGCCGGGCGCATGAGCACCGTCGACCCGGCACGTTCCCGTCAGCCCCTCGTCGCCACGGTGCGCGACAAGCCCCTCACGTCGGCGCGCATCATCACGCTCATCGCCATCGTGGTGCCGCCCCTGGCGCTGTTGTCGGTCACCGGCCTGCTGTGGGGCGTGGCCGTGGGCCCGATCGACCTCATCATGTTCGCGGTCATGTACGTGTTCTGCGGCCTGGGCATCACCATCGGGTTCCACCGGCTGTTCTCGCACCGCGCCTTCAAGACCACGCGGTTCATGACCGCCTTCTGGGCCATCGCCGGGTCGATGGCCTGCCAGGGGCCGGTCACGCAGTGGGTCACCGACCACCGCAAGCACCACGCGCTGTCGGACAAGGAGGGCGACCCGCACTCGCCGCACCACGGGTTTGGCCCCGGGTGGAAGGGCGTGGTGAAGGGCCTGTGGCACGCGCAGGTGGGCTGGCTGCTCACCACCAAGGGGCTCGAGCGCGGCGAGCGCTACGGCAAGGACCTCTACGCCGACCCGCTTATCCGGCGCATCGACCGGCTCTACCTGCTGTGGCTCGGGCTCTCGCTGGGCATCCCCGCGCTGGTGGGCTTCGCCTGGAGCGGCGGCTCGGTGTGGATGGCCTTCCAGTGCTTCATCTGGGCCGGCCTGCTGCGGGTGTTCGTGTTCGACCACCTCACCTGGTCGGTCAACTCCATCTGCCACATGTATGGCCGCCGCGACTACGCCACCGATGACGAGAGCCGCAACTTCTGGCCGCTGGCCATCCCGGTGTTCGGCGAGGCGTGGCACAACAACCACCACGCCTTCCCCGGCTCGGCGCGCCACGGCCTGCACTGGAAGCAGATCGACCTCTCATGGGCGCTGATCTACGGCATGGAGAAGGTGGGGCTCGTGTGGGACGTCAAGGTGCCCACCGAGGAGCGGCAGGAACTGCGCAAGGCGAAGGGCGAGGCCGCGCCGGGCGGCGCTGCCCCCGCGGACCCCGCCTAGATCCCCGCGCGGTCCATTGCCTGGTCGATGTCGCGCAGCCAGGTCCCGGCACGCGGCAGCGGGATGAGCCTCTCGCGGCGGCGTATCGCCACGCCGTGCACGGCGCCGGGGATCCGCCGGTAGGTCACGTCCGCGCCCGCAGCCCGCAGGCGGTCGGCGCCTCGCAGGGAGTGCGACGGGCGCACGCCCGGCACCCCGGGGATCACCCCGTCGATGCCCCCGTGAATGATCGTCACGCGGTCGCCCGCCAGCTGCCCAAGCGCGAGCTCCTCGGGGATCCACGGCGCGAGCGCCACGAGGTCGGTCACGCGCTCGTCGGCCGCGCACGCGATGCTCACGGCCCCGCCCATCGAGAAGCCCAGCATCACGATGCGCTCGGCGTCGGGCACCGCGGCCAGGGCCGCTGCGCCGTCGGCGATGCACGACGGCAGCATGCGCCACGACCGCACGCGGTAGCGCACCTCGGCGAAGGTGGCACCCGAATAGCGGGGCGCGAGGCGATGCACCAACCACTCGATCGTGGGGCTCCAGTTGCCGGGACGCGGTGACCCGCTGCCGCCGTTCACGCACATCACCACGGTGCCGAGCCCGGGGCGCGTGAGGCGCATGTGCGCCCCTGTGGCAAGGGAAATCTCCTGCATATGGGCAGGCTACCGGCGTAAAGGTCATGTAATGCCCGCAACGGGTCGTGCGGGGGTCGCGCGGATGTTGGCCTAGCATCGCCCCCCGTGCGATACCCCATCGTCATCGCCGCGGCGCTGTCGCTCGCCCTTCCGGCGGGCCTTGCGGCGCAGGCCCCGCAGCAGCCGCAGGCGCCCGCGCCGCCCGGCGGCACGTCCACCACGCCCACGGGCACCAGTGGTGGCACGACGCCGCTCACCTCGGTGACCCCGGTGATGGGCCAGTCGCGCCTCACCGGCGATCAGATCGCCGCGTGGTTCGCGAAGCAGAAGATCACGCCTGCCATCACGGTCCCCATCCCCGAGCTGGCGCGCCTGTTCGTGGACGAGGGCAACGCCCAGAACGTGCGCGGCGACATCGCATTCGCGCAGTCGATCCTCGAGACCGGGTGGTTCCGCTACGAGGGCTCGATGGTGAAGCCGACCGACAACAACTTCTCGGGCCTCGGCGCCTGCGACTCGTGCAACCGGGGCAACATCTTCGCCACCCCCCAGGAGGGAGTGCGGGCGCAGATCCAGCACCTGTGGGCCTACGCCGACCCCAACGCCGACCCGGCCAAGGTGGCCCGTCCCCTGGCCGACAGGCGCTTCGCCATGGTGAGCCCCTACGGCAAGGCCCCCACGTGGGAGGCCATGGGCAACGGCAACTGGGCGAGCGGCGGCGGCTACACCGAGAAGATCCTCGCCCTCTACGCCTCGATGCTCCGCGCCAATGGACTCGAGCCCCAGACCACCACGCTGCGCTCGGTGGCCTCGGGGGCGCCGTCCGGCCCGCTCTCGGTGCTGGTCACGCGCAAGGGCGCCGTGCGCATGGGCACCCTGGCCGGGCGCACGGGAACCCTCGCCGCGGCCGAGAAGGCCTACGGCACTGGGTCGAAGCGCGCCACCTACGGCAACTGCAGGGTGACGTGGTCGAGCCTGGGCGCCGTGATGACCTTCGCGCCGGAATCCGGCGCCGATACCTGCGGCCCCGAGTCGCGCGTGCGCGCCGCGGTGCTCACGGGCCAGCAGTGGCTCACGGCCAAGGGGCTCAAGCCGGGTGACCCCGTGTCGAAGGTGCGCAAGCTCTACGGCAAGAAGGCCGCGCGCGGCAGTTCCAGCGTGCTGATGTCATCGAAGTCCGGCGCGCGCCTCACGGCCCGCATCGGCGAGGGCGTGGTGAAGTCTTTCCTCGTGGCCGTGCCGCGCTCGTAGCAACCGCCGACCCGCGGCGCCGGGGGGCGCCGTGTGCCTGAACGGAATGTTCTGAGGTAGCCAAGCCTCGCTCGGACACAGATCATCTTCCTCCGCCGGAAGCGATTCCGTACACGCGGGACACGGTGTTCTGTAGTGGCCCCGGCCACGCCCAGGGGTGCTTGCGGGAAGCCCGCGCGGACACCACCTGGCAGTTCGCCCTCGAGGATTGCGAAATCCGGCGCGGTATGGCAACAATCGCGTCCCCCGGCCCCGTTCACAGCCGAGGTGACGAGATAAGTCGTTGTCCGTAAGTAGAGGATTCCCCTCGATGAAGACGTTCTTCCCCCTCGGCAGCACCAGAGTGGTCGGTACCGCCGCAGCCATAGCCGTCGCATCACTGGGCCTCGCCGCCTGCGGTGGAGGGTCCGACGCCGGGCCGCCCGCAGGTTCCACGGCCGCATCGCGTCAGGCGGCGGAGTTCAACGACAACGACGAGATGTGCCTCCAGAACGTCTCGTACCGCTGTACACGCCTCACGGTGCATAACGATGTGCCAGGCAGGGTCATGTGGGTCGTCGCCGACAACCGTGAGCTCCCCGGGCAGAACGTGCGGATACCCCCGGGGCAGGCGCGGTCGGTCACCGCATACAGCGGGAACTCGAGCTTTCAGATGGGAGCCCGCGTGACGTTGTGCACGCACGCCCAGAACGAGTACGGCGCGAGCGAATGCCCTCGACGTGGGACCGTCGATCTCACCGGAGTGGAACTGTGCAACCCCGGCGTCGGGAGGCCAAGCGCCTACGTGACACCCCATCCCGCTCTTCAGGTGCCATGCCGCGGCGAGACCTTCGGTGAGAGCGTCGGGCGCACCTTCCCCACGGCCTGGAACTGGCTCGAGGCCGTCCTCTGGCGCCAGAACGACAGCGTTTACTTCAAGGAATGGAACCTGCGCGTGAAGCCTCGCCCGTCAGCTGCCGCCGAGGCGCCACCAGCGCCCGCGGCTTCAACCGTGGAGGAGAGATGAACGCGCCCTGCCGTAAGCGACTCAGCTCAGACGCCCAAGGCATCATGCATGTTGTCGGAACGGCGAACGAAGGCTGCGGGAATGCGTCGACCGCACCGCAGTGGAGGGTCTCTGCATGAACCGTTTCATCAACCGTGGCGGTATCAGCACGTTAATTACCGCCGGGGCGATAGCCATCGCATCAATGGGCCTTGTCGCCTGCGGATCTGATGCGACCACCAGTGCGAGTGCACCGGACCGCCAGGCGTCTGCCCGGCCCAATGCCGACGGGGTGTGCCCCGAGCGTACGTCCGTCACCATCAGGACGCGCGTGCGCAACTCGCTCCCGAGCCCGGTCACGTTCACCGTGCCAATTAACTCGATCGACTGCGCCGATTGGTCTGGCGTCTCGACGCCCTACACAGCGTTCAACAAGCTGTCAATCCCATCGGGCCACGAGCGCACGCTCCGCCTGGAGCCTGCGAAGTATGCCGATTCCAGCGTGTGGACGATGGGCATGCGCAGCATCGGCACCAGGGGGGTCGCCGAGGGAACAAGCAGGGTGTACACGCGGCACAACTGGACGGGTGTCGTCGGTGGCCCAAGGCCACAGCTCACGACTTGGGAATGCGGTTTCGCGCCCGTCGCAACGGCTCCGCCAGGTTGGCGCGACACATCGGAGGCATACCGCTTCGATCGGGACTCCATTGGCAATCGCATTCGCAACAATTTTATCGTCGGCGTGCTGGACGGAAAGGTGGGCTACTTCCTCTGCGTCGGCGGGATCAATCCCGGCGACACAGAACCCTCCTGATCACAGTGACGCCGGCGAAAGCATCGTGGTGCAGGACGCCCGGACACCGGCACAGCCCCCATTCATGACTCGGAGGTCGTCCATGCGTCATGCCATTGGTCGCGCGCCTCACGTGGCCGCGTGTGCGGTTGCCGTCGCGGCCCCGAGTGCGCTTGCCCAGGATTACGCCCGAGACGCGCTCGATGCAGGAAGCGTTTTGCGCACGCGTGCACGCGCGAAGGAGCACCGACGGCACTCGACGCCCGTGAGGCTCATGCGCCCAGGGCATAGTCCAGTCGCACACCGGTGGTTCAGGGCGGGACGTACGCCGGCGTTTCGGTCACATGTCGTGCGGCGTAAACGGAGGGCGGAGACTATTTGGTGCTGTAGGCGATCGTCATCGTGTCTCCGGATCCGCCATTCACGACAACGTTGCGCAGTCCACCGCTCTTGTCAGTCATCGGGCCAAGAAGGAAGCTCTCTACCCATGCGCTGCCGTCTTGAAACAGCACTGACCGCGCTTCGCCACTTCTCTTCCACTGTATGACTGCCGGCTTAACGACCGGGCTGCTCGACCATCCGATTGGAAGCATCGACATTTTCCAGAAAGACGACTCTCCTCTCACGAAGAGGGCCATATCCAACGTGGCACCGGGGCGGATCGTCGTACCGTTGTAGGACGAAGGATTCTCCCCTCCGGAGAACCACCGGCAGATGTCGCCGCCGTTTGCGTTGCTGCTGTTGATCTTCAGTTCGATGTCCGTGGTATTCCGCAGCAGAAGGTTGGCCGCCACGTAGTCGGCGTTCGGACACGTCACCGCGGGGTACGCGGCCGCCTCGCGTACCGTCGCGCCCGCTGCAGGTGGATCGGCGGGCGCAGCCGACGTCGGACCCCCACCCTCACCGCACCCGGCGATCAGGACCGCGGACGCCGCAATCGCGGCAGCCGCACCGATATGCCACGACGGCCGCACTACAGATTCTCGATCGTGACGAGGCTCGGGTCGTCTCCGGAGAGGTCGCATTCCATGGTCACCTTGAGGTTGTCCTGGGCGAACGACTTCGTCACGGCCCTGCACGTCCGGCCCTTGCTGTCAGACGAGGCCCACCCGATCGCGCCGTGTGGCCCGCTGACCAGGCCTCTTCTAAGCGGCTTGTCAGGCGAGCCGAAAACCGTCTTTCGAAGCCGCACGACCGGCGGATCCTGATCACCGCGCACGATGAACTCCATCTCGAAGAAGACGGTGCCGTATGGGTTGATACCAAGGACGCGCTTGTCTTTCTCGCCTGGCCCCAGCAGCGTCCCCTGGAAGCCCCCCTTTTCGTCAGGGTGTTCCTGGGTGCCGTCCCTGGTCCAGTCCGGGCGTGGGGATGTCCAGTCGTGGTTGTCGACCTTGGTGACCTTGAGGGTCACTGGCCTATCCGTGGCATTGCGAACAGTGAGGGGGATCATGGTGCCATCTGCCGCCGAGCGGTCGGGCGGCGATGTGGATGCCGGGGGAGGCGTCGTGGCGGCAGAGGGCGTGCTGTCTCCGCACCCGGCGATCATGAGCGCCGCGGCCGTGATCCCCGCAGCAGCAGCGGCGGCGCACAACCGTGGGCGCATCACAGCGCCTCGATCTTGACGAGGCTGTTGTCCCCGGGGAGCTCGCACTCCATGGTCACCTTCACCTTCTGCGCGGGGAACGACTTCGTCACGGCGTCACAGGTGTAGTCCTCGGTGTCGGATGAGCCCCACCCCGTGAAGCTGTCTTTGGGGGAGCAGCACCCGCTCTTCTCCTGAAGTCGCACGGTGGGCGGATTTTGTTTGTTGTCCAGATGGAATTCGATCTCGAAGAACACATCGGCACTCCCGTTGACGCCGAGGTCCCACGTGTTCTCTTCCCACGGCTTCATCGTGGTTCCCTGGAAGCCCTCCGGTGACGGGTGGTCGGGGCGCGGGGACGTCCAGTCATAGTTGTCTGTCTTGGTCACGCGAAGGGTCACCGGGCTCGCCGTGTGGTTCCGGATGGTGAGCGGAACGATCAACTCGCCCACGGCCGACCGCTTCTGCTGACCGGTCGACGCGGCGGGCGTCGTGCCAACAGCAGCAGGCTCGGGGGGCGGTGGCGGCTGTGAGGCAGACTCTTCGTTCTGGCCGCAACCCACGACCACGAACGCCAACGCCGGCAGGGCGATCAGTGGGAGCTTGCTACGCAGGGAGCGTGAGATCTTCAATGGGGGCGCCTCCTTTTGGCCCTACTTCAGAGCCAACTGCAGACCGATCCGAGAAGCGGGCGACCGGGCTCGAACCGGCGACCCTCAGCTTGGGAAGCTGATGCTCTACCAACTGAGCTACACCCGCGGGTCGGGTCAAGGCTAGCGCACGGCCTGCATCGCTCGCGGCATCCGCTGCGGGTTCAGGCCGTCACGATCGGCCTCTACGATTCAAGACGAGTTCGCATCCTGCGGCCATCTGGTTCCCCATCGCGCCCGAAAGGCACCCATGCACCCGCGGACACCCTCGCTCGCTGCTGCCGCCGTCGCTGCCCTGGCGATCACTGCACTCGCCGGCTGTGGCGGATCATCGACCCCTGCCGACTTCACGCTCGTGCAGAGCCCGCCGCGCCTGGTCACGCTGGATCAGGGCTCACCTGGCGTGAGCACGGCAGACACCCTGGTCTTCCGCGGCAAGCTCGCGAAGGACGGATCGGCATTCGGCACCGTCTACGGCGAGCAGACCGTGCACGCCGGGATACAGCTGGACACCGGGCAGACGATGGTGGACATCCGCACGGCCGAGCTCATATTCGACCTCCCCGATGGCCAGATCGTGGCGCACGGGGTGGGCGCCTTCCCGCGCGGCGACTGGCGCCTGCGCAGTGCCAAGCCGGTCGTGCGCGCCATCGTCGGGGGCACCAAGGCATACATCGGGGCACGCGGCGAGCTCACCACGACGCGGAACGCCAACGGCACCTACACGCAGGCGTTTCACTTCTCCGACTAGCGCCGCGCTACATGCGGTCGGGCGCCTCTACTCCGATGAGGTCCAGGCCGGTGGCGATGACCGACCGGGTGGCGCGCAGCAGGTCGAGGCGGAAGGCCACCACCTCGGGGGCCTCCCCCACCACGCGGCAGCGGTGGTAGAAGGCGTGGAAGTCACGGGCGAGGTCCATGAGGTAGGCAGCCACGCGGTGGGGTGAGCGGCGACGCTCGGCCTCGTGCACCACCTCAGGCCACAGGGCCAGCTGCAACAGCAAAGCGCGCTCGGCCGGGTCGAGCTCGGCGGGCGGGCCGGCGTCCGCCGGCGCCTCGGGCTGCTGGGCCAGGATGCCCGCGATGCGCGCGTGGGCGTACTGCACGTAGTAGACGGGGTTCTCGTTGCCCTCGGCGCGGGCGACGTCGAGGTCGAGGTCGAAGGCCGTCTCGTGGCTGCGCTGCACCAGGAAGAACCGGGCGGCATCCACGCCGATGTCGTCGATGAGCTCGCCGAGCGTCACGAGCGTGCCCGCGCGCTTGCTCATCTTCTTCGCCTCGCCGCCCTCGGTGAGCGACACCAGCTGCACGATGGGCACCTCGAGCATGTCGGGCTCGTGGCCGCCGGCGGCGATCACGGCCTTCAGGCGCGCGATGTAGCCGTGGTGATCGGCGCCGAGCACGTCGAGCAGGCGGTCGTCACCGCGGCCGGCCTTGTCGAGGTGGTACGCCACGTCGGCGGCCAGGTAGGTGGTCGATCCATCGGAGCGACGCAGCACGCGGTCCTTCTCGTCGCCGTAGGACGTGGTGCGGAACCACAACGCGCCCTCGTGCTCGTAGGCGTCGCCCGATGCGATGAGCGCCTCGAGCCCGCGCTCCACCGCCCCGCCCTCGTGCAGGGTGGTCTCGCTGAAGAAGGCGTCGAACCGCACGCGGAAGCGCGCGATCTCCTCCGTGATGGTGGCGAGCATCAGTTCCTTGCCGCGCAGCGCGAAGAGCGCGAGCACCTCGGCATCCGGCGGATCGAGGCGGTCGCGGTACTCGTCGCCCGCCTCCTCCCTGACCGCCTCGGCGATGGCCGTGACGTAGTCGCCCTGGTAGCCGTCCTCGGGCACCTCGGTGGCGAGGCCCAGCAACTGGCCGTACCGGGCGGCCACCGACGCCCCGAACAGCTCCATCTGGCGGCCCCAGTCGTTCACGTAGAACTCGCGCGTCACGTCGTGCCCGGCGTACTCGAGGATGCGCGCCACGCCGTCGCCGTAGGCCGCCTGGCGGGCGTGCCCCACGTGCGGCGGGCCGGTGGGGTTGCACGAGACGAACTCGATGAGGATGCGCTCGCGCGGATCCGCCTGCCCGCGCCCGTAGTCGTCGCCGGCCTCGGCGATCGCGCGCGCGGCGTCGGCGAACCACCTCGGGCTCAACGTGAGGTTGATGAAGCCCGGTCCCGCGACCTCAGCGGACTCCACGTAGCCCGCGAGCCCGTCGGCCGAGCCGATGCGCCCCACGAGGTCGTCGGCGATCTCGCGCGGGTTGCGCTTGGCCTGCTTCGCGAGCGTCATCGCCACGTTGGTGGCGAGGTCACCGAACTCCGCGTTGGCAGGCGGCTCGAGCATGGCCACGGCGTCCGCGCCGCCGGCCACCTGCGAGGCCTCGCGCGCGAGTGCGCGTGCGAGCGGCGTGATTGGGCTCTCAGTCGGCACGGCGCGCGATGCTAGCGAGCGCCGCCCGCGCGGGGGTAGGGATGCCCCGCGAGGTCGGCCAGCGCCCGGTACACCTGCTCGGCCAGCACCACGCGCGCGAGCTGGTGGGGAAGCGTGAGCGGCCCGAGCGACATCACCTCGTCGGCGTCGCCGGCGAGCGCCGGGTCGAGGCCGATCGCCCCGCCGATGAGGAAGCAGGTGGGGCGGGTGTCTTCCAGGCGGCGCCCGAGCCACTGCGCCAGCGCCTCGCTGCTCCTGGGGCTCTTTCCCCGGGAGTCCATGGCCACCACGTGGGCGCCCTGCGCCACCTTCGCCCGCATTCGCTCGCCCTCGCGCCGGAACACCTGGTCGTCGCCGTGCTGCACGGGCTCCGCGGCCACCTCGTCCACCCGGAAGTCGGCCATGCGGGCGATGCGCTTCTCGAAGTCCGCGCCGGCGTCCGCGAGCGGCGGGCGCAGGCGCCCGACGACCACGAACTGGATGAGGCGGCTCACGCGGTTACTGTAGGCCGCGGTGAGCGACCGCATCGCCATCATCAGCGACATCCACGGCAACCGCCACGCGCTCGAGGCCGTCCGCCGCGCCATCCGGCAGGCCGCTGTCACGCGCACCTGGTGCCTCGGCGACATGGTCGGCTACGGAGCGCATCCGGCGGAGTGCCTGCGCGTGTGCGTGAGCGAGTCGGAGCGCTGCATCGCGGGCAACCACGACCTCGCGGCGGCCGGGCGCGTGCGCGCCGAGCAGTTCACCCCGCACGCGCGCGCCGCCATCGAGTGGACCCGCACGCGGCTCGACCGCAACTCCCTCGACCGCCTGGCCGCGCTCGAGCCCGAGGACCCCGACGGCGAGGTGGCGCTGTTCCACGCGAGCCCGCGCGACCCCATCTGGGAGTACGTCATCGGTGGCGAGCAGGCCCGCGCGGCATTCGACGCGCACCCGGCGCGCATCATCATGGTGGGGCACACCCACCTGGCGGGTGCCTGGCGCCTCGGCGAGGACGGCAGGCTCGACGGCGGGCTGGTGCGCGGCGAGGAGACCATCTCGCTCGAGACCGGCCGGTGGCTCATCAACCCGGGCTCTGTGGGCCAGCCCCGCGACCTCGACCCGCGCGCCTCGTGGGCCATCCTCGACATGGACGCCCTCACCCTCAGGTTCAGGCGCACCCCCTACGACGTCCCCGGCGCGCAGAACGCCATCCAGGTGGCCGGGCTGCCCACCGAGCTCGGGGCCCGCCTCGCGGAGGGCCGATGAGCGCCTACCTCGACCACGCATCAGCCTGGCCGCTGTCCGACGCCGTGCGGGCGGAGATGCGGCGCTGGACCGACCACGTGGGCAGCCCCATGGCGCTGCACGAGGCCGCACGCGGCCCGGCGGGCGCCATCGATGCAGCCCGGGCCGCGGTGGCCTCCATCACGGGGTGGCCCGCCGAGTGGGTGATCTTCACCGCAGGCCCCACTGAGGCCCGCAACCTGGCCATCAAGGGCGCGCTGTCCGCAGCGGGCACCGACGCGCCCGTCATCGTGGCCGACCCGCTTGCTCACGCCTCCACGCTCTCCATCGCACGCACCCTCACCCGACGGGGCGGCACAATGCGCCTAGCGCCGGTGGATGGCATGGGACGGGTATCCCCCGCCGACCTGGCATCGGTGACAGTCACCCGAGGCGCGGTGACAGTCACTCAGGGCGCACCGGTGACAGTCACCGATGCGCCTGCGGATCTCGTGGTGATAACCCATGGCCAGGCGGAGGTCGGCACCATCCAGGATGCGGCGGCGCTCGTGGCGGCCGTGCGCGTGGCATGCCCCGATGCGGTGGTGGTGCTGGACGCCGAGGAGACCGCCGGCCTGCTGGCACTGGATGACGGCCTCGGGGCCGATCTGGTGGTGGTGGGCGGGCGCACCCTGGGCGCGCCGCCATGGACCGGAGCCCTGCTGGTGCGGCCGGGAACGCGCCTGCACCCGGTGGTGGAGGGCGGCCTCGAGGAGGGCGGCAAGCGCGGCGGGGCGCACGACGTGCCCGGCATCGCGGCCCTCGGCATGGCCGCCCGACAGGCGCTGGGCGACGGCCAGATGGCGGAAGGGCACGATGCACCGGTGGGCGATTCACCGCCGGGCCGCGAGGCACGCGTGGCGCACATGCGGCGGCAGGCGGCCGCCCTCGCCACGGGCCTGCTCGCGGTGCCGGGCACGCAGCTCAACGGCCCGCCCGTGGATGAGCGGCTCCCGGGCCACGTGCAGGTGTCCGCAGGGGGCGTGGAGGGCGAGGCCGTTGCGCTGGCTATGGCGGCGCGCGGCGTGGCGGTATCGCCGGGGTCGGCGTGCACGTTCGGCGCCGGCAAGGCGTCGCCCGTGCTGCAGGCCATGGGGCTCGACGAGGAGGCCGCGCGATCGGCGGTGCTGCTCACGGCAGGGCCCGGCACCACCGACGACGAGGTGGCCGAGGCCGTGGCGGCCTACGCCGCGTCGGTGGAGTCCCTGCGCGGGATGGCGCCATCGTGAGCACCCCGCCCGACCGCTCGGTGGACGCCCTCGGCACATGGTGCCCGGTGCCGGTCACCATGGCGCGCGAGGCCATCGCCGGCATGGCCCCCGGCGAGGTGCTCGAGGTGCTCGCCGACGACCCCATGGTGTTCCTCGACCTTCCCGCGTGGTGCCACGACCACGGTCACGAGGTGCTCTCGATGGAGCAGCGCCGCGATGTGATCACCTCGCTCATCCGCGTGGGCTAGCGCCCCCCAGGCGGCGTCAGACCATGCGGCGCCAGCCCGGACGACGAGGCGACCCAGGGCAGGCTCAGCCGTCGGTGCTGACGGCCTCGGCGATCATCACGCGGTTCCAGGTGTTGATGCCGGCGATGGTGAGCACCAGCTGCGTGAGCTCATCAGCAGGGAACGCCAGGGCGGCGGCGTCCCAGATGCCGGCCGCCGAGGAATCCTCAGCGGAGGCGAGGCTGTCGGTGCGCGTGAGCAGGTCGGTCAGCGCCAGCGCTGCCCGCTCGCGGTCGTCGAAGAGGTCGGACGCCTGCCAGTCGGCCGTGGCGGCGATGCGCTCATCCGACACGCCGGCCTTCTGCGCGCCCGCCGTGTGGGCATCCACGCAGTAGCGGCAGTTGTTGATGCGCGATGCCCGCAGCTTCACGATCTCGGCCAGGGCGTGATCGGGATGCCCGGCCCGCGTGAGGCCGGCAAGTGCCCGGTAGCCGTCGGGCGAGTTCCCCTTCAGGCTGATGCGCCCCGACGCCGCGCCCATCTACGCGAACCGGTAGGCGATGAGGGCGATGCCGATGATGAGCCCGGCGATGCCGAGGCCCAGGCCCCACCACGCCATGTTGCGCCCGGCGATGTCCTTGCGGTCGCCGATGTCGCGCAGCGCCAGGGCGCCAAAGATGATGGCCAGCGTCGAGCACACCACCGGGAACACCAGCACCCCGACGATGCCCAGCACCAGCGCGGCGGTGGCGCGGCCCGAGCGCTCGCGCGGGGCCCCGGGCTCCGACCCGCGCGGGGGCGGGGGCGGCTGGCCTGCCGTGCCCTCGGGGTCGGTGGACGTCTCGCCCCCGTCACTCACGTGCTCGGTCCACTCCGCGCCATCCCACCAGCGCAGCTCGTGACGGCCTGAGGGGTCGGGAAGCCATTCCTGGGGTCGCGTGCTCATCGACGGCGGATGCTACTTGCCCGCGTCCAGCAGCACGTCGCCGGTCATGGCCGCGGGGGCATCCCAGCCCATGAGGGCACACGCCGTGGGGGCCACGTCGCCCAGGCGCCCCTCGCGCAGGGGCAGGCCCGGGCGGTCGATCCAGAGGGGAACCGGGTTGGTGGTGTGCGCGGTGTTGGGGCTGCCGTCCGGCTCGATCATCACCTCGGAGTTGCCGTGGTCGGCGGTGACCACCAGCAGGCCCCCGGCCGCGGCGACCGCCGGACGTATCGCGGCCATGCAGGCGTCAACGGCCTCGATGCCGCGCACGGCCGCCGGCACCACGCCCGTGTGTCCCACCATGTCGGCGTTGGCGAAGTTGACGACGATGAACTCGCGCCCGCCCTCGCCGAGCGCGCCCACCACGGCGTCGCGGATGCCCGCGGCGCTCATCTCGGGGGCCTCGTCGTAGGTGGCCACGTGCTGCGGGCTCTGCACCAGCAGGCGGTCCTCGCCGCCGAACGGCTCCTCGCGCCCGCCGTTGAAGAAGTAGGTCACGTGGGCGTACTTCTCGGTCTCGGCCACGTGCAGCTGGCTGCGGCCGGCGTCGCTCACGGCCTCCGCCAGGCCCTGCCGCACGTCCTCCGACTCGAAGGCCACCGGGTAGCCCCACTCGCGGCGCAGGCGGGTCATGGTGGTGATGGCGGGCAGCGGCGGCGCGGATCCGCGGTCGAACCCGTCGAACGCCGGGTCCCCGAGGGCCTGGGTGACCTGCCGGGCGCGGTCGGGCCGGAAGTTCCACACGATCACCTGGTCGCCGGGGCGGATGCGCCCCTCGCCCGGGTCGCCGATCACCCACGGCTCGATGAACTCGTCGGTGACCCCGGCGTCGTACGAGCGCTGCACGGCGTCCGACGCCGTGGCCGCGCCCTCGCCGTGCCCGGCCACCATGGCGTCGTAGGCGCGCTGGGTGCGGTCCCAGCGGTGGTCGCGGTCCATGGCCCAGTAGCGGCCCACCACGGTGCCCACGGTGGCGCCCCGGCCCTCGATCTCGCGGATGGCGGCCAGCGCGGAGTCGGGGCGCGAATCGCGGCCGTCGGTGATCGCATGCACCACCACGCGGTCCACGCCCGCCGCATCGGCGGCGTCGAGCAGGGCGATCAGGTGCCGCTGGCTGGCGTGCACCCCGCCGGTGCCCACGAGGCCCACGAGGTGCAGCGTGGCCCCGCGCGCGGCGTCGAGTGCCGCGGCGATGGCCGGCACCGACGCCAGGCCCCCCGGCGCCGCCACGGCCTCGTCGATGCGCACGAGCATCTGGGGCACGCGGCGCCCGGCGCCGAGGTTGAGGTGCCCCACCTCGCTGTTGCCCATCTGGCCATCCGGCAACCCCACGGGAAGGCCGCTGGCCTGCAGCAGGGTGGCGGATCCCTCTGCGGCCAGCGCGTCGAGCGCCGGGGTGCGCGCCAGGGCCACGGCATTACCCGGGCCTGGCGGGGCCACGCCGAAGCCATCGATCACCACCAGCACGAGTGGACCGCTCATGCGGCGGCGGCCACGATGGCCGCGAACGACTCGGGGTCGAGGCTGGCGCCGCCCACGAGCGCGCCGTCCACATCGGGGCATGCCATGAGCTCGGCGGCGTTGCCGGGGTTCACGCTGCCCCCGTAGAGCACGCGCAGCTGCTGGCCGTCCACCACCCCGCCCGCCACCGCGCGCACGATGGCGCAGGCCTCTTGCGCCTGGTCGGGCGTGGCGGTCTCGCCGGTGCCGATGGCCCAGATGGGCTCGTAGGCGATGACGAGGCGATCGATGTCGGCGGCCGTGGCCTGCGCGAGCCCCTCGCGCACCTGACGCGTGATCCACGCCTCGGTCTCCCCCGCCCGGCGCGTGTCGAGCGACTCGCCGCAGCACATCACCACGATGAGGCCGGCATCGATGCCCGCGCGCACCCGCGCCGCCACCTGGGCGTCGGTGTCGCCCGCGGCGCGGCGCTCGGAGTGGCCCACCAGCGCGCCATCGGCGCCCACGTCGAGGAGCATGGCCGCCGAGACCTCGCCGGTGTGTGCGCCCGACGCGGCCTCGTGCACGTTCTGCGCGTACACCGCGATGGCGGTGCCGGCGAGCGCCTCAGCCGACGCCTGCAGTGCCGTGAACGGCGGGCACACGGCGACGTCCACCGGCGCGGCCGGATCCACCATGCCGGCGAGCGCCTCGCAGAACCCGCGCGCCTCCGCGACCGTCTTGTGCATCTTCCAGTTGCCCGCCACCAGCGGGCGGCGGCCGCTGCTCATGCGGTCGGCAGGGCGGCGACGCCCGGAAGCACGCGCCCCTCCATCAGCTCGAGGGCGGCGCCCCCACCCGTGGACACCCAGGTGAGCTGGTCGGCCAGGCCCATGTCGCCGAGCGCGGCGCCCGAGTCGCCCCCGCCCGCCACCGTGGCCGCCGGGGACGCCGCCATGGCCTCGGCCACCGCGCGGGTGCCCTCGGCGAAGGGCGGGATCTCGAAGGCGCCCATGGGACCATTCCAGAACACCGTTCCGGCGCCCATGATCACCTCGCGGTAGGCCTCGGCCGTACGCGGGCCGATGTCCACGCCCATCCAGCCATCGGGGATCTCGTCGCTCGGCACCACCTGCAGCTCAGCGCCCGCATCGAAGCGGTCCGCCACGACGATGTCCGTGGGCAGCTGCAGCGTGCAGTTCACCTTGCCGGCGCGGTCGAGCAGGCGCAGCGCCAGGGCCTGGGCATCCTCGTCCTCGTGCAGCGAGGTGCCCACCGGGTCGCCCAGCGCCTTCAGGAACGTGAAGCACATCGCCCCGCCGATGAGGATGCGGTCGGCGCGGTCGAGCAGGTTCTCGATGAGCGGCAGCTTGTCGCTCACCTTCGATCCGCCAAGCACGGCGACGAAGGGCGCATCCGGGTTCTCGAGCAGTCCGCCGAGCACCTGCACCTCGCGGGCCAGCAGCAGGCCGGCGCAGGGGTCGAGGCGGCGTGCCACGGCCTCCGTGGACGCATGCGCGCGATGCGCCGCCCCGAAGGCGTCGTTCACGTACTTCGTGAAGCCTGCGGCCAGCCGGTCGGCGAACGCGCCGTCGTTGGCCTCCTCCTCCGCATGGAATCGCAGGTTCTCGAGCATCACGATCTCACCCGGCTGCAGGGCGCGCACGCGGGCCTCCACGTCGGAGCCCACGCAGTCGGGCAGCAACTCCACGGGCTGGCCGAGCAACTCGGACAGCCGCGCCGCGCAGGGCGCGAGCGAGAGCTCGGCCACGCGCTGGCCCTTGGGGCGTCCGAGGTGCGAGCACACCGCCACCGCGGCGCCGTTGTCGAGCAGGTACCGCAGGGTGGCCACCGACGCGCGGATGCGGGCGTCATCGGCCACGCGCTGCGCGCCGCCCGCCGCGCCCTCGAGGGGCGCGTTGAGGTCGGCGCGCACCAGCACGCGCTCCTGGGCCCACGACTGGCCCGGGGAATCCACCTGGACCAGCGACGCCACTACGGCAGCAGCTTCTGCGCGAGGTCGACCACCCGGCACGAGTAGCCCCACTCGTTGTCGTACCAGGAGATGACCTTGGCCTGGTTGCCCATGGTCATGGTGAGCGCGGTGTCCACGAGCGACGAGTGCGAGTCGCCCACGATGTCGCGCGACACCATGGGGTCGTCGCAGCAGCCGAGGATCCCCTTCATGGGACCGTTCGCGGCCTCGCGGAGCGCCTCGTTGATCTCGTCCTTGCCCGGCGCGTCGCGCAGGTCGGCCACGAGGTCCACCACGGAGCCGTCGGGCGTGGGCACGCGCAGGGCGATGCCGTCGAGCTTGCCCTTGAGGTGCGGCAGCACCTCGCCGATGGCGCGGGCGGCGCCCGTGGACGTCGGGATGATCGACAGCGCGGCGGCCCTGGCGCGGCGCAGGTCGGAGTGCGGCAGGTCGAGGATGCGCTGGTCGTTGGTGTACGCGTGGCAGGTGGTCATGAACCCCTGCTGCAGGCCGAAGGCGTCGTCGAGCACCTTGGCCACCGGCGCAAGGCAGTTGGTGGTGCACGAGGCGTTGCTCACCACGTCGTGCTTCGCCGGGTCGTACTGGTCGTCGTTCACGCCCAGCACGATGGTGAGGTCGGGCTCCGTCGCGGGCGCCGAGATGATGACCTTCTTCGCGCCGCCCTCGAGGTGCTTGGCGGCGTCGGCGCGCTTCGTGAAGAAGCCGGTGCTCTCCACCACGACATCCACGCCCATGTCACCCCAGGCGAGGTTGCCCGGGTCGCGCTCGGCCAGCACCCGGATGGGCGTGCCGTCCACGATGATGGCGTCGCCCTCGTGCTCAACCGTGCCGGGGTACACCCCGAATACCGAGTCGTACTTGAGCAGGTACGCCAGGGTCTTGGCGTCCGTCAGGTCGTTGACGGCCACGATCTCCACCTCGCCCGCGGCGCGGCTCGTGGCCGCCCGGAATACGTTGCGGCCGATGCGACCGAAGCCGTTGATGCCCACGCGTACCGCCATCACCCTCTCCTTGTAGGAAAACGGGCGCGAGCATAACCGCTGGCGGGCCTCGGGGCGGTCGGGGGGAGCCCGGCATCGCGCACCGGGGGACGAACGCCCCCGGTGCGCGCACCGGTTGCTACATCCGTGCCTTCATGCCACGGAGGTCGCCATGCACGACGAGCCCGTAGATGATGAGGATGTCGATGATGATCACCACGACGCTCCAGAACGGCGCGAACTGCACCGTGGAGGCGTTCATGAAGAGGCTCGCCGCGGCCACGATGATGGCGAAGACCTCCGCCACCTGGTTGCCCTGGAAGACGAACCACGACGTGCAGAGAAGCGTGACGCCCACGATCAGGTGCGCCCAGCCCCATGAATCCATGTTCCAGTAGAGGATCTTGTTCACGATGTAGCCGGAATTGGCGAACACCGCTGCCCCGTAGATGATCTGGAAGAAGCCTGCGATCGCCAGCATCACGCCGGCGAAGTCCACCCAGCTCTGATTGCGCTGGCCGGTGGCATTGGTTCCCATTGGTACCCCCCGGGTGGGATCGACTGCGACCCCAATTTCCCCATGCGCCACCGGGATTCCTCCAAAGGCCCCGGAAACGACTCCGGGGGGCCCGAAGGCCCCCCGGAGGTGAAGCAAAGGATGTCCAGGCGCTGGGCCTAGGCCTCCTTGGGCTTCGGGGTGAGCAGAGCCGCAAGCTTGCCCGAGACGATGCCGAGAATGACACCGATCACGAGGGTCACGAACGAGTCGAACCACACCCAGGCCCACGGGGTCGAGATAAGACCACCGAAAGCACCGAGACCCGGCACGGCAGCACCCTCAGCGGCGGGGGTGTCAGCACCCACCGGCGCCCAGCCGTCCATACCGGTGGCAACCCACCAGAGGAAGACCGCTGCGAAACACGGGAACGTACCGGCGACGTAGTACCAGTCACCGGCGATGAGGATCATCACGAGGATGAAGGCAAAGATGCCGACCCAGAGGGCAATACCCCAGAAGTCAGGGAAAGCAGCCGTCTTGTAGGCCAGCGGAATGGTGATCAGAGCAGCAACGCTGCCGAACACCGCAGCAAGGAAGATCTTGCCGAAGGCGGCGTTGTCGCCACCAGCAGCGAAGAACAGGCCCCACGTGATGAATGCGGTGGGGAGAATGAAGTGGAAGTTCTGCGGCACACCGACGGCGCCCGGCGTGTCAGTGCCGGCGACGGTGACCCAGTGGAACGTGAAGTTCAGCGAGAACTCGGTCCACAGGTATGACAGAACTCCGATGACAAGCGCGAGCGGAAAAATCGCCTTGGCGCGAGCACCCATTTGAGCTCCTTTGGATAGGACAGGGATCCCCGCTAACCCGGATGAGATGAGGTGGGTTTCGCGGTTGCACGCAGCACTGCTGTCGTGCTGACAGCACTCTACGGGCGTCCCGCTTTTCGTCACAAGTGCTACATACCCTTCCCGCAATGGGAAAAAGGGTGAATTTCATCGCTACGAGCGGGCGGTTTACGCAGTCGTAATGTTCACGCGGGGTGCGCGGAACCCGATGCCGCACGGCGATCCGCGCCCTCCCGCGCGAGGGGCATGAGCACCTCGGCGAGGGCCTCCGGGGCGTGGCGCACCACGTGGTCGTCCTCGGCGATGTCGGCGGCCACCACGCGCACGCCGCGCTCCTCGATGGCGGCGATGTCCACGTCCACGGGCTCCTGCCCCTGGGCGGCGTACTGCGACAGCGCCGCGGCCTCGAGCGCCCCGGCATGCACCACCACCACGTCCACCCCGCCCGGCGCCATCTCGAGCACGCGGTCGAGGTGGGCCACGGCGTCCATGCCATCGGTCTCACCGGGCTGGGTCATGATGTTGCACACGTAGGCGCGAAGGCCCTTCGAGGCGCACACGGCCTCGGCGATCTCCCCCACCGCCAGATGCGGCAGAACGCTCGTGAACAGCGAGCCGGGACCCAGCAGGATGAGGTCGGCATCGGCGAGCGCCGCGAGGGCGTCCGGGTGGGCGGCCGGCTCGGGGTCGAGCCACACGCGCCGGCATGCGCCCACGCCCGAGGCGATGAGGGTCTCGCCGCAGGCCTCCGATCTGTCCTCGCGCTCGGCCCACAGGCGCACGTGCTCGAGCGCGCCGGGGATCACCCGCCCGTTCACCTTCAGCACCCGCGAGGCCTCGCGCACCGCCTCGTCGAACGACCCGGTCACCTCGGTGAGCGCCGCGAGGATCAGGTTGCCGAAGGGGTGCCCCGAGAGGTCGCCGTCGGCGAAGCGGTACTGGAACAGCCGGCCCATCAGTGACTCGTCGTCGGCGAGGGCCACCAGCACGTTGCGGATGTCGCCCGGGGGCAGCATGCCGAGCTCGCGGCGCAGCCGGCCGGACGACCCGCCATCGTCGGCCACGCCCACGATGGCGGAGATGTCGAGGTCGCGACGCTTGAGCCCGCGCAGCAGCGACGACAGGCCCGTGCCGCCGCCGAGGGCCACCACGTGCGGCGTGTTCACGCCGACCTCACCTCGGCCGGCCGACCCGCGTCGCGGTGGGCCAGCGTCACGTCGAGCGACTCCGCGTAGCGCGCGGCCAGCGCGCGGGCCACGGTGACGCTGCGATGGCGGCCGCCCGTGCAGCCGATCGCCACCACGAGGTGGCGCTTGCCCTCGGCCTCGTAGAGGGGCAGCACGTAGTCGAGGAAGGCGAAGAGGCGGTCCATGAAGCCCTCGTAGCCCGGGTCGTCGGCCACGTAGTCGGCCACCGCGGCATCCTCGCCCGTGAGCGCCGTGAGCTCGGGCACGTAGTGCGGGTTGCGCAGGAAGCGGACGTCGAACATGAGGTCGGCCTCGCGCGGCACCCCGTGCTTGAACCCGAACGACGAGAAGGTGACGCGCATGCGCGGGCGGTGGGCCGGCGCCATCTCCTGGGCCACGGCCTCGCGCAGCTGCCAGGTGTTCATGGCGCTGGTGTCGATCACCACGTCGGCGCGGTCGCGCACCTCCTGCAGCAGCGCGCGCTCCTTCTCGATGCCGCGCAGCACCTCGCCGCCCTCGGCAAGGGGGTGCCGGCGGCGGGTCTCGCGGAAGCGCGCGAGCAGCACGTCGTCGGAGGCCTCGAGGAACACCATCTGCATGTGGATGCCGGGGATCTGGGCGATGCGGTCGAGCTCGCGGGCGAGCTCGTCGAACCACGCGCCACCGCGCACGTCGAACACCAGCGCCGCGCGCTCCACGCTGCTGCCCTCGAGCCGGAAGAGGTCCACGAGCGACGGCAGCAACTGCGGCGGCAGGTTGTCGATGCAGAAGAAGTCGGCGTCCTCGAACGCCCCCATCGCCCCCGACTTCCCGGCCCCCGAGAGGCCGGTGATGATGGTCAGCTCCATCCGTTGCCCGATCCGGCGAGGGTCTCGACCTGGTCGGGACCGCCCGTCTTGTTGAGGTGCTCGTAGATGTCGCGTGCCACCTTCGGCGGCAGCCCCGGCACGGCCTCCATCTCCTCGCGCGTGGCGGCGAGGAAGCGCTCCGGCGACCCGAAGTGTCGCAGGATCGCCCGCCGGCGGGCCGGGCCGATGCCGGGCAGGGAGTCCATGGCGCTGGCCGTCATGCCCTTGCCGCGGCGGCCGCGGTGGTGGCGCAGCGCGAACCGGTGGGCCTCGTCGCGCACCTGCTGCAGCAGCTTGAGCCCCGGGGAGTCCTCGGGCAGCAGGATCGGCTCGGAGCGCCCCGGCACGAAGACCTCCTCCTGCTGCTTGGCCAGGCCAATCATCGGCACGTCGATGCCGGCGTCGCGCATGGCGCGCTGCGCGGCGCCCAGCTGGCCCTTGCCGCCGTCGATCACCACGAGCGACGGCGTGGCGCCCAGGCTGGCGTCGGGGTCGCCGCCGGCCAGGCGCGCCATGCGCCGGCCGATGGCCTCCTCCATGCGCGCGAAGTCGTCGGGCCCGCCGTCGTAGCGCATGGTGAACGAGCGGTAGTGCTTCCGATCGGGCGCGCCCGCGTTCAGCACGGTCATCGACGCCACGGCGTAGGTGGCCCCGAGGTTGGAGATGTCGAAGCACTCGATGCGCATGGGCGGGGCGTCCAGGCCGAGGGCGCGCTGCAGGTCGCCCAGCGCGGCGGTACGCCGCTCGCGCGTACGGGCCGCGCGGGCGCGATCCTGGTCGAGGGCCAGGCGCGCGTTGCGCTCGGCGAGCTCCTGCATGCGGCGCTTCTCGCCGCGCTCGGATGCCCGCACCTCGACCCCGGCCTGCCGCCGTTCGGCCAGCACGGCCTCGATGCCCGTGGTCTCCATTCCGAAGGGCACCACCACCAGCGGCGGTATCGCCATGCCGAGCGCGTAGTACTCCATCACGAACTGCTCGAGGATCGTCACCGCATCACTCGAGCCCGCGGCGTCGACGAAGAACGACTGCCGGTCGCCCAGCACGCCGTCGCGCACCTGCAGCACCTGCACGTTCGCGGCCTCGCCATCGTCGTCCACGGCAACGCCGAGCACGTCGAGCGACTCCAGCGAGTCGCTGCTCATCAGCTGGCGCTCCATCAGGTGCCGCACGGCGTTGAGCCGGTTGCGGAAGGTGGCGGCATCCTCGAAGCGCTGGTCCTCCGCCGCCGCGCGCATCTGCTGCTCGAGCTCCTGCTCGAGGCCCCGGTAGCGCCCCGACAGGAACGCGATGATCTGGTCGATCAGGTGCCGGTAGTCCTGCAGGCTGATGTAGTCGACGCACGGCGCCATGCAGCGCTTGATGTGGTAGTCGAGGCACGGGATGCCCGAGGGGCGGCCCGGCTCCGTGCCCTCGCAGGGGCGACTCGGGAAGATCTTGCCGATCAGCGAGAGCGTCTCGCGCACCTTCGACGCGCTGGAGAAGGGCCCGAAGTACACCCGGTCGCGCCGGTGGCGCTCGCGCGTGAAGTACACCCGCGGGTAGGCCTCATCGAGGCTGATGCCGATGTACGGGTAGCTCTTGTCGTCGCGCAGCTTCACGTTGAAGGGCGGCCGGTGCGTGGTGATGAGGTTGCCCTCGAGGATCAGCGCCTCCTGCTCGCTGTTCACCACGAGCGCCTCCAGGCGCTCCGCGCGCGACACCATCTCGCCGATGCGCGGGTGCAGCCCTGCCTTGGGCCCGGGGCGCCCCTCCCCCGCCCCATCGGGGCCGCGCACCGGCGCCTCGAAGTACGAGAACACCCGCTTGCGCAGCGACTTCGCCTTGCCCACGTACATCACGCGGTCATCGGCGTCGCGGAAGAGGTACACGCCCGGCGCGTCGGGGAGCGCGGCGAGCTGATCGCGTAGCGGCTCCGTGCCCATGCGGCCGAGTATATGAGCGGATCAGGGCGTGGGGCGATCCCACGGGCCGTGCTTCGGGCCCCGCCCGACCACGCCCACCGTGCGCTGCCACGAGGCCCGGTACTCCGCCGTGGGGCCCTCCCCACGGCGGAGCGCGAGACCCACCGGCACCACCACCGGGCCCGGGTGCCCCACGTACACCGGCACGTAGTCCACGCGCCGCAGCTTCGCCGCGCCGTCCTCGGCCACGCGGATGCGCAGCAGGGCGAGGTAGCCATCGCCCGTGGCCGCGGGCATGCCCGCGAACGCGCCCTGCCCCGACACCAGGTTGCCCTCCCCGAACACCACCGGCACGCCGCGCACCCGCTGGATCGGCTGCACCACGTGCACGTGCTGGCCCACCACGGCGGTCACCGCGCCCGACGCCACCAGGGCATCGGCCAACGCGCGCTGCGCTGAGTTGGGCGCGTGCTGGTACTCGTCGCCGCCGTGGACGTTCACCACCACCACCTGCGCGCCCTGGCGTCGCGCCCGCCGCGCGTCGGCGATGATCGCCGGCGCGGAGGCCCACTTCATCGACCACGGATGCGGCACCTGCTGGCCGTTGCTGAGCTGGGTGTAGGCGAGGAACGCCACCTTCACGCCCTTGGCCTCGAGCATCGCGATGCGTCGCGATCCCTGCGCCGAGGCCGCCGAGCCCGCGTGCTCGATGCCGTTGCGGTGCAGCACCTTGATGGTGGAGTCCACCCCGTGCTGGCCCTGGTCGAGGGTGTGGTTCGACGCCGTGGAGCAGGCGTCCCAGCCGGTGGACCGGATGGCGCGGGCAAGCGAGAGAGGCGTGTTGAACACCGGGAACCCGCGGGGGGCGCCGGCCGTCATGGGCGTCTCCACGTGGCACAGCGCGAGGTCCGCGCCCTCCACGTAGGGCTTGATCTTCCGGAACATCGGGGCGAAGTCGTACCCGTGGCCCCCGGCGCTTGCCGAGGCGCCCTCCCACACCGACTTGTGCACCAGGAAGTCGCCGTTGGCCTCGATGGTGAGGTCGATGGGGCCGCCGGTGTCGGGCGTGGTGCCCGTGGTTCCGGTCGTGCCGGTCGTGCCGGTGGTGCCCGTCTGCGGGGTGCTCGACATCGGCGCCATCGGTGCCGCGCTCGCGCCGGCCACTACGCCTGCACCGGACAGCGCCAGTGCCGCGACGGCAATTACCGCATCACGGGGACGAATCATGGGGTATCTCTACTCCGGGCCGCGGCGGCATCCTGCGTGCCGCACCTGCGTGCCTCAGGCCAGCAGCCGCCCCGCCCTCACCAGCACCACCCCGGATCCGCCGCCCATGAGCGCCCCGCCCTGGCCGGCCAGGGCCATCACCCGGGCCACGTAGGCCTGCGTCTCGGCGTAGGGCGGAATGCCCCCGTAGCGCCGCACGGCACCGCCGCCGGCGTTGTAGGCCGCGAGCGCCAGCGGCACCGACCCGAACTCGCGGATGCCGCTGGCGATGAGGCGGGCCGAGCCCGGTATCGCCTGCGCCGGGTCGAAGGGGTTGCGCACTCCCATGCCCCGGGCCGTGCCCGGCATGAACTGCGCGATGCCCTGCGCGCCCGCGCTGCTCACGGCCCCGGGGTCGAAGTCGCTCTCGGCCTTCAGCACCGCGGCGAGCAGGGCCGGTGAGATGGCGGCCGCCGTGGCCGAGCGCATCACGAGGTCGCGGTAGCGCGCGGGCACCCACGCCTGCAGCCCGCCGGCCGATGCGCTCACGGGCACCGTGGCCCCTGGCTGCCCCGGCCCGCAGCCCGGCGTGAAGCCCCAGTGCCACTCCTCCCACGAGTAGCGCTGGATGAAGCCGAAGGCCCCGGCGTTGCGCACCAGCCAGCCGTACACGCCGCCGCCCACCGCGAGGTCGAGCTCGGTGGAGTTGCGATGCCGGCTGCGCCCCGGTGGCGCCACCCACTTGGGGTCGGGATGGCGCGCGAACAGCACGGCCTGCTCGGCATCCGAGCGGAACGCACTGGTGACCACCAGGTCCATGCCCGCGGCGTGGATGGCGCGGTCCATCTGGTCGAAGGCCGCGGCCACGGCCGGACACATTGGCTTGCCGTCCCGATACACGAGCGGGCCGCTATACCCGCCCCCCGTGGCCCAGCCGACCGGGCCGTCGTCCGGCATGCCGGCCACCGCGGCCACCCCGGCCCGCGCGGTGGCCGTGACCCGCGTGCCGAGCGGACCGGGGCGCCGCACGCGCACCTCGACCTCCATCGGTATGCGCGACTCCCCCACCAGTCGCACGTCATCCACGCGCGCGCCCGACCCCTCGGCCGACGCCGCAGCAGCACGGCGCGCGGCGTCGCGCAGCCGCGCCCGGATGTCCCACGGGTCGAGGAGCGCCGCGGGAATCGCGTCGAGAAGCGCACGGCCCGCCGACAGCGCCGCGAGGTCGGCGGCCAGGCGCGCACCACCCGATGCCACGCGCAGGGCGCCGAGCGCCGCAAGCCCCAGAACGGCGGCCACCGCCAAGGCGGTCAGCGCCAGCACCACCGGCATCGCCTGCCCGCGCTGGGCGGGTCGACCGCGCCGGGCACGCCCGCGGCGCATCTCGCGGGGCAGGGCAGGGCGGCTCACGGAACCCGCACCGCGGCGCGCACCGTGACGGCGCCACCGCGCGACCCCAGCGCGGCGAGCACCGGCGGCCGTGCCGACCCCTCCACCGCCACCACCTCGCCCGACCTGCCGGTGGCCTGCATGGCCTTCGCCCGCGCGCGGTCCTGGGCCTCCGACGCCGCCCCGAGGACGGACGCCACCTGCACCGCCAGCAGCGCGAGCCCGACCAAGAGCGGCAGCAGGGCCACCACCTCGAGCGCCGCCTGACCGCGCTGGCCGCGCTGGCCGCGCAGGCCGGTGATCGCCGCACGGGACCGGGCGACCATCACGGCACCGCACCGACGGCGTCCCGCGGCACCGCGGCATCGGCCGACACCATCGGGCCGCTCACCCACGGCAGGATCATCGGCACCCGCACGCGCACCGACACGTGCTCGCCGCCGTCGCGGTCGTCGTGCGTGCGCACCACCGACCCCCTTGCGAGATCGTCCCCCAGCATCCGACGCGCCGCCTGCCGTGCCGGGGCATGCACCGACTCGGCGCGCGCGCCGGCGCGCGCCGCCTCGCGCGCCGCGCCCCACGCATGCGCAGCCAGCCCCACCTGCACCACCACCGCGGCCGCGAGGGCGACCAGCGGCACCACCGCTACCAGCTCCACCGATGCCTGCCCCGCCGACCATCGCATGGGACCGACGCTAAGCGGCCATCATGCG
>JAGWYY010000119.1 GCA_018969105.1 Acidobacteriota bacterium | reverse complement strand
CATGGTGGTGGATGGCGGGCCCGCGCCCATGGGTCCGTTCGCGCTCGGCGACCTCGTGGGCCTGGACGTGCTCGAGAGCATCCGGGCGGACCTCGAGGCCGCGTACGGCGACCGCTTCGACGACGCCGGCACGCTCGCGCCGCTCGTGGCGGCGGGCAGCCTGGGGCGCAAGTCGGGCTCGGGGCTGGTGCCGGAGGGCGATGCCATGCCCACCGGCACCGAGCCGGTGGTGGCGGCCATCTACTACGCCGGCGCGATGGACGAGGCGCGTCGCCTGGCCGACGAGGGGGTGGCCTCACCCGATGACATCGACCTCGCGATGCGCCTCGGCGCCGGGTGGGCCGAGGGGCCGCTCGCCAGCGGCTGACCCCGCGGGGGCGGCCGGGGCCGCCTAGATGTCCACCGGCACGGCCCACCCGGGCGTGATGCCGAAGCGCTGCGCCACCGGCGTGAGCACGTCGCCCTCGAGCACCTCGATGTGGTCGAGGCTGATCTGCGACGGGTGCTCCACTCCCGTGGTGCGCGCGAGCCGCGTGATCTCGCGGCGCAGGGCGATGACGTACGACGCCGCGCGCGCCGACTTCAGCGCGGGGTCGATGCCCCGCTGGCGCCACGCCGACTGGGTGGCCACGCCGCTCGGGCAGTGGCCCGTGTGGCAGCGCTGCGCCTGGATGCAGCCGATCGACAGCATGGCCTCGCGGGCCACGTTCACCATGTCGGCGCCGAGCGCGAAGGCCATCACCGACTCCTCGGGCAGCCCCAGGCGGCCGCTGCCGATCCACGTGAGCCGGTGCTGGATGCCGCGCTCGGCGAACGCGCGCAGGGCACGGGCCTGGGCCAGGCGGTAGGGCAGCCCCACGTGGTCGACGAAGGCCAGCGGCCCCGAGCCCGTGCCCCCCTCACCGCCGTCGATCGTGATGAAGTCCACGCCGCGCGCGCCGCCGTCCATCTCGCGGGCGAGGTCCGACCAGAAGCGCGGGTCGCCCACGGCCGACTTGATGCCCACGGGAAGGCCGGTGGCCTCGGCGATGCGCTCCACCACGTCGAGGAGCTCGTCGACGGTGGAGAACTCGGGGTTCACCGACGGGCTGATGCAGGGCTTGCCGGGCTCCACCCCGCGGATTGCCGCGATCTCCGGCGTCACCTTCGACGCCGGGAGCATGCCGCCCACGCCGGGCTTCGCCCCCTGGCTCATCTTGAGCTCGATCGCACGGATGGGGTGCCGCTCCACCAGGTCCACGAGCTTCGGCAGGTCGAGGCGGCCGCGGGAGTCGCGCGCGCCGTACCAGCCGGTGCCGAACTGCATCACGAGGTCGCCGCCCTGCAGGTGGTACGGCGTGAGGCCGCCCTCGCCGGTGGTCTGCATGCAGCCGGCGAGCGCCGCACCGGCGTTCAGCGACTCCACGGCGCGGGCCGACAGCGCGCCGAACGACATGCCCGAGATGTTCACCACCGACGCCGGGCGGAAGGCCCCGGGCCTCTCGCGCGGCCCGCCCAGCACCTTGGCCGAGGGCAGCGGCCAGTCGTCGGGGTCGCCGCCCTCGGGTGGCGGGGCCGGGAACGCCGCGGGGCTGATGATGAGGTAGCCGGGCGTGCGCTCGAACTCGGCGTCGGTGCCGAAGCCGAAGGCGCTGTTCTGGTGCTTGCTGCTGGCGTAGATCCAGCGGCGCTGGTTGCGGCTGAAGGGCCGCTCGTCGTCGTTGCTCGTGACGATGTACTGCCGCAGTTCGGGCCCGAAGGCCTCGAGGATGTACCGCAGGTGACCCACGATCGGGAACACGCGCAGGATCGAGTGCCGGCGCTGGAGGACGTCGTAGATCGCGACCAGCACGAGGAACGCCCCGATGCCGATGAGCACCCACCACCCCGCGGACACAGCGCCTCCTCGATCGACGTGACCCGCCGATCATCCCCGATCGGCCGGACGGGGCGCCCTGTGTCGTCGCGATACGCTTCCGGCGTGTCGCAGATCGCACCCCACCCCGCGCTGGCCGGACGCTCCGTGCTCAGCCTCATGAACCACCCCGCCGACGCCGTGCGCGAGGTGCTCGACCTGGCCGATCAGCTGAAGGCCGACCCCGACTGGCCGCAGGTGCTCGCCGGGCGCAGCGTGGCGCTCATCTTCGAGCAGCCGTCCACGCGCACGCGGGTGTCGTTCGAGGTGGGCATCGCCCGGCTCGGCGGCCACCCCGTGGTGCTGGCCGGCCGCGACATGCAACTCGGGCGCGGCGAGACCATCGAGGACACCGCGAAGGTGCTCTCGCGGTTCGTCGACGCCATCGTCATCCGCACGGTGGACCACGCGAAGGTGGTGGCGCTGGCCGAGCACGCCGACGTGCCCGTGATCAACGCGCTCACGCACGACCACCACCCCTGCCAGGGGCTGGCCGACGTCATGACCATCCGCGAGCGGTTCGGCGACCCCGCCGGGGTGCGCGCGGCATACGTGGGCGACGGCAACAACTGCTGCCACTCGCTCATGGTCGCCGGGGCGCTCATGGGCATGGAGGTCGTGGCCGGGTGCCCCGACGGCTACCACCCCGACCCCGACGTGGTGGAGCGCGCGGACGCCACCGCCCGCGAGCGCGGCGGCCGCGTGTGGGTGGTCACCGACCCGCGCGAGGCCGTGGACGGGGCGCGCGCGGTGTACACCGACGTGTGGGTGTCGATGGGCGACGAGGACGAGGAGGCCGAGCGGCTGCGGGTGTTCGCGCCGTACCGGGTGGACGAGGCCCTCATGGACGCCGCCGCGCCCGACGCCATCGCCCTGCACCCCCTGCCCGCCCACGACGGTCTGGAGATCACCCGGGCCGTGTACCACGGGCCGCGATCGGCCGTGTGGGACGAGGCCGAGAACCGCCTGCACGTGCAGGCGGCCCTCCTCATGCACGTACTGGGCTAGGCCCCGCCGCGATGGCGCGGATCCTCTCCGACGACCAGCCGCGCCCGCGCGTGCCGGTGCTCACCTACGCGCTCATGGCCGCGTGGACGGTCATGTGGATCGTCCAGCTCACCCGGCCCGACGACGGCAACATCGACGACTCGGCCCAGGCGCTGGCCTGCAGGTGGGGGATGGTGCCCGCGCACGTCACCGGCCAGGGCGGCGCCGTGGCGGGCGACCCATGCGTGGTGCTCTCCACCGAGCACTCGCCGTGGGTGGAGGTGCTCACGGCGCAGTTCCTGCACGCATCGTGGTGGCACCTGATCGGCAACCTGCTGTTCATCTGGGTGTTCGCGCCGTCGGTGGAGGAGCGCCTCGGGCGTGCGCGGTTCCTGCCGTTCGTGATCGGCGCGGGCTACGTGGCGTTCCTCGCGGAGGCCGTGTTCGACGCCGGCTCGGCCCAGCCCATCATCGGCGGGTCGGGCATCGTGGCGGCGGTGCTCGGCGCCTACGTGGTGCTGTTCCCCCGTGCGCGGCTGCACCTGGCCTGGACCGGCGAGCGACGCGGTCCCGGACTGCCCGCGTGGATCCCCATCGTGCTCTGGGCCGCGTGGGCCACGGTCGCCGCCATCACGGGCGCGCAGGCGGGCACCGCCAACTGGGTGCACGTGGCGGGCTTCGCCCTGGGCGCGCTGCTGGCGATCCCCGCGGGCGCCGGCCGCGCGGGCCCGGCGCGCCCCGAGGTGCAGTGGGTGCGCGTGGCGATCGCGCGCAACCAGCCCGAGGCCGAGATGATCCAGGGCATGCTGGCCGAGGCGGGAATCCCGGCCTACGTGCGGCGCATGGCCGGCTTCGACGTGCCCGACTACCTCGCCGGGGGGCCCAGGGACATCATGGTGCCGGGCGAGCGGGCCATCGAGGCCCACGCGCTCATCGACCCGCTCGACGACGGACCCGCCGCCCCGCAGGGGTCCTAGCGGCCCAGCACCACCGGGCCGCTGCGCTGCACCGGACGGCGTCGCATGTAGATGGAGGCGCCGATGAGCGCCACGCCCACGAGCACGGCCACCAGCAGGGCCACCCACCAGCGCGAGAGGATCGCCACCGTGGCCGTGGACACCAGCTCCGCGGGGTTGCCGGCATCGACGAATGACGACGTGATGGGCGGCACGGCGAGGTACATCGCAAGGGGCAGCAGGGCGTAGACGATCGACGCGATGCCGAACCCCATGAGCATGCGGGGGCGGGTGGCCGAGGCCCAGAGGGCCAGGGCCGCGAATGCGACGGTGATGAGCAGGAGCCACAGCGGCGCCCAGCGCAGGGCGTTGCTCGCGCTCTCGATGGCGCTGAGCAGCGGTGGCACGTCCTGCTTCTCGACCGTGACGGTGAGATCCTTGGCGGGCGGGATGCGCGACACCAGCGCCGGGTTCACCTGCTGCACCTTCTGCACGGCCAGTGGCCTGAGGCTCGCGAAGTCGATGGTGATCGGACCGTCGGGTGCCGCCGCGTAGAGCTCGTGCGCCTTCTCGATGGCCGGGCCCATGATCTGCGGGAACTCCGGCCCGCTGATCACCTGGTCGATCGCCTTCTCGATCTGCGCGCGCGCCGAGGGCGTGAAGGCATAGCCCTTCTCGGTCGCGTAGGCGTCCACCTTGTCGAGGAGCGTGTCGGTGAGCACGGTCGCGCCGTCGGTGCTCTGCACCGTCTCCACCGTCACCGATGCGAACCCGCCGTTGTCGGTGACCCTCGAGGTCGAGGTCCACACGACCACCACCAGCAGCCAGGCCAGCGCCGCGATGAAGGCGGCGACGATCGCCGTGATGCGCCTCGCCAGGGAGGGCCGTCGGTTCACTGCGGTCGCCCAGGGGCGGCGGTGCGATGTCGCATCCCCGTGAACCTGACCAGCCCACGGCCCGGGTGTCAAGCGGCGCGCACCAGCCGTGGGGGTTTCCGTAGGCGCGGCATGGCGCTCGCCGGGTGCGGGAGACTCCCCCCATGAACGCCTTCGCGTCCGCCATGAGCACGCTGCCCAAGCCCGGCGATGCCGCCCGCGAGGCCTGCGCCGCGGTGCTGCGCGCCCTCGATGGGCACCACCCCGACCTGGTGGTGCTGTTCGCCACCCCCGACCTCATGGCCAACGCGGCGGGCATCGCGGCGATCATCTCCGGCGAGCTCGGGGGCGGCGCGATCATCGGATGCACCGCCGAGGCCGTGGTGGGCACGGGGCGTGAGGTGGAGTCGCCGCCGGGCCTCTCGCTGTGGGCGGCGTCGCTGCCGGGAACCCGCCTCGAGCCCTTCGTGCTCGACCCGGGCCTCGGCGACGACGGCGCCGCGGTGCTCACCGGCTGGCCCGCGCAGGTGGACCCCCGCGCTCCCGCGGAGGTCGCGGGCAGCGACGCCGTCATCCTGCTGGCCGACCCCTTCTCATTTCCCCCCGACTCCCTGCACGGGCCCGACGGCAAGCCCGCCGCGCGCCAGGTGATCGGCGGGATGGCCTCGGGGGGACGGGCGCCCGGTGACCACCGGCTGGTGTTCGGCGAGCACGTGCTCGCCGAGGGCGCCGTGGGCGTGGTGGTGCCGGGGGCGCACGCCGTGGTGTCGCAGGGCTGCCGACCGGTCGGCCCCGAGATGACCATTACGGCCTGCCATGACGGCGTGGTGGAGGAGCTCGCCGGCCGCCCCGCGCTCGAGCGCGTGCAGGCGGTGGTGGAGGACCTCCCCACCGAGGACCGCGCGCT
>JAGWYY010000118.1 GCA_018969105.1 Acidobacteriota bacterium | reverse complement strand
CTGCTGATGCCCCCGGGGGGCGGCGCGCCCGAGCCGGTGGACGGCGCCCGCGCCGTGGCCGTGCTGGTGCCTGCGGGCGTCGTGCCGACCGACGGCGCGCTGCTCGCGGTGGCGGGCCTCGACGGCCCGGCGGCCCGCGCGGCCGCCCGCACCATCGCGGCGCGCCCCGATGTGCTGACCTTGCGGTACGCCGTGGCATTCGATGCCGCGGGCGAGCCGATGCGGGCGGCGGGGAGGACGGGCCCGTGAGCAACGCCGATGACGAGCGCTGGATGCGGCAGGCACTGGACGAGGCCGCCCGCGCGCCTGCGCACGGGGACGTGCCCGTGGGCTGCGTGATCGTGCAGGGCGGGTCGGTAGTGGCCACGGCGCGCAATGAGCGCGAGCTCCGGCAGGACCCCACGGCGCACGCCGAGGTGCTGGCCATCCGCGATGCCGCGATCGCCCTCGGGGGCTGGCGCCTGGTGGGCTGCACCCTCTACGTCACCCTCGAGCCCTGCCCCATGTGCGCGGGGGCGATCCTGCAGGCCCGGCCCGAGCGCGTGGTGTACGGCGCGCCCGAGCCGGTGTCGGGAGCGGCAGGCAGCGTGATCGACGTGTTCCACGATCCGCGCCTCCCCACGAGGATTCCCGTGGAGGGCGGCGTGCTGGCCGTGGAGGCCGCGGATGCCCTGCGCGCGTTCTTCGCCGAGCGCCGTGGCGGGTGATGGGGTGCCCATGACACGGGGGAACCCCCCGGCCGGGTCCGCCCGCCGCCGTTGCTAGCCTCGCCGCGTACCCCGACCCGGACCCGGAGCCCAATCGTGAGAGTCACCGCCCCGAAGATGATCGCCGCCGCCCTCGTGGCGGGCGCCGCGCTGCCCGCCGTGGGCCTCGGAGCCGCAATCGGCCTTCAGGACGACCGCATGGCCGCGAGCTCGGCCGCGGACATCCCCGGTCGCGTGGCCATGGCCGACGCCACGGGCACCGAGGTGCTGCGCATCGACCTCTTCTGGGCCACTGCCGCGCCCACCAGGCCGGCCAACGGCGCCAACCACCTCGACCCGGCGTACGACTGGTCGTGGGCCGACGCCACGCTCTGCGGGGTCGTCAAGGCCGGCATGCAGCCGATCGTCACCACGTGGAACGCGCCCGGCTGGGCCACCAACGGCAAGCAGGGCGTGAAGGGCGTCACCTGGAACTCCAAGGCCCCCACCAACCCGCAGGACTACGCCAACTTCATGTCGGCGCTGGCCACGCGCTACAACGGCGTCACGCAGATCCCGGGCCAGGGCACCTGCCTCGTGAAGTTCTACGAGATCTGGAACGAGCCCAACCTGCAGATCTACCTCTACCCGCAGTACTCGGGCAAGAAGGTGGTGTCATCGCCCAAGTACGTGCAGATGGCCAACCTCGCGGTGCCGGCAATCAAGGCCGCCAACCCGCGTGCGGTGCCGATCACGGGCGTCACCGGCCCCAAGGGCAAGTCGGACACCAGCGGCCGCGGCACGATGGATTGGGTGAAGGACCTCAAGAAGTACGGCCTCAAGGCCGGCAGCCAGTACTCCCAGCACATCTACCCTGCGGTGCCGCCGCTCAAGAAGACCACGGTCTTCCCGGCGTGGGACACCCTCGACGAGATCGTCGCCGAGGTGAACAAGCTGCCGGGCGGGAAGTCGAAGAAGATCTACATCACCGAGGCGTCGTACACCACGGCGAAGACCCCCTACCGCGCCGTGGCATTCAGCACCGCGCAGCAGGCCTCGTACATGCGGGACATCTTCCAGGTGCCCTTCGTGAAGAGCTCGCGGGTGCCGGTGGTCATCTGGTTCCAGCTGCAGGACAACCCCAACTGGCCCGGTGGCCTGCTGCTCAACTCGGGCGCGCAGAAGCCGTCGTACGCGCAGTTCCAGAAGATGGTGAAGAGCAACCCGCCGAAGGGGAACCTGCGCCCGGGGTCGTGACCCCGGGGCGCTGACCCCCGGGGCGCTGGCCCCGGGGCAGGGCATCACCTCAGGGCGCGACCTCGCGCCGTGAGGTGACGGCCAGGGCCAGGCCTCCCGCCACCACGGCCACGCCGATCAGCACCGCCCACGTGGACCCGGGCACGGTGCCCTGGCCCAGGATGGTGGCGGGGCGGTACCAGTGCATCACCGAGAGCGGCCCGAGGGGTTCGGCCAGTCCCCACACCTGGGCGAGGTAGTCGAGGGCGTAGGCCACCAGCGCGAAGGCGGTGCCCCACCCGATGGCCTTGGCGCCGGTGCGCGAGAACGACGCCGCGAGGGCCGTGACCGCGCCGATTCCCGCGAACAGCACCCACAGCGGAATGGCGGTGAGGAAGAGCGAGCCCACCGACACCGGGGCCAGGGCATCGACGGTGGTGACGGCGATCAGCGCGCCGATGAGGCCCATCGCGGCCACGATCGTCACCTGCACGAGCATCGCGATGAGCTCCGCCCCCAGCCAGCTGGTGCGTCGGAGGGGACGCGACAGCATCAGCTCGGCCACGCCGGTCTCCACGTCGCGGGCCGACGCCGCTCCGCCTGCGATCGCCGTGGCGGCCATGATGGAGAGCGTGATGGGGTGGATGAAGGTGGATCCCAGGTAGCCGGATGGGCTGGCGATGTCCGAGCCCTTCACGAACGCCCGCAGCGCGGGAGGCAGCGACTCCACGAGGCTGCGGATCTGGTTCTCATCCACCGACGAGTACGACAGGCCCACGAGGAACAGGAATGCGCCGAGCGCCAGGCCAAGCAGCAGGGTGCGGCGCAGCGAGCGCAGCAGGGCGAGGGAGAGCACCACGCGCATCAGTCGCCGTCCCCCAGGTAGAGGGCGCGGAACACGTCCTCGAGTCGCGCGGCCTCGATGGTGATGTCGCGCGGGGAGAGAGGGGCGATACGGGCGAGCAGCGGGCCGGGATCGCCCGCCATGGTGAAGTGGTGCACGTGGCCTTCCACGCGCACCTCGCCCATGCCCTCCACCGCGTAGGTGGAGGGGTCCACCGTGCCGTCGAAGAGCACCTCGACCGTGCGCACGCGGGCGCGGCGGAGCTCGTCGACGTCGCGTACGAGGAGCAGCTTGCCCCCGCGCACCATGGCCACGCGATCGCAGAGCTCGTCGACCTCGCCGAGCACATGGCTCGAGAAGAACACCGTGCGGCCGGCCCGTGCCCGCTCGTCGAGCACCCCGAGGAAGCGCGCCTGCATCACGGGGTCGAGCCCGGCGGTGGGCTCGTCGAGGATGATCACCGGGGGATCGTGCTGCAGCGCGGCCACGAGCCCGAGCTTCTGGCGCATGCCGGTGGAGTACTCGCGGATGCGCCGCTTGAGGTCGCCCTCCGACAGCTCGAGCGCCGCCAGCAGCTGATCGCGCAGCACGGGCGGGCGGGGGTGCAGCTTCGCGAGGGAGTCGAGCATGCGCTGCCCCGACACCTGCCGGATCATCCCGAGGTCGCCCGGCACGTACCCCACCTGCGCGAGCGCGGCCAGCCGATCGTGCGTGATGTCGTGGCCCAGGATCTCCACGCTGCCCGCCGTGGGCCGCAGCACCCCGAGCGCGCACCTGATGAAGGTGGTCTTCCCCGCGCCATTGGGCCCGAGGAACCCAATGCGCTCCCCCTGCCCGACCTCGAGGTCAACCCCCTCGAGGGCCATCACCCCGGACCCGTACGACTTCCCGAGCCCGGAGGCCCTGATGGCGGCGACATCACTCACGCCGAAGAGCGTAGGGGCGCCACCCCCGGTGACAGTCACCGAACGGTGCCGGTGACTGTCACCGTAGGGGCCTGCCGGCTAGTGGCTCTCGATCACCCGGTCGACGAGCCCGTACTCCTTGGCCTCCTCGGCCGTGAAGAAGCGGTCGCGCTCGGAGTCGACGTGGATCTGCTCCTCGGTCTTGCCGGTGTGGTGGGCGAGGATCTGGTCGAGGCGCGCACGCAGGTTGAGCGTCTCGCGCGCGTGGATCTCGATGTCAGTCGCCTGGCCCTGGAAGCCCGAGAGCACCTGGTGGATCAGGATGCGGCTGTTCGGCAGCGCCATGCGCTTGCCCGCCGCGCCGCCCGCCAGCAGCAGCGCGCCCATGCTCATCGCGATGCCGCAGCAGATGGTCTGCACGTCGGGCTTGATGAAGTTCATGGTGTCGTAGATCGCCAGGCCGGCGTACACCGAGCCACCGGGCGAGTTGATGTAGAGCGAGATGTCCTTGTCGGGGTCCTCGCTCTCGAGGTGCAGCAGCTGCGCGACGATCAGGTTCGCGATCTGGTCATCCACCGGGGTGCCCAGGAAGATGATGCGCTCATTGAGCAGGCGCGAGTAGATGTCGAACGAGCGCTCGCCGCGGGCGGTCTGCTCGATGACCATCGGGATGAGAGGGCTCATGCGGTGGTGACTCCTTGGTCGTTCGTCGGATTCTGTGATGCGAGGAAGGCCCCGAAGGCCGCGAAGGCCCGGAGGTCGTCCTGGTGCAGGCGGCCGGCGGCCCACTCGATCTCGTCGACCGGGTCGGGCGAGAAGCCCAGCGGGCGGCGTGCCGGCCGCGGCGGCGCCGCGCCGAGCGCGATGGCCAGGTCGAGGAACACCTCGCCAGCCCCCACGCCCATGGCGTCGGCGATGCGCGAGAGCGCCCCGAACGAGGGCTCCTTCAGCCCCCGCTCCACCTCGGAGAGGTGCGCCGGGCTCATGCCGGCGCGCTCCGCGGCGGCCCGGAGCGATAGCCCGGAGTCCTCGCGGCGCGCGCGAAGCGCCTCCCCGAGGGTGATTCCGATTGACTGTTCGCTCTGAGCGGACATCTGCACGCTCAAAGCGTATCGCGGCCTGCCGCGCTCGCCCGGGAGTGCGGTCGCCCCGCCGGCCCGGCTGCCCGCCCGCCTACTTCTGCACGGCGTCGCGCATGTCACGCAGGAAGCGCGACACCGGCGACTGGTACTCGCGTGGCGGGGGAGGTCGGTAGCCGTAGCGGCTGCGCTCCGCCGCCCGGGGCTTCATCCAGGTGTGCTCCACGATGACCATCACGGCCACGGCCGCGATCGTGGCCAGTGCCATCGATGCGATCGCGCCGGTCTTGAACACCCCCGGCACGATGAGCAGCGCGGGCAGCCACACGATCATGAACACCAGCAGGCCCCGTCCCACCTTGCGGGTGAGCCGCTCCTGGCTGTCGTACACCGCGCGGACATCCGCCTCGGTGGTTGGGTCGTGGTAGTCGGGTGCCACGACCCCGGAGACTAGGCCGTTGCGGGCCCGATGAAGCCGAGGACGGCAGCCGCCACGATGAGCAGCACCCCGACGATCACGAGGAACTTCCCGAGGCCCAGCGCCGTGCGCAGTATCAACCTGAGCAGCAGAAGCGCCACCCCGGCCACCAGCAGAATCATCGCGATGTTCAACAGCATCAGCGGCTCCCCGCGTCGAGTGCCGCGCGCACCGCGGCCGTGAGCGCCGCCACGTCGCGTGGCACCCTCGCCACGGCCATGGCCCCGCGCCAGTCCATGTCGGCCACCGCATCCAGCGGCATGCCGTGCTCGTCGGTGACGATCACCCCGGCCTCCTTTGCGATGAGGATCGCCGCGGCGATGTCCACGATGCGCCCCGGCCGCAGCACGGCGAGCCCGTCGAGCCGCCCCAGCGCCACGTATTCGATCGACAGCGCCAGCGATCCGAGGCTGCGGATGCGGCTGGCGTGCGCCA
>JAGWYY010000117.1 GCA_018969105.1 Acidobacteriota bacterium | reverse complement strand
CCGGCCTCGGCGTGGTGTCCCCGCTGGGAATCGGCGCGAAGGATTCCTGGGATGCCGCGAAGGCCGGCACCTCCACCGCGTCGGTGATCCGCCAGTTCGATCCCACCGAGTGCGACACGCACTTCGCATGCGAGGTGCCCGACGCCTTCGACATCGAGCAGTTCCTCGATCGCAAGACGGCCCGCCGCATGGACCGCTTCTCGCACCTGGGCGTGGCCGCCGCCATGCTGGGCTACGAGGACTCCGGCATCAAGGGCACGGTCACGCCCGATCGCATGGGCGTGATCATCGGATCCGGCATCGGCGGCATCCAGACCTGGCACGAGCAGACCGTGCGCCTGCGCGACCTCGGCCCCACGCGCCTGAGCCCGCTGTTCATCCCCACGATCATCGCCAACATGGGCGCGGCCCAGGCGTCGATGGAGATTGGCCTGCAGGGTCCGCTGTCGTGTTCCACCACCGCTTGCGCGTCGGCCAACCACGCCATCGGCGATGCCTTCGACCATATCCGGCTGGGGCGCGCCGACGCCATGATCGCCGGTGGCGCTGAGGGCGCCGTGGCGCTCGTGGGCATCGCCGGCTTCAACGCCATGAAGGCGCTCTCCACCCGCAACGACGACCCCGGCAGCGCGAGCCGCCCGTTCGACATCGGTCGCGACGGCTTCGTGATGGGCGAGGCAGGTGCCGTGCTGGTGCTCGAGGAGCTCGGCCACGCCCTCGACCGGGGCGCGGACATCATCTGCGAGCTCGCGGGCTACGGCCTGTCGGGCGACGCCCACCACATCACCGAGCCCGACCCCACTGCGGTGGGCCCCGCGCTGGCCATGACCATGGCGCTGGCCGACGGCGGGCTGGAGGCGTCGGAGGTGGACTACGTGAACGCCCACGGCACGTCCACGCCGGTGGGCGACCCGTCGGAGATCCGCGTGATCCGCCGCGCGCTCGGCGAGGAGAAGGCCGCGGCCACCATGGTGAGCAGCACGAAGTCGATGCACGGCCACACGCTCGGCGCCGCGGGCGGACTCGAGGCCGCCCTCACCGCCCTTGCGGTGCGCGACGGCATCGTGCCGCCCACCATCAACGTCACGGAGCTCGATCCGGAGTGCGCGGGCGTGGACCACGTGCTCGACGTCGCCCGCGAGGCCGACGTGCGCGTGGCGCTGTCGAACGTGTTCGGGTTCGGCGGGCACAACGCCACGCTGGCGTTCCGCCGCCTGGAGGACTGATGGCGAAGGCGGGCCACGCCGGGGGCCACTTCCCCAGCAGGCTGCGCGTGGCCTTCACGCCGCTCCGCGACGCCTGGTTCCGGCTGGCCACGAAGGTGTACGGCCCCGGCACCCGCACGCGTCCATGGACGTGGATCGGTGACGAGCGCATCGCCATCGGCAGCGTGCCCACGCCCGAGAGCCTGCAGCTGCTGGCCCGCGACGGCGTGACCCACGTGGTCAACTGCCGGGCGCGCATGCAGACGCACTTCAGCCAGGACCTCTCGGCCGAGCGCCAGGTGTTCGGCGACCGCAACGTGGCGGTGGCCCCCATGTGGGATCACGGCCGCCACCAGCCGCCCGAGAAGTGGGCGCGCGCCGCGGAGATCGCCGCCGGCTGGCTCGACGATGACCCCAACGCGCGGGTGCTCATCCACTGCCAGCGCGGCCGTCGCCGGTCGCTGTTCGTGGCCTATGCGGTGCTGCGGCTGCGCGGGCGCTCGCCCGAGGTGGCGGCACGCGACCTGCTGGAGTTCCGCCACGAGGCCCGCCTGGTGCCCACCTACCGCAAGGCCGTGGAGGACTGGCTCGCCACGGGCGTGAAGCCGATTCATCAAACCGACACCGGCGCCGTGCGATGATGACGACCCCATGAGCCGCGTCGGACGCAACATCCATGTGTCGGTCGATCGCCTGCGCCAACTCGCGCACCGCGAGGGGCGGCCCGGGCGCATCAAGGCGGACGCCGGAACCTGCCCCAAGTGCGACAGCCATTACTCAGCCGACGAGATGCGCCGCAACATGCGCGTGTGCCCGGCCTGCGGCCACCACTTCCCCGTCACGGCGCGTGAGCGCATGGAGCAGCTGGGCGAGCCCGGTGGCTACCTCGAGCTCTGGCCCGAGCTCCGCGCGAGCGACCCGCTGCAGTTCACCGACCTCAAGCCGTATACCGAGCGCATCGTGGACGCCGAGAAGTCCACGGGCATGGGCGAGGCAATCGTGTGCGCCGAGCTCGAGGTGCGCCACCAGCCCGCCGTTGCCGCGGTGATGGACTTCTCGTTCATGGGCGGCAGCATGGGCGCCGTGGTGGGCGAGAAGTTCGCGCGCGCCTGCGACTACGCCGCGCAGAAGGGGCTGCCGCTCATCGTGGTGGCGGCATCCGGTGGCGCCCGCATGCAGGAGGGCACTCTCGCGCTGATGCAGATGGCCAAGACCGTCATCGCGCTCGATGCGCTGGCCGAGGCCCGCGTGCCCGTGGTGGTGGTGCTGGCGCATCCCACCACCGGTGGCGTGTGGGCCTCGTTCGCCTCGCTGGGGGACGTCACCTACGCGGAGCCCGGCGCGCTCATCGCCTTCAGCGGCCCGCGCGTGATCGAGGAGACCACCCGCGAGGTGCTGCCCGAGGACTTCGGCCGCGCCGAGGCCCAGTTGCGCAACGGCCAGGTGGACGCCGTGGTGGACCGCCGCGAGCTCGCCGAGCGCATCGGCCGGGTGCTGCACATCCTGGCCCGACCCGCTGGCGAGGACGCCAGCACCGCCGCGCCGGCGCTGCAGTGGGCCCAGGGCGGCGCGCAGAAGGTGGGCGAGGCCGTGCAGGCGCTGCCCACGCTGCCGCGCAAGATGATGGACCGCATCCGCCCGGGATCCACCGACGGCGAGGACTCCGGGGAGACCCCCTCGTGACCGACCGCAAGCACGGCGGGCGCTTCCGCAAGGTCACCGACAAGGTGCGCCGCGCGCCGGAGCCGCAGGAGGACGACCTCTGGGAGCGCGTGCAGCTGGCGCGCCACGCCGAGCGCCCCTACACGCTCGACTACATCAACCGCCTGTGCACCGACTTCGAGGAGCTCCACGGCGACCGCTACTTCGCCGATGATGCCGCGCTCGTCGCCGGCTTCGGCCGGTACCACGACACCCCCGTGGCATTCATCGGGCAGCAGAAGGGCCGCGACACCAACGAGCGCACGTACCGCAACTTCGGCATGGCGGGGCCCGAGGGCTATCGCAAGGCCATGCGCGTGATGGAGATCGCCAATCGCCTGGGCGTGCCGGTGGTCACGCTCATCGACACCCCCGGGGCGTTCCCGGGCGCCAGCGCCGAGGAGCGCGGGCAGGGCGGCGCCATCAGCCGGAGCATCCAGATGATGTGGCGGCTCGATGTTCCCACGGTGGCGGTGATCATCGGCGAGGGCTCGTCGGGCGGTGCGCTGGGCCTGGGAGTGGCCGACCGCGTGCTCATGCTCGAGAACAGCACCTACTCGGTGATCAGCCCCGAGGGCGCCTCGGCCATCCTGTGGCGCGATGCCAGCAAGGCGCGCCTCGCCGCCCAGGCGTTCAAGCCCACGGCGGCCAACTGCTACCGCTGGGGCGTGGTGGACGCCGTGGTGCCCGAGCCCGAGGGCGGTGCGCACACCGACCACGAGCAGGCCGCGGAGATCCTCGACCAGTACCTCTCGCGCACGCTCGACGAACTGGGCGCCATGCCGTCTGCCGAGCGGCGCCGTGCCCGCCGCGAGCGCTTCCGCAAGCTCGGCCCGCTGCGCGACCCCGAGGGCGGCATGGGCATGGCCACGGGCCGCGAGACCCCGCCCCCGGGCTGAGCATGCCTTCCGAGGGGGATTCCGAGGAGCGTCGCATGGACGCCAGCCGCCTGGCGCCCATCGATGATCCGCTCGCCCTCGCCCGCCAAGTTCCCGATGGCGAGCCGTCCGACCCGTGGCCGCAGGTGCGCGACATCCTCGACGATGCCCGCGCGGGCCTGCCGGACACCGAGTTCGAGGCCGTGGTGGGCGCCACGCGCCGGGTGATCCACCCGCTCATGCAGGGTCGTCCGGCCGAGTGGCCCCCGGCGGGGCCATCGGATGGCGGCAGCCTTCCGGCGGGTGCAGCGGCAGCCATGCGCGATCTTCGCGCCACGCTGTGCCTGTCGGCGCGTCATGGGGGTCCGGGCAGCGCCCGCGCCCTGGCCATGCTCGGGCGAAGGATCGACGCCCATCTGGACGACCTGGAGACCGGGCAGGCCATCTAGGGCCACGGGGCGCTGTGGCCTCCCGACCTCGGTTTTTTCGGTAGCCGGCCCTGCGTGGTGATGGCGGCATGCAAGTGTCTCCGTCATGCCACTTCCTCTCACCCGCCTCCTCCTCACGACCACGCTGGCCAGCGCGTGCGCTCTTCCCGCATCCGCATGGCCAGCCACCACAGCGCAGTTCGGCGGCACCACGGGGAGCACGCCCACGGGGATCACCGTGGATGCCTCGGGCAACGTGTACACGTCGAATTACGGAAGCAACTCGGTCACGCGCATCTCGGCTGACGGCCTCACCACGGCGCAGTTCGGGGGCACCACCGGCAACAACCCGACAGGCGTCGCCGTCGACGCAGCGGGCAACGTCTTCACATCGAACACCCGGTATTCGTTCGGTGCCGGGAGGAGCAACAGCGTCACGAGGATCGCCGCGGGCGGCCTGGTCACCACGCTGCAGTTCGGCGGGTCGAACGTGGGGGACAGCCCGTATGGCATCACCGTCGACTCCGCCGGCAATGTCTTCACCGCCAACTACGGCGATCTCAGCGTCTCGAAGATCACCGCAGCGGGCGTGATCACCGATCCGTTCGCCCCGCCCGCCCCGTATTCGGTTAGCCCGCGCGCTGTCGCGACTGACCTCGCCGGCAACGTCTTCCTCGCGAGCACCGGCGACGACAGCGTGACGCGGCTGAGCGCAGGTGGCGTGAGCAGGACGGTGCCGTTCGGCGGCAGCACGGGCGACGACCCCCGGTCCATCGCCGTCGACTCCACCGGCAACGTGTACACGGCCAACTACGCAGACTCGAGCGTCACGCGCATCAGCGCCGATGGGACGACCACGGTGCGGGCATGGGGCAGCACGGGCGACGGGCCCACGGGCATCGCGATCGACCCTGATGGCAACGTCTATACGTCCAATGAGGGTGACAGGAGCGTGTGGCGCATCAGCGCCGATGGCTCGACCAGCAGGCAGTTCGGCGGCCAGACCGGCATCAGTCCGAGCGGCATCGCGATCGACCGTGACGGCAACGTGTTCACGTCCAACGCGGGGGACAACACGGTCACGCGCATCAGTCCTGACCGTGGGCCACTGCTCTATGCGCCGACTGCATTCCCCGCAGCCACGGTAGGTGTGGCGTCCACGCTCACGGTGACAGTCACCAACAGTTCGGGCGAGGGGTCGGTGCGGCCCACGGCGATCACCGCGTCGGGCGCCGGGGTGGCGGTTACCGGCGGCACGTGCGCGGTGGGGGTGCGCATTCCCCCCCGCGGCACATGCACGGTGAAGCTCACGTGGACGCCCGCGTCCGCGGGCGCACTCGCCGGTGCACAGCTCCTGGTTCTCTATCCGGGAGGCTCGGGCAGCGGCGAGGCGACCGGGCTCACTGGAAGCACGCAGGCGTCGTCGGCCAATTCCGCCGCCGGCCCTCCCACCACTCTCGCCGCCACCATCACGGCGAGCAGGGCTCGCGTAGCCAGCGGCAGCACCCTTCGGGTGGGCATCCGCACCACGACCGGCAGCAGCAGCGCGGCCCCCAACGTGGTGTCGTGCATCAAGGTGCCGTCGAACTTCGCCATCGTGAAGGCGAAGGGCGCGAAGCGATCGGGTCG